>CAJXKO010000040.1 GCA_913055845.1 uncultured Bacteroidota bacterium | reverse complement strand
TGCCAGAAGGCCCAGGCGGCAAACCAGTTGTCGTTGTCGCCATAGAGGACGATCGTCGTGTCGTCGTCGATGCCCGACTCGCGAAGGAGCGCCTGAAAGTCTTCTTTCGAGGCCAGGTCGCGCGTCTGCGTATCGGCCAGCTGCGTTTCCCAGTTCCAGCCGACGGCGCCGGGAATGTGGCCCTCCGCGTAGGCGGAGGTGTCCACGTCGACCTCGACAAATTGCACGTCGGGATCGTCATGATGCTCGGCCGCCCAGTCGGTGGAGACGAGAACATCGGGGTCTGCGTAGTTGCTCATGGTTGGTCGTTGGTTTTGGATTGAGGGCTTTGGGTTGAGGGGTGTCGGGTGTTGAAGAGTTTGAGTGTTGGGGGTTTTTGGCCGGTTAATGGATTGGAGAAGAACACGGGGCACGGGGAATATTTGGCCGCAACCGGGGTGCGCCGGCTCTGCAAGGGGGGGTACAAACAGCTGAGACGAACGGCCGGAAGGGAACCGACTCCACGGGGGTTTTTCCTGCCACACATCGGACGGTGAGGGGACAACCCGTACGTCACACTTGGAGCAACCCCAGCGGCCTCAGATACAGTTCAGTCCCGAGGGGCCTCAGGGAGTTCAGAGTGACGGAAGGACCCGGCTACCGCAGAGACGCCGAGCCAAGCATCTTCGCTCTCAGCGACAGGACGCCGCCACACAACACAAACACGAACAGAGACACACCGGCGCAGTGAGGACCCGAAGGGTGGACGAGAAGTAACAACTGCGCACGTCCGTGTGACGCATGTGCGTGCGGCGATTCTGAACGAAGATGGACGAATGGACTGCCGGAGCGGCAGCCTGTCTGAATAAGACAATCCGTTGAATCTCGGACGGCGAGAGGGGTTTCGAGCCCGCCACAGACGTTCAACTCTCGTCACGAAGTGGTGGAGACGCCAAGCCGCGGGACTCTGGGCTCATGACTCCTCCTTTGCCTCCTCGGCGTACTTCTGCGCCCGTTTGACGATTTCCTCGTCGAGGTCTCGCTCTCGCCACTGTTCCAACCGCTCGGCCACGGCTGCCTCGTAGCCCTGCCCACTGGGATCGTAGAAATAGGTGCCCTGCATCTCGTTCGGGAGGTACTGCTGGGGCGTATAGTGCTCGCGGTAGGCGTGGGGGTACTTGTAGCCGTCGCCGTGGCCTAGGCCCTCCTTGTCGCGGCTCGGGTCTTTGAGGTGCTGGGGGATGTCCTCCGTCTGCTCCTCGCGGACGTGGTCGAGGGCGTCGAAGTAGGCGAACGTCGTGTTGCTCTTCGGCGCCGTGGCGAGGTAGAGGCAGCACTCCGCGATCAGGAACTGCCCCTCCGGCATGCCCACGTACTCGAAGCCCTCGGCCGCGCTCTGGGCCACCTGCAGAGCGCGCGGATCGGCCAGGCCCACGTCCTCCGCGGCGAAGATGAGCATGCGGCGCAGGATGAAGCGGGGCTCTTCCCCCGCGTAGAGCATACGGGCGAGCCAGTAGAGGGCCGCGTCGGGATCGGACCCGCGCAGGCTCTTGATGAAGGCGCTGATCGTGTCAAAGTGGGCGTCTCCCTCCTTGTCGTAGAGCACCGCCCGCTGCTGAATGGAGTCCTCCGCCACGCTCAGGTCGATGTAGACGGTCCCCTCGGCGTCGGGGTCGGTGGTCTCCACGGCCAGCTCCAAGGCGTTGAGCACCGACCGGGCGTCGCCGTTGGCCGTGTCGATGAGGTGATCCAGGGCCTCCTCCGTGATCTCTACGTCGCGGTCGCCGTAGCCGCGCTCCGCGTCGGTCAGCGCCATGGCCGCCACCTGCCGCAGGTGCGGCTCCTCCAGCGGCTCCAGCTCAAAGAGGCGCGAGCGGCTCACCAGCGCGTCGTTGACCTCGAAATACGGATTCTCCGTCGTGGCCCCGATGAAGGTGACGGTACCATCCTCCACGTGCGGCAGCAGGGCGTCCTGCTGCGCCGTGTTAAAACGGTGCACCTCGTCGATGAAGAGGATGGTGCGCGTCTGGTGGTGCTTGAGGCGATTCTTCGCCTTCTGGATCGCCTCGCGGATGTCGTTGACGCCGCTCAGGACCGCGTTCAGCGAGGTAAAGTGCGCCTCGGTGGTGTGGGCGATGATGCGGGCGAGGGTGGTCTTGCCCGTGCCGGGGGGGCCGTAGAAGAGCACCGACGTGATGCGATCGGCCTCAATGGCACGGCGCAAGAGCTTGCCCTCCCCAATGAAGTGCTCCTGCCCCACGAACTCGTCGAGCGTACGGGGCCGCATGCGATCGGCGAGCGGGGCGCGCTCCTGTCGCGCCTGCTCGGCCTGCTCGTCGAAAAGGTCAGGCATCGGCGGTGTGCAGTGTTCGAGCGAAAGCGGCAATGGGGAGACTAATTCACACGGGCTGGCGTAGGTTTAGAGGCAGTCTCGATTCTCAGTTCCCGGGCCTGTTTCATCAAGCAGCCAAATGGGTCTTCTCAGGACCCCCTCGGAATTTTTATTTTAGTCATACTTTAACAAACAGCGCCCGGTCGATGCTTCCGATCCGTACACTTTTTTTTCATCTTGTGTTTAATAGTGTTGAAGCGCGGTCGCAAGATTTGCAACTCTTTCTTGGCGACGGCACTGGACCCGCATCTCTCCCCTCGTCTCACAGATCCCCGCGTCCCTATGTTGCGTACGTTACTTTTCCGAACGTCTTTTACGGTTGCCTCTGTTCATTCCGCACTCCGGCCACGCCCACTTCTTTCGCTCGTCACCGCTCTAGTCTTAGGTTTCGCAGCCGTCCCTCATCCCTCTTCGGCCCAGTTGGGGACGAGCAGCTTTAACTTCTGCACGTTTCTCGAGGATTCTCCTCGGACCTCAGGGGCCAGGAGCGCCGTCGTCGACTCAGCGACTGCCGGCGACGACTCGTGGGAATCCCAAACCCGAATCATCCAGACGTTCAACGGAGATACCCTTGCCGACCTGATCATCGAAGAACTGGATGCAGGGACTTGGCGCGACACTGCGCGTGCAACCCCAGAGTATGACTCGTCGGACCGTCTTGATCGGTGTACCGTGGAGTTCAAGCAAGACGGCAATTTCGTGAATGCTCTCCGCGCCAACCTTCAGTACAACAACGGGAACCTTGATACCCAACTCAACGAGGTATGGGACAGCACCGGCGCGAATCCCGACGAGGAGTGGGTGAAGGCATCCCGGTCAACATTCGAATACGACGGAAGCGGCAATAATACTCTGCAGGTCGATCAAAACTGGGACCGTCAAAATAAGGAGTGGCTCAATAGCCAGCGCTTCGACCGAACGTACGATTCGCAGGATCGGATTACACTCGAGCTTCAGGAAGACTGGTTTGGTACCTGGGAAAACAGTACGCGGATCCAGTATACGTACAACAGCGGTGAGACGGTGGAACTCGAGGAAATCTGGGACGGGAGTTCATGGGTCAACAACGAACGGCGCACCATCATGCTAAACAACGACGACCTCCCGACCGAGGCGCTGACGGAAGCCTGGACCGGAAGCGGTTGGGTGAATAACGAGCGGGACACATTTACCTACACCACCTTCGAGAACACGCAGAAATTCGAGCGGGTCGTCACGGAGGTCTGGAACATCAGTGCGAGCGAGTGGGACGATGACACTCGGACTCGGTTCTCCTATGACAGCGTCATCCCCGTAGAGCTAGCCCGCTTTGCGGCGCAGCGCAGCGGCCCGGAGGCAGTACGCCTGACGTGGCAGACCGCAAGCGAGACCAACAATTCAGGCTTCGAGGTGCAACGTCAAACTGGGGCATCGTCTTCCTGGACCGGGGTTCAGTTCGTGGAGGGTGCCGGCACCACGTCGGAGCCGAAATCCTACCAGTTCACGGATCGGCGCCTGCCCTACGAGGCCGAGACGATCCGCTACCGGCTCAAGCAGGTAGACCTCGACGGGTCGAGCCAGCTGAGCGAAACGGTCACAGTCACCCTGGGTCCTCCGGAGCAGCTGACACTTCGGACGCCCTTCCCGAACCCAGCCCAGGAACAGGCCACGGTGCGCTACGAACTCCCTGACGCCGCGGAAGTTCAGATTGCCGTGTACGACCTACTGGGTCGTCGCGTCGCCACACCAGTGGATGGACGGCGGAACGCTGGGCGCGCGGAGGTTCGACTGCGGACCAACCGGCTTCCGAACGGCACGTACCTGCTCCGCCTCCAGGCCGCCGGTCAGGTTCACACCCAGCGACTGACGGTCGTGAAGTAGAGGACCGCTACTTTGTGGAGCACTGGCTGCGGACGGCGGGGACGGGGGCCAACCGGCTCCGTCCTGGCTACTCGCGTGCTGCCGCTACGCCGCCCCTACTGGTAGTCCTCCCGCACCGGACTGAAAACGTCAATGATCTCGCACGCGGTGACGGCGCGCCCCGAATGCGGCGTCTCGGGCGGAATGACGGCGACTCGGCCCGGACGCAGCACCTCGGTCTCGCCATCCAGCGTGAGTTCAAACTCGCCCTCCACCACGACGGAGATCTGCTCGTGGGAATGACTGTGCGCGGGAAATGTGGCCCCGGCCTCCACCTCCCAGTTGGTGACGGTCATGTTTTCGCCGTGCAGGAAAGCCCCGAGATAGCCGGGCATTTTTTCGGAGCGGTCAAGGGCGTCGAAGGAATGAACGGGCATGCCGGGGCGGCGTGTGAGACTCAGGAATGCAATGCCCCGTACCAACCGCCTGGCGGCCCAAATCGTTGCGTTCCGTTACGGCTTTGGACGCCAGATCATCCCAGGATCCACTGTCCGGCAGGGTGAAGACGGGCGTGTTCGTCCCCGCCGGCGGCCACGTATACAACAACATCCTTGGGTCGACCTCGGCCGCCCCGAACGCCTTTGACCTTGCCCCTCTGGCAGTAGCGAGGGAATCGGCCCCCGACGGGAGCGAATCGACCAGAATCCGGCCCGGCTCTTCAAGACGAGCTGTGTGATCCGTCCCCTGTGTGGTTCCCGACGGAGATCCAGTTGGGAATTTTCTCTGGAGCCCCTGCGCACAGCCGAGCACGACGAGCAGCAATCCAACGAAAAGACCGGCAAGCTAAACGATCCGGGACACGGGCACAGTCAAGCGGCAATGAGCGAAATCTGTCTCTGCGATGAAAACCTCTACGTCGCCCAAATTATTACTTCCACGTGAAGAGGGTCAGCAGAGCAAAGTGGTGCTGCCAACAGCGGCCTCGAATCGGCGCCCTTTGCCCCGGAGCCAGCCCCTCGATCCGTCGCGCCCACAAAAACCCGTCGAAACGGCACGATGTCCATTTCGGAGCACCGCCAGGATCCGTAGCTTGGAAATTCACTGTCGGGCCGTTCCACGCATCGCACCCCTCCATGAAGAATTACCTCCGACCCCAGATCCGCTCTGTGCTCGATGCCCTGGGCGACGTGCCGGACGACTTCGAGATTGAACTTGAGGAGCCGGACCGCCCCGAGCACGGCGACCTCGCCACAAATACGGCCCTCCGGCTCGCCAGCGTGCTCGGCGACAACCCGCGGTCCATTGCCGAGAGGCTCGCCGAGCGGCTGCGGGAGCAAGTCGATCCGTCGCGCATCCGGAGCGTGGAGGTGGCCGGGCCCGGATTTATCAATTTCCGGTTCGCGCAGGACTACCTGTTCGACGGCCTCGCCGACCTCTTGGCCGAAGGCGACACGTTCGGACAGACGGACGTGGGGGCCGGGCAGTCGGCCCTCGTGGAGTACGTGAGCGCCAACCCCACCGGCCCGCTCAACGTGGGCCACGGCCGCAACGCGGTGCTCGGCGACACCATCGCCAACCTGCTCGACTGGACCGGCTACGACGTCACGCGCGAGTACTACTACAACGATGCCGGGCGGCAAATGCGGGTGCTCGCCCAGTCGGTGCGTACCCGCTACGAGGCACTCGCGGGGGGGGTACCCACTACGACACGGACGCTCGACGACGGCACCACCGTGGAGGTGCCCGAGACGTTTCCCGAGGATGGGTACCTCGGGCAGTACATCATCGACATTGCGGAGGAGCTGTACGAGGAGCGCGGGGACGCCCTCCTCTCCACCGACGACCTGACGCCGTTCCGCGAGGCTGCGGAGGAGGCCCTCTTCGCCGACATTGAGCAGACGCTCCGTCGCCTCAGCGTCGAGATGGACGGCTACGCCAACGAGCAGGCCCTGCACGACGACGGGACCGTGGAGGCTGTGCTCGACGGCCTGACCGATGCGGGCCTCACCTACGAGGCCGACGGCGCCCTCTGGCTGAAGACCACCGAGTTCGGGAAGGACGACGACACCGTGCTCGTGAAGCAGAGCGGTGAGCCCACGTACCGCACGCCCGACATCGCGTACCACACCACCAAGTTCGAGCGCGGGTACGACCTGATGATCGATGTCTTCGGGGCCGACCACCACGCGGCCTACCCGGATGTTCTCAATGCACTGGGCGCGCTCGGATACGACAAGGACAAGGTCGACGTGGTGCTCTACCAGTTTGTCACGCTCGTGAGGGGCGGCGAGCCGGTGAAGATGAGCACGCGCCGCGCCAACTACGTAACGCTCGACGACCTCATCGACCAGGTAGGAGCGGACGTGACGCGGTTCTTCTTCCTCATGCGCTCGCCCGACACGCACCTCAACTTTGACCTGGAGCTGGCGGAGGAAGAAAGCGAGAAGAACCCGGTGTTCTACCTCCAGTACGCCCACGCCCGCATCTGCTCCATTCTCGACAAGGCCGAGGAGGTGGGCTTCTCCCACGATGCGGACGCCGACCTCTCTCTGCTGATCCACGAGGACGAAATCGCCCTCATCAAGGAGCTGCTCCGCTTTCCACAGGCACTACAGAACGCCGCGGACAACCGCGCGCCGCATTTCGTCCCCAACTACCTGCGCGACGTGGCGACGGCCTTCTCGCAGTTCTACGACAATTGCCGCATCATCGGCGAAGAGGACGCGTTGGCCTCCGCTCGCATGCGGCTCGCGCTCGCCGCAAAGACTGTGCTCAAAAACGGACTTACCGTGCTCGGCATCTCCGCGCCGCGACAGATGTAGGGACGTGAAGACCGACGGAGACGGGTCGGGGGAAGGCGGGGAGAGCTCAGAGCGGAGGGGACACACCTACACTCCACAGGTGTGCCTCTTCCTTCCTCTCACTGACGAGGATCTGCCACGGTGGGGCGCGAAATTGAGGCGTGCTCGAGAATTGTGCCAAGCTCCAGCATCGCCACGACGCCGTCGAGCAGCGCGTCGAGGCGCAACACTTCGTCGGAATCGAGCACAACTGTTGGATGACCCTCTACGCGCAACTGCCAACGACAGTCGCGCTCGCAGTGGTACACTTCGCTCGCCAGCGACCGCGTGGTCGACCGCAGGGATGGCACATCCGACGGTGGGAGGGTCCAGTGCGTGCCCCCAAGCATGAGCCGCACATCACCTTGAGACGTGTACTCCGCGGAGCCGTGGTCGGTAGCAAAGAGAGGAGAAGTCTTCTCGGACGACGTAGAGGGCATGGGGCGAGGCCAGAGAGCAAATGGCGGATGCTGCTGGCTATTTAGATCGAATCTAAATCAATGAGGTTTCCGGGATTGAAAGGCCGGTGTGTAAAGGTTGAGCGAAGCCTTGAACGCGCCGCGCCCGAATCGCTTGGTACAGTGTCGAACTGCTGACTTTGCCCCCACCGTTTACATGCTCCTACAGATCTACTGGGACGTCGACCCGACGATTTTTCAGCTAGGTCCCTTGAGGCCGCGCTGGTACGGCCTGCTCTTCGCGACGGGATTCCTGATCGGGTTCTACCTGATGCGGCACGTCTTCCGACGGGAGGAGAAGCCGGAGCAGGACCTGGACTTTCTGCTGTTCTACCTGCTGGGCGGCACTATCATCGGCGCCCGCCTCGGGCACATCCTCTTCTACGCACCGGAATACTATTTCAGCAACCCCGTCGAAATTCCCATGATCCAGCGGGGCGGACTCGCCAGTCATGGGGGACTCATCGGGGTTGTTCTGGCAATCTGGATCTACTGCCGGCGGCGCGAGGACCAACCCTTCCTGTGGCTTCTCGACCGCCTGGCCGCTCCGGTGGCCCTCACCGGCAGCCTCATCCGGCTTGGCAACTTCTTCAACTCCGAGATTCTGGGGGTGCCCACCGATCTGCCCTGGGGCGTCGTCTTCGAGCGTGCTGCCCGTGTGCGCCCCGACATCGAAGCCATTCCGCTTCATCCCGTGCAGCTCTACGAGTCGATCTGCTACTTCCTCATCTTCGTGCTGCTGTGGCGACTGTATCAGCGCTGGGGAGCCGATACCCCCCGCGGCATGCTCGTGGGGATGTTCTTCACGTTCATCTTTGGCGCCCGCATCGTGCTGGAGTTCTTTAAGCTGCGGCAGATCCACTTTGAGGCAACACTGCCCCTGGGTCTAAGCATGGGCCAGCTGCTGAGCATCCCCGCCGTGGCCCTGGGCCTCTGGCTCTGGCTGCGGGCCCGCGCCCCATCGTCCTCTCCTGTCCGCCAATAGGCGCCGCGGAACGCCCCTCGTTTCTCGCAAGCCCTTGGCCAGCCCCCGGTGCCCTCGGCTCTTCTGTGTGGGTCGGCACCGCCGGTGTGTGCCTACCGACTGACGGGGTCCCTGTCGAACCGGGGTTGACGCTTCTTCGTCCATCGGTCTTCTTGTTGAGTGTCCATCCTTCCGTTCCATGGCCCTCTCGCCCGCCCATGGTCACCCGTTCGCTACTGGTGGGGGGGATGCTCGCTCTGTTCCTCGCCCTTCCGGGGCGTGCCCAGAATGCTGCCCCCCGCTCCGCCGACGCGCTGCGCGACTCGATTGACGCCGTCCTCGATCACACCGATGCACCGGGCGCGGGCGTCGTCCTCTTCTCCGCCGACTCGATCCGCTGGGAGGGCTACTTCGGTCTCGCCGACCGAGCCGCGGACCGCCCCGTCACCGAGGAAACGGTCTTCCGCGCCGGGTCCATCTCCAAGAGCTTCGTCTCGACCGCCGCGCTGCTCCTCGTGGAGAACGGGCAGCTGAACCTGCGCACCCCGGTCCGCAATCTCGCACCGGAGATCACATTTCAGAACCCGTGGGCCGACACCGATCCGGTACGGGTGGTGCACCTGCTCGAACATACGGCTGGGTTCGACGACCTCGAGATCCACGAGTACGTTTCGCGCTCCCCCGACATCACGCTTCGGGAGGGACTTGCCATCAATCCCACAAGCCGTGACGTACGGTGGCGACCCGGGATGTACTACTCGTACTCCAATGCTGGACCGCCCGTGGCCGCCTATATCGTCCAGCAGCAGTCCGGACAACGGTTCGAGAACTTCGCTGTCGACCGCATCTTCGAGCCTCTCGGGATGACGGCCTCGAGCTTCTTCCGAAACGATCGGGTCCAGTCCACCCTCGCGACAGGCTATGCGGCGGACGGGGAGACGGAAAAGCCGTACGTCCATATCGGGCTCCGCCCGTCCGGTGCCCTAAACGCTCGCCCGACCGACCTGGCACGGTTCGGGCAAATGCTCCTCGGGCGCGGCACGCGTGCCGACACCACGCTGCTGGACACCGCGTCCGTACAGCGGATGGAGACCCCTCACACGTCGCTCGCTGCCCGCAACGGGCTGGAAGCGGGCTACGGGCTCGGCAATGCTGCATCTCCCCAGGAGGGATTCGTGTATCACGGCCACGCCGGCGGTATTTCCGGCTTCATCGCGCGGTATGGCTACCTGCCGGACCACAATCGGGGCTACGTAGTCATGCTGAACAGCGAAGACGGCGTCGCGCAAGGCCAGATTGCAGACCTGGTGCGGGACTATCAGACGCGCTCGCTCTCCCCACCGGAGCCCCCGCCCATTGCGGAGGTCCCGAGCGACACGGTCGCCCAACACACTGGCTACTACGTTTCGTTCACGCCGCGCAACGAAATCGCCCGGTTCGTCGAGCGGGTGCTCGGCATTGCTCACGTCGACGAAACGGCAAAGGGGCTCTCCGTGACCCCGGCGCTCGGTACCGCGGATACGCTGCTCCCGGTCGATGCACAGCGCTTTCGCGGCCCCTCAGAGCCCGTCGTCACCGCAGTTTTCGGGCAGGATCGGGCCGGGGGCCAAGTTCTCGGGGGAAGTGGGGCAGTTGTTCGGGGCAACTTTCGCCCGATCTCTGCCGCCTCGGCGTGGGGACGGTGGATTGTGGCGGGCCTCTCCTTTTTCTTCCTGCTGTCCCCTCTTTTCTTCGCACTCTACTGGGTGCCAGCGAAAGCCCTTGGGCGGTTTCGGATTCCTGAGTCGATTCACCTCCGCCTCTGGCCGCTCGTAGCGGCCCTCACACTGATCGGGGCTGTCGTTCTGCTTGCCCTGGCGCTTGGCGATCCCATCTCTCGCCTCGGCACGCCCACCCTCTACTCCGTCGGCTACGCGGGGCTAACCCTGGCATACGGCCTCACGGTGCTTGCCGGACTGTGGGCCCTCGTTCGCAGCCGCGAGTACGCTCACGGGGGCACTTGGACGTACCACCTCTTCGTGGTTGGGGCGGAAGTGATCGTGCTCGTCTACCTCGCGGCCCACGGCCTCATTGGTCACCGCTTCTGGACGTGACTGCATTGCGGGCATAGAGTGCGCGGGGCCTCCACTCCCTCGCTCCCCATCGTCCCGAGGGTCCCGCCTCTCGTGCTTCCCTCCCCATCCGGAGAGTTGACCCTCTCCCTGCGCTGTGCCAGATTGTGGGCGGTCTCGTCGAGTTCTCTCCATGACAGCTCCGCTCCGTGTTGGCCTCCCCGCTGGTATCCGAGCCGATGGCGATCGCTGCGCTCTTCAGCGCCGTGCTCGGGTTTGTGTTCTGGCTGGACTCATTCGATGTCTTCGAGCCAGTCTTCAAGTACCTCCCGCCCGTCATCTGGGCGTATTTCGTACCGATGCTCTTGACCACCGCGGGTATCACCCCGGCGGAGAGCCCGGTGTACGACTGGATGTCGACCTACCTGCTGCCCTTCTCGCTCTTTCTCCTCATGATCACGGTCGACCTGAAGGCGATTGTGCGACTGGGTCCGATGGCGCTGTTCATGATGTGCGCGGGAACGCTCGGCATCATGGTGGGCGGCCCGGTCGTGTTTGCACTCTTCGGGGGCTTCTTCGAGGATCCGGTGGCCTGGAAAGGATTCGCCGCGCTGTCGGGGAGCTGGATCGGCGGCACGGCCAACATGATGGCGATGAAGCAGAGTGTGGGGACGCCCGACAGTACCCTGGGGCCGCTCCTGGTGGTGGATGTCGTGGCCGGGTACGGCTGGATGGGGGTGCTCATCTTTTTGAGCGCCTACCAGGCCCAGTTCGACGGATGGATGGAAGCGGACACGACGGCCATGGACCGCCTGAACGAGAAGATGAAAAACGCGGACGACAACCGACGGCCCGTGACGCTCCGCGACTTTTCGGTCATGATTGGCATTGCGCTGGCCGCCACCGTGGGCGCGAAGGCCCTCGCGGGTACACTGCCGCAACTCGGCAATCCCACCGTCATCACCACAAGCACGTGGGCCATCCTGATCGTGGTGACTGGGGGGCTGCTGCTCTCGTTCACGCCCCTGCAGGACATGGAAGAGGTGGGGGCATCGCGGCTCGGCTACTTCGCCCTGTACCTGCTCCTCACCTCCATTGGCGCGAAGGCCGATCTCGCGGCGGTGCTCGACGTGCCGCTCTACCTGCTGGCCGGCATTGTGTGGATCCTCATCCACATCGCTTTCCTGATGGCGGCAGCGCGCATGGTCAAGGCCCCGCTCTTCTTCGTGGCTACCGGCAGCATGGCCAACGTGGGCGGGGCGGCCAGCGCACCCATCGTGGCGGGCGTCTACCTGCCGGCCATGGCGCCGGTGGGCCTCCTCATGGGCGTGGCCGGGTACATTCTGGGCATCTACGCGGCGCTCGGCTGCAGCTGGCTCATCGGGCTCGTAGCTGTGGGACTATGATTCCTCAAGGCCCCACCTCCCCCTATCGGAAACCCAACCCTAAACGGCCGTGGGGACTAGAAGGGCAGGTCGTCGTCGGGCTCAAAGTGTTCGTTCTGGCGGAGGACGTCTTCGTCCTTGATCATGTCGATCACGTCGGCCACTTGGCCCACGGTGAGCCGGCCCAGGGCGGATACGCCCGCGGCGTCGAGAACGCGGTGTAGGTAGCCCGTATCGCGGCCACAGTATCGGACGAAGCCCCTGATTTTGTCCGCGAGCGGCCCGTCCGGAATCGTCGTCTCACCTACGAGCTGATCGGAGGGATACCCCTGTACGCGCGACCGAAGTGCCTCGGCCGCCCGTTCAATTTCGGCCCGGGACGGTCCCTCCGCCGGCTGTGCCTGCCCCCCGGAAGAGGGAGACGCGTCCGGCACGTCCTCCGATCCCGATGAGCGCGCCTCGGCGGCTGCCCGCTGCTTCTGCGACGTCTCGGACTGCTCCGACGTCGCATCTTGCTCCGCCACGTCGACGCGATTGCCGTCCGGATCGATTTGCCACGCCTCGCCCTGGTCCCGATCGTACACCTCGATGTTTTGGTCGTACCCGACGTAGATGCCCAGTGGGTTGTTGTCGGTCACGCCGACGTCGAGAGTATAGTTCGTGGAACCGTCGTAGGCACGCAACCGCATTTTGTCGAAGGTGCCCCGCTCGCCCTCTAGGTCACGGTCGTAAATTAAAAACACCTCTTGCGCCCCCGAGGCCTCGCGTAGGCGCCGCTCCGCCCGCTTAATCTCGCGGACTATTTCCTGACAGTGCGCCAGCTCTTTCAGGTCGCCCTCGAACGAGAACGAAAGGTCGCCAATCGCAAAGTGGCCGGTCGGCATGGGTCTACTGGGGTCGGCGGCAGAATTTGGTGATCCCTCTGCGCGATCCGCCGAGGGAGTGCACAGTGGCAGGCGCGGCACCGAACCACCAACCCGCTATCTCAGGACTGAACAGGTTCGGCCTCCGGTGCATGTGCGAGTTATGTCTAGAGTACAAACGCAGCGTCCCCGCATCGGATCCCATACGGCGGCTGTCTACAGCCCGGAAATTACAGCGTCCCCAGCGCCTGCGCCGGGGCCCAGCCGGTGATCCGATTGGGCAACTGCACGCGCACCCAGTCTTCCTGCCGTCCACGAATCCGCACCATCGTGCCTCCCTGCAGGGTGGTGTCGGCTGCCGCACCGAGGGCTGGGATGCGCCGGAGCGAAAGTGCATCCTCCATCACGACCGCCCGGCGCTCTTGTGCCTGCACATAAGAGCCCCCCAGGGCGCCGCCGATGAGTAGCCCCCCGGCCACGACAGGGCCCCACACGCGCACTTTCCCCCCTGCTCTCCACCAGTCCGCCTCGTCCCGGAGCGCGGCGACGAGGAGTCCGCCCCCAAGCGCCACAACCCCCAGCCCAAAAAGCAGACCGGGCCACCATCCCCCCACAAGCGTGGTGAGGCCGCGGAGGGGGAGGCCGACCTGCGTAAGTCCTGCCTGGGCGCGCACGAATTCCAGGTTGTGCCGGAGGCGCGGATCCTCGGGGCGGAGTTGACGGGCCTTCTCGTAGGCCCACACCGCCGGCCCCGTCCGGTCGAGCCGCACGTAGGCGTTGCCGAGGTTGTGGTAGAGCGCCCCGCTGGCCATCCCGGCATCGAGTACGGCGCGGTAGTCCTCCACGGCGCGTTCGTACCGGCCCTGCGCATAGGCCTCGTTGGCCGTCTCGAAGCGGCGGAGCAGGGAGTCGGGCTGGGCCGCGGCGGACGTGGCGACCAGTCCGAGCGTTCCGAGCCAGAAGACGAGCCGAAGCCAGAGCGCGTGCACGGTACAGTCGATGGGTCGGGCGATAAACGGGAGGCGAACCGTGGTCCAGGGGTATCAGCGAGCCGTGAGCGAGCCGTCCGTGGACACGCGATGCGAGTCGAGTTGTCGCAGGAGGGCCTCGGCCTCGTCCAGAAGCTCGCGTTCGCCGGTGCCGGACCCCGCGCTGGGGGCATACCGGCGCTCGTCACAGCGGTCGAGCAGCTTCGACACACGATCCCGGAGGGTGGGAGGCACGTCGTGGCGCTGTAGGTGCCGGTCGAGGTCTGCCCGCGTCCGGGGCGTCGAGTCGAGTTCCAGTCGATCGGCGAGGGCGCTCCGGAGCTCACGTTTGAGGGTGTCGTAGAACGCCGCGCCGTCCCCGTCTTCGAGGCGGCGCCGGGCCGCCTGGAGCCGTGCGGCCGTCGGGGAGGACGCCGCCGCTTGCGAGGCACGATCGGTCGTCGCTCCGGGCGATTTCCGGCGACGATACACGACCACACCGCCCGCCAGCAAGATAGGCACGAGAAGGCTCAGGTACACCCACGGCTGGCGGTAGAGTGGACGCCGGGCGGTGCGAACCCAATGTGCCTCGTCCGCGGCCATCAGCCCCGTCACGTTCCCCACCGGCAGCCCGTCGCCCGTCCGTCCCACGGCCTGGGCCGCCGCGGTGCCCATAACCTGCAGGGGCGTGCCCTGTGATCGCAGTGTTTCGTATTGCCCGGCCTCGGGATTGAAGTACGAAAACCGAACCGCCGGGGTCGTATGCCGCCCGCCTGCCTGCGGGACAAGGGTGTAGGTGAACGTCTTGCTGCCGCGGAGCTGCGGGCCGTTGCGAACCAGATCAGCCTCCACGGTCGGCTCGTAGGCAACAAGACCCGGCACCGAATCGAGGCGAGGCGGCGAAAGGGTTGTCAGGTTGCCCCGTCCTTCAATCTGAACGGTAAGGGACACTGGGTCGCCCACCGCGGCGCTGTCGGCCTCCACGCGGGTGGACATCGAGAACTGGCCCACGGTGCCGTCGAACGACCCGGGGGCCGCCGCCGGAAGCGGACGCACCTGTACGGAGAGGCGCTGGGAGGCGAGTTGCACGGGCTGGAAGCGACCGCGCAGGGCCGGCCCGCCCTGCTGCATCCGTACCGTGCCCTGCGCCTCCGTTTCGATGCGGAGGGGATCCACGCGAAGCGTGCCCGGCCGGGTGGGAAAGAGTGACACACGCTTAAGTACGACCGTTTCGTAGCGTTGGCCGTACGCACGCTGCATCTGGGGGGTGGGCCGGGACGCCACGTTGAGCTCCTCGCGCCAGAACCCCGGAGCGTCCCAGGAATCCGCCAGGCGGCTGTGCCGGAGCCGAATGCCTGGCCGGTAGAACAGGCGGTAGTCCACGACAACCTGCTCGTTCTGGTAGGCCCGATCGGTCGTCGCGGTGGCCTGTACGAAGAGGTCGCGCTCGTCCAGCGACGCGCGGGCGGCACTGTCCGGATATTCCAGGGTGGGCCCAGACGTACCCGCCGAGGGCGACGTGACCTGAACCTGGATGGGAGAGGTCGAGTATTCCTTCCCCTGAATGACGACTGTCACGGGCTGAATGCGCGCCGTCCCCGCCCGGCGCGCCCGAAACCGCCACGAGTAGGTCAGGGCACGCTGGATCGTCCCATCCTGGGGGGAGCGCGTGCGCCGAGTGTCCGGGTACTGCTGCCTGGGCTCCAGATTGACGGTGGCGGGTCGCTTCGGCGTGCGAACGACGGTGGCCGGCACCCCCTCAACCCGCACAGTGAGCACGACCGCACTGCCGACTGTCACCGTCATCGGCTCGGCCTGGGCCGTCACGCGCACTGTCGCCTCCTGACCATGCGCTCCCCCACTCAAGAGGAGATTTAGCACGACAAAAAACAGGACTGTGCGGGCCGGCATGGAGCTTTGTGGCGTGTTTGGGGGATTGCTTTGAGACACCCGCGGCGCGGACCTCAACGAAAATGGGCCGTGAACGACCGACGAAACGGGCTCACCAATCTTTTTCCACACGCACTCCCTCCTGCACCTGTCCTCGTACCTCTCGGAGCAGCGTTACCTCCTGGTTTTCGAGGGCCCCAAGTAGACGGGCCGCCTGAGCGCGCGTGAGCGTCCTCGCCCGCTGTCGCTCCGATCCCGCTTCTCGCCTTGCCGGCTGCCTACGCACTTGAGACGCCTCTTTCCCCGCCTGTTCTCGGGAGCGCCCAGCGTCCTGACGCCGCGCGGATTGCTGGTCGGTGGCGCTCTGTGGCGCGGAGGAAGACGACCGTCCCTCCTCGCCCGAACGCCGTTCCTGGCCCTGCTCCCCTTTCGATGATTGTTGCTGCCGCCGCGATTGGGCGCCTTGCGGCGACGACTGTCCGCCACCGCGCTGCCTGTCGGTTTGCGCCAACTTCTTTCGGAGCGCCTGCAGGCGCGGGTCCGAAGGATGTGCCTCCAAGCCCCGCGTCACGGCCCGGCGGGCGGCCTCCACATTGCCGGCCACGTACTGCTGCGCGGCGTCGTGGAAGAAAGCGTCGGCCGACGTCTGAGCCACGGCGGGCGCGCCCGCCAGCACGAACAGCGTGCCGCCAACCATTCCGATCCAGCGGACGAGGGTCATGGGGCCGAGCGGGCAATCTGAGCAATTTCTTCGATTCGGGCTGTGAAGTCCTGGTACGCCTGTACAGTCGAGTCCTTCCGCAGGCCGTCTTTCAAGAGGGCCGCGGCAGTGGTGTACTGCGTGCGGGCCACCAGGGCCTCGGCGCGCTTCTTGAGCCGCTTCGCAAAGGGCGAGGGCTCAATGGATGACGGTTCGGGAGCCGAGCGGGTCCCTTGTTGACGCTTCAGGTACTCGTAGTTGAACCGGGCGGCCGCGTGGCCCGGACGAAGGAGCAACACCGCCTTGAAGGCACGGAGGGCCGCGTCCCGGTCGCCCCGCTCGGCCGCGACGATGGCGGTGTTGAATAGGATCCGCACACGCTGGGTATCCGTGGTGGCCGCCCGGCGCGCTCGCTGCAGGGCGGAACGCGCGGCGTCGAGACGGCCCTCCCGAGCAAGGGCGAGTCCGAGGTTGTTCTGCAACCCGCTGTAGACGACCCCAGTCGTGTCGGAGAGCGTGCTCAGACCCTCCCGATAGGCCGTCGCCGCGGCGGCGTACTTCTCCTGTTCGAAGAGCGCGTTCCCCTCACGCCCGCGCTCCGCCCCAGTATCGCCGAAGAGGGTGAAGAGAAACAGAACAAGAACTGCTCGTGCCGTCATGTCTCAACGAAGAAATTCGTGGGGAGCCGATGCCCTTCAGCGGTGCTCTATGGGGCGTACTGGGGAAGCGGTCTGCGCCTCGGATTCTCCTTTCCTGGCCGTGCCCGTACGCCGATCGATGCGGTTCGATTCCGGGGCGGGAGGCTACCCCTTCTTCCAGGCCTGCCCGAAACGGCGCCCAAGCGCCCCCACGCCGTCGGTGCGCCGGCGTACCGGAATCGCGTACCCGATCGCCAGCAACAGGAGTGCGGCGGCCAGGGGCCACTGGTACATCTCTTCGTAGTCGGCAAACTGTTCCGCGTCGTAGGTCGAGGTGCCCATTTGGCGGAGGGCGGCGGGCAGATCCGACAGGGCACTCGTAGTGGGTCCTACTCGGAAGTACGCCCCCGACTGAGCGAGGCGCGTGAGGGCAGCCTCATCCAGGCGACTCCGCACGACCTGTCCCTGCTGGTCCCGTTTGACCCCAACACGCCGCCCCCGCTTAAACACCGGCACTCGCGCCCCGTCCCGAGTGCCCACCCCTGCGGCAAAGAGCGTGATGCCGGCCTCCTGCGCCCGCTGTCGCACCTCATCGAGGTCGCCCACGTGGTTCTCACCGTCCGACACCACCAGGAGTGCGCGGGGGCGTTCTTGATCCACCCCGGTCATCGTATCGCTCGGCGGCCGCGCCGCCCCAAACGCCTGGAGGGCCCCGTCGAGGGCCGCGGCCAGGTCGGTGCCGGGCGTAGACACCTGATCGGGCGTGGCGGCATCAAGGAAGAGACGAAACGCGCCGTAGTCCGTCGTGAGAGGGGATTGCACGAACTCGCTCCCGGCAAACAGCACTAGGCCCACACGGTCGCCCGACAGGTGCTCGACCAGGGATCGGAGCTCGCTCTTGGCCCGACGGAGGCGACTGGGCGGCACGTCCTGTGCCCGCATCGACGCCGACACGTCGAGGGCCACCACGAGATCCACCCCCCGGCGCTCAACGGTGCGGACCTCAGTGCCCCACCGCGGCCCCATCAGGGCCACAATTCCGAGGAACAGCCCTCCTCCTACGAGTACGGCCTTCACCCTGCGGCGCCACGGGCGCAGCCCAGGCGCCAACTGCTCCAGAAGCTCCGCACCACCAAACTGCTCGCGGGCGGCGCGGCGCTGCTGCGCGGCGCGCCAGTACAGCCACGCCGCAACGGGGACGGCGAGCAGAACCCAGGCGTATGTTGGATGCAGCCAATCCATCGTAAGAGTGGGGCTGAACGGCGACTACGGGAATGTCAGGGTCTGCTGGAATGCCTCTCTCGGCCTCCACAATTCGAAACGTGGCACTGATGGTTAAGGAAACCGCCGGAAGAGGGTCGTCGAGAGCGCGACCTCCACCACCACCAGGCCCAGTGCCCCGCCCAGAAACCACGGGTATTGCTCCGTCCGATCCGTGTAGACGCGCTCGTCGACCGGGGCGGTTTCCATGGTGTCAATCTCTGCATAGATGCGCTCCAGTGCGCCCCGATTCGTGGCCGAGAAGTACTGGCCGCCGGTCGAGGACGAAACGGCCCGGAGCATTTCTGCGTCGACCCCCGCCGTTCCCCCCTGCCGTTCTCCCGGAACCGGCTCCCGACGGGGAGCAGTCTCCTCCGCCGAGCCCACACCGATCGCGTAGACCCGCACATCCATTGCGGACGCCACCTCCGAGGCCGTGCGGGGGTCGATCTGTCCCCGGTTGTTGCGACCGTCAGTCAAGAGGATGGCCACCTTGCTCTCTGCCTCGCTATCTTTGAGACGGTTAACTGCCGTGGCCAGCGCCGTGCCCACCGCTGTACCATCCTCCACGGCCCCAATCCCCACCTCCTCAAGCATGCGTCGGAGAAACGAATAGTCAAGCGTGAGAGGCACCTGGGTGTAGGCCTTGGCGGCAAACACGACGAGTCCCACGCGATCGGACACGCGCCCCCCCACAAAATCCTCCGCCGCCTGACGAGCTGCCTCGAAGCGGGTGGGACGGAAGTCCTCGGCCTGCATCGAGGAGGACGCGTCGAGCACCAGCATGATGTCGATGCCCTCGGCGGTCTTCGTTTTCGTGGTGGCCTGCGTCTGTGGCCGGGCCAAGGCCAGCACGCCAAGGGCAAGCGCCCCCATCCGCAGCGCCGCAGGCAGCCACCGCCACCGCACGGTCCACGACATGGGCGCCCCCTGCGCGGGTCCTACGTCGCTGTACTGCAGCCCCCCCACCTGAGCCCTTCGCCACCAGGACCATGCCCCCAACGCCGGCACGGCCAGCAGCAACCACAGCACGTACGGGTTCACGAAGGTCACAGGGAAGCGGGGGCGCGTTGGACCAAATCATTGAGGGATCCCGCGTCTGCACGGGACATGAGGCCGCGGATTTACGGCGTGGGTTCGGCCCCTCCGTCCGAGTCGGCCACGGCGTCCACAAGGACCGGCAGCACCTCGCCGGCAGGCCCGCGGATGGACTCATCCACGGCATCGGTAACGCCCGTTGTATCGGGATTCACCTCCGCCACGTACGCCCCCTGCTCCCGCGCCACCACCGGATAGCGCGCCGCCGGATACACCACGGCGCTCGTGCCCACACTCAGGAAAACGTCCGCTTGAGCAGTGGCCGCATCGGCCCGCTCTACGGCGTCGGGCGGAAGCATCTCACCGAACCAGACCACATCGGGACGGATCAGCCCGTCGCAGTCGGGACACCGGGCCGGCTGGCCGTGTTGGATGGCGGCGTCTACGGTCCCAGGCGCCGCGTCGCGTTCACAGTCCACGCAGTAGTTGTGTGTGATGTTGCCGTGGAGCTCAATCACCGTGCTGCTTCCGGCGCGGTTGTGCAGATCGTCCACGTTCTGGGTAACGACGGACACGGCTGGCACGTGCGCCTCCAATGCCGCTAGGGCACGGTGCCCGGCATTCGGCTCGGCCTCCTCCACCACCTGTCGCCGGTGCCGATACCAGCCCTGCACGAGCTCGGGGTTGTCGAGAAAGGCCTCCACGTTGGCCAGTTCCTGCGGCTCAAACTCCTCCCAGAGGCCGTCGGGGTCACGGAAGGTGGAGATCCCGCTCTCGGCACTGATGCCCGCCCCGGTGAGCACGGCCACGTGATCGGCGCGGGACAAGCGGTCGACGAGTGCGTCACTAAAGTCGGGCATCGGGGCGAAGGATTGGGGCTCGAAAACAACAGTCTCCGGAGGAACCGTCGTTCATCTGCGGGGCCGGACGGGCCGAGTCCCCAGGCCGCTAGGCCGGAATCGCCTCGTCGTCCGGTGCCTGCGACTCGGCGCGGCGCCGTGCGGCCTCCAGCGCATCGAGCGCGTCTTGGGCCGTCCGGAGAACCGACTGGCTTTCCTCGGGCGGGGGCTGGGCGTCGGCAAATTTTACGAGGTCGGCCTGTTCCAACACGGCTCGGAGGCGTCGCACGATCGTCTCTCCCACTTCGGGCCGCTCCCGCAGCGCCGCCAGCACCTCGGACGTTGTTCGTTCCAGGGCGCGAATGCCGAGGCGATGGGCCATATAGACGCGCAGGGTCTCGGTGAGGTCCACGTAGAACGCCCTGCAGGCCTGTCGACCCGTAGGGTGGCGCCGTTCAAGCTGTTGGAGACGCGTCGATGCCGCTTCGTACGCGCCCCTGGACTCTTCGTCGTCCTGCAATGCTTCTTCGGCGGGCCCTTGCCACCGCCACCAGGCGTAGGCGCCGCCTGCCAGCAGGACCGCGCCGACCAGGATGAGCAGTCCCCACCACCAGACCGGCCGAGGGAACGCCGCGAGGAGAGCAGGCGCACGCAGCCCCTCCGCGTCGGGACCCACGACCGAGACCACCGGCACGACCCGCGGGAGCGACCCGGCAACCATCGTGTCGCGGTCGGCTGCAAGGCGGATGGGCAGCACTGGCACACGCGCAGAGTCGAGCGCGAAGGTCGTTACCTCGTAGGCCACACTGTCGACCCGCCGGGCCTCCGAAATCGATCGCGACCGGACCGGTCCCCGTCGAAACACGTGCAGGTCGCCGAAGAGGGCTGACGGCCCTTCCGCCGCCGGAAAGATCGCGGTCGCGTCCGCCGCATGCTCCGCAACGAGCGTAAGGGTGAAGCGCTCACCGATCCTGATGCTGTCGGCCGACACGTGCACCTCAACCCGGGGCGCGGGCTGGGCCGCGGCGAGACGCCCGCCCGCGGCGAGCAGGAGGAGCCCGCTATACAACACGGCCCGCACCTGAGGTTGGCTCCATTGCTGCATGCCTCACAATCAGTCTATCCGCGCCGGGCGCGCCGCCGGAAAAATGCGATGAGGGGCTCCAGGTGATCGGTGTCGGTGCGAACGACGACGTGTCCCGCGCCCGCCCGCCGTAGCAGGTCGCGGGTCTGTTCACGCCGGGCCCGGACCGACGCCTCAATGGCCCGCCGGGCCGCCGGATCACGCGTATCGACCGTCACCGTCTCCCCCGTCTCGGCGTCGGTCAGATCAACCAGGCCTACAGGGGGGAGTTCCTCTTCCCGGGGATCCTGAAGCTCCACGCCCACCGTGTCGTGGCGCTGCGCCGCCGCCCGTAGTGTCGATGCGTACGCGGTGTCGAAGAAGTCGCTCACCAACACCAGGATGGATCGCCGCCGCAGGATACGAAGCACGCGCCGCAGCGCCCCTGCGATGTCGGTCCCAATCGACTCGGGCTCAGTGGTGAACAATTCGCGGATGCACCGCAGCACGTGCCGGCGTCCTGCTCCCGGCCGGATGAACCGCTCGATCTCGTCCGAAAACAGCAGCAGCCCCACCATATCGTTGTTCTGAACGGCGCTGAAGGCAATCACCGCGCAGATCTCGGCGGCTACCTCCCGCTTCAGCATGCCCTGCGACCCGAAGTTCTCCGACCCCGAGATGTCCACACACAGCATCACGGTCTGCTCTCGCTCCTCTTCATAGACCTTCACGTACGTCTCGTCCATCCGGGCCGATACGTTCCAGTCGATGGTACGGATGTCGTCCCCAACCTGGTAAGGCCGCACCTCCGCAAACTCGATGCCACGGCCCTGAAAAGCGGACTGGTACTCGCCCTGGAAGACGCTCTCTACGACGCCGCGCGCCCGAATCTCTAAGCGGCGGATTTTTTCGACGAGTTCGTCCGGGATCATGGTGGAATCGCCTGTGCGGGCAAAAGAGGTCGGTCCTCGCATCGCGACGCTGCAGAGCGCCGCGGGGCGCGACTCGTTGTAGCGACTGCCGGATAGGATCGTTCATCCCAACGCCTCCCACGGCCCTTCTCCGACCGACCAGCCCCTTTCTCCTGTTCCCAACTCCAGACGGGACGCCCCCCGGGAACGTTCACCCGAATCCTGAATGCAAGCCGGTCCCTTCGTACTGACTGCTCGTCCACCAACGCCTTCCTCGCCATGGAGCCGATCGAAGACCTCGACGTCCTCGCCGAAGACGAGGTGCGGCAGCGCCAGGCCGACGACGTCGACGAGGACCTCGACCGCGTGAAGCACGGCTACGACGCCACGGCCGGCGACAAGCAGGTCTACATCGAAACCTACGGCTGCCAGATGAACGTGAACGACTCCGGCATCGTGGCCTCGGTGCTAGAGAAGAGCGGCTACGGCCTCACCCGGGACGAGGACGAGGCCGACGTGGTGCTCCTCAACACGTGCGCCATCCGTGAGAACGCCGAGCAGAAGATCCGCACCCGCCTCGGGATGCTGCGCTCCGAGAAAGAACGGCGCGACGGCGAGCTCATGCTGGGCGTGCTCGGCTGCATGGCCGAGCGGCTCCGCGAGAAGCTGCTGGAGCAGGAGGACCTGGTGGACGTGGTGGTGGGCCCCGACGCCTACCGCGACCTTCCGCGCCTGCTCTACGAGGCGGACGCCACGGGCCAGGCCGCGGTCAACGTGGAGCTGTCGAAGCAGGAGACGTACGAGGACATCCAGCCGGTGCGCTACGACTCGAACGGCGTCAGCGCCTACGTCTCCATCATGCGCGGCTGCGACAACATGTGCACCTTC
>CAJXKO010000039.1 GCA_913055845.1 uncultured Bacteroidota bacterium | reverse complement strand
CCCTGAATGCCGGGAAGATGCACAATCACGATTACTAAGAGAATGAGCGTGAGCGTCTCCACCGCGAACTGCGTCATGGCCAGGTCGGGCGCCCCGAAGAGCAAATAGAGGAGCGCCACGCCGTAGCCGCCCACACTGAGCGCCAGGATGGCCACGAACCGGTCGTGGGTCCGCACCGCTACCAGGGCCGCCAGCACAATGAGCCCCGCAAGGGCAACCTCGTAGTATTCGACGTTGCCCGCAAACGAAAGCCCAGGGACGGTACCGCTTGCCAGTAGCCCCCCGCCGACCAGCACAAAGATGCCCGAGAAGGTGGCGAAGAGATACCACCGGAAGCGCCCGTTCTGCACGGTACGGGTCACTGCGTCGCTGATGCGCGCCACGCCGTAGAGCCCTCGCTCAAACACCCGCCCCGGCCCTTTCCCAAAGAGAACCCCAAGCCCCTGCATGAAGACGCTTTCGCGGAGTCCCTCCCAGAATGCGTATAGTGTGAAGCCGAGCGCAAACGTCCCGAGGCTCGCCATGAGCGCCGGCGTGAAGCCGTGCCACAGGGCAAGGTGCAACTCGTGCGACTCCTGCAGGATGCCCGCCTGCGCGGCCCCGAGCAGTGAATGGTCGATAAAGGCCGGGTACAGACCGAAGGCAAGCCCCACCCCCCCCAGCAGGAGCGGCCCCACCCACATGCTCAGCGGCGCCTCGTGCGGCTCTCGGGTAAAGGCCCCCTTCATCTCCCCAATGAACGGCTTCAGACCCACGAGCAGGCCCGAGCCCACGAGGGCCGCGTTCGACAAAACGCCTGCTCCCAGAATAAGCGGCCCCCAGGCGGGACTGTGTAGGGCCGCCTCGTAGGTCACCTCCTTGCCGATAAAACCAAAGAACGGCGGCAGGCCGGCCATCGACAGGCCCGTAGCCACGCCGCCGGCCATGGTCCACGGCATTGCCCCCCGGAGGCCGCCCAATTCCAGGAGGTCGCGCGTACCGGTCTCATGGTCGATGCTGCCTGCCATCATGAAGAGACCGCCCTTGTAGAGCGCGTGCACTACCGTAAAGGTGACCATTGCCTTAATGGCCGTCTCCGTGCCAATCCCCAAGAGCATCGTGAGCAGCCCCAGCACCATAACGGTGGTGTAGGCCAGAATCTGCTTCAGATCGGTATAGCGCAGGGCCAGCCACGCGCTCATCAGCATCGTAAAGCCGCCCACGAGGCCCAGCGTCCCCGTCCAGACGGCAGTGCCGCCGAGAACCGGGTGGAGCCGCGCCAGCAGAAAGACTCCTGCCTTTACCATGGTGGCGGAGTGAAGGTAGGCACTCACAGGTGTGGGACCGGCCATGGCCGCCGGCAGCCAGAAGTGGAAGGGAAACTGCGCGGACTTGGTAAATCCCCCGGCGCACACGAGCACGAAGATGGCCAGGTAATAGGGATGGTCCTGCACCATCCCCCCCATGCTTAGCATCTGGCTAAATTCCCAGGTTCCCGTCACGCTCCCCAGCACCACGAGCCCCCCCAACAGCGCAAGACCGCCGCCGCCCGTCACGACGAGGGCCTTGCGGGCCGCCCGGCGCGACTCCTCCTCGGTGTGGTAGAAGCCGATGAGGAGGTACGAGGTGAGGCTTGTGAGCTCGAAGAAGATAAAGAAGAGAAATACATTATCAGCCACCACGAGGCCGAGCATTGCCCCCATGAAAGACAGGAGTTGCACATAGAAGCGGCCCAGTTGCTCGTGGTGCGCCAGGTACCCGCCTCCATAGACGACAATGAGCGTGCCGATGCCCGTCACGAGGAGCGCAAACAAAAGGCTGAGCCCATCCAGATAGAACGAAAGGGGGACCTCGAGCGACGGGAGCCACTCGTGGGTGTGCCGGATGGGGTCGCCGTGGGCAATGCGGGGACCCTGCCGAGCGAAGAAGACGAAAACGCCAAGCGGCAGAAGTCCCAGCACCCATTTTGCCGCCTCGCCCAAGAAACGCACCGCCAGGGGCGCGAGCGCGGCACCGACGAAGATGCTAAGTACAGCCAGGAGCATGACCGAAAAAGCCTAAAGGGGGAGAGTTGAGGAGAGAGCCGTCCGACAAAGCACTGCGTTAGGTAGCGGGGCCCGAGGGGCCATGCGCATCCCGAACGCGAGCATTGGCCTCAGTGGGGGGCTCCTCCCCCTCTCGCCGGAGCTCTTCGTACCCGGTCCCCCAGTCGTCAAACGCCGTCGCCTCCCACAGGCGAACATTCCCGAGATACCCCGCTCGTCCAATCATGTGGGCCGAGACGGGCGCCGTCAGAAAGACGAACAGTAGCGCCACGAGGGCTCGGGCCGTAACGCTCACCTCCCCAAAAGCCACCGCCGCGGCCACGAGCACGAGCCCCACTCCGAGGGTGCCGGCCTTCGTCACCGCGTGCATGCGGGTGTAGAGGTCAGGCAGACGAAGCAGTCCCACCGCGGCCACGAACATGAACAGGGTCCCCCCCACGATCAAGACAGCAGCAATCACATTGGTCATGAATCCACGAGGGCTTCTCCGGAACGAACACGCTCGATGTACCGGGCTATAGCAAGGGTTCCCAGAAAGGCGAGCAGTCCAAGCACGAGGGCCACGTCAATGAACGTGTCCTCTCCCGCAAGAATGGCATAGGCCGTCAGAAACCCCATCGCGAGATAAGCCACGAGGTCGAGCGCCACAACCCGGTCCGGCAGCTCAGGACCCCATAGCACGCGAAGGAGCGCACCGGCAATGGAAAGCCCGAGCACCGCCAGGGTGAGGTAGATGGCCCAGAGCAGCGGCCCGTCAACGACGTCCATCGGCCAGGGTGGGAAACACAAAAGCAACGACAGGTGCAGCGGCAGAAATTTGCCGCAGGAGTATGGTAATGAGGGTGGGCGAGAGAGTCCAGCGATAAAGCAGCAATCGATCATGAAGACGCGCCGTGGGTCCCTGCATCCTGTGGAGCAGGAAGCACAATTTTTCATCTCCGGGGAACGAACGGAAACGTTCATTCTGTGTACATGGAGGGTGCTATTCTCTCTGTGACCTTTCTTCGCACAACAACTCTCCCTACCGATGCCTGAAGATACGCTTTTTGAGTTCGAGCAGGATCTGTCGCGCGCGGATGTTGCCACCTACTTGCGCACCGTGGCCGACAAACTCGACGAAGACGGCAGGCTCGACTTCTCGGCCGCCGACCAGTCCACCACCATCGAGGTGCCCGAGCACGTTGAGTTCGAGATTGAGCTCGAACGTGAAACTAACGAGGAGGGCTCCGCGGAGGTTAGTCTCGAATTCGAACTAGAATGGTACGAGACGGAAAACGGCACGATCGCTGGCCCCGGCTCCCTGGATATTGATTAGTCTCTGTTTGGAAAGTCGGCCTTCTCGAACAGTAGCCAAGGACAGTTTGTCAGAGCCGGGAGTCAGTACTTCAGCAAGGCCAAGGTTGCCTCACAATTCCTGGGTCAGACTTTTCAAACACTGCCCAGTAGTCCACCCACAGTTCACCACTACGCTCCC
The DNA here is from genome assembly GCA_913055845.1 of uncultured Bacteroidota bacterium. Lineage (GTDB taxonomy): Bacteria > Bacteroidota > Rhodothermia > Rhodothermales > Salinibacteraceae > Salinibacter. The sequence goes on along the minus strand of CAJXKO010000039.1, from coordinate 19,470 downwards.
ACCTCCCTGCTCTCCAATGGTTAAGCACGTTTCGGTCTTCGCCTTTTCGGTATGCCTGTTCGCCGTTGTGTCGGCCATTCCCGGCATGGCCCAGGAGCGCGGCAACGAAGAACCGCGCACGAGCCCCAACGCGGCGGTCTCCCAAACCATTGGGACCACGGAGGTGCGCATTACTTACGGTCGCCCGCAGGTGAAGGGACGCGAAATCTTTGGCGCCTTGGTCGCATACGGCGAGGTGTGGCGCACCGGCGCCAACGAGGCCACGACGTTCTCGGTCTCGTCCGACATCACCATTGAGGGCGAGCCGCTCCCGGCGGGGACTTACTCTCTGTACACCATTCCGGGTGCGGACCAGTGGACCCTCATTTTTAACAACGTGGCCGACCAGTGGGGCACCAATTACGACCAGAACGAAGACGCGCTCCGGGTTCAGGTTTCCCCTGAATCAGCGACCTCGCGGGAAATGATGACCTTCCTGTTCGAAGAGGTCACGGCCCGGCGCGGTACCTGCGTGCTGCACTGGGCGGACGTACGCGTGCCGTTTGACATTCGGGTCGCGGAGAACTAGACACTCTGCCCCTGACCGTCCCCAGGTGCCCAAACGCCGCTCGCCCCCTTTCACACAACCGCAGTGCTCCGATGTCCGACGACGCCCAAAACGAAATTACCTTCGTCTACGAAGACACGGACGAGGCCTCTACTATCGCCGCAACGGGGGCACACGGAGGTCCCACGCCAGACGGAGCGTCCGTAGTGGCCAACCTATACGTGGAGCGCGGGAGTATTCCGCACCACGTAAGCCACCAGATCGACGAGACCGGTCAGGTGGACCTTAGCGAACGAAGCGAGCAGGTGACGCGTGGGGAACTGACCCGCGAGGTGCAGGCGTCCTTGGTCATGACCCCGGAGCACGCGATGCAGCTGGGCCAGTGGCTCCAGCAAAACGCCCGTCAGGCCATGGAGCAGCGCGAACAAACGTTCGGCTGAGCGCAACTTACGTCCCCCCTTTCAACATGCTTCCCGGGGAGCGTCTAGGAGCCGGGGATTGGGAAGCCGGTCTGTCCGCGGGCGGCGGGTCGTCCGACGCAGATTGGGGACACTCAGAGTCGTGCGTGCAACAACTCCTCTGCTAGGTCCCACCCATCATGGCGCGATGTCCTTCCTGCGGCGCCCATCGCGACGCCTCGGACGATTATTGTCCGGTGTGTGGCGAGACCCTCACGCAAGTCCACCTGTCGGAGGACACCGGTGAGCCGTGGTACGAGCGACCGGGCACAATGCTGGTGCTCGTGCTCTTGTTCTGGCCCGCAGCCCTATACGGTGTGCACCGTCGGGGCGGATGGGCCGCTCCCGCCAATCGCTGGGTATTGGGCGGCTGCCTCCTTATGGCAATCATCTGGAGTGCCCTGATCTGACGCTCCGAGGGCCCTCATGCAGCCTCCACTCTGTCCTGCGTCGCAATCGGGGCCGCGAGGCAGGCGTCCGGAATTCCAAAGGCGTCGACCAGTGCTTCAGCCTGAGGCCGCAGCTCGTCACACAGAGCATTGACGCCCCCCCGAACAGCTTTTGCCTTGGCCGACGTCACGTAGCCGGCTTCCAGGAACCAGTCCAGGTCCGCCTCGACGCGGGCCAGGGCGAACAGCTGACGCAGGGCGGTCAACGATTCGCGGATCGTCGGATCGTCGATGGCCTCGATCGCCGCCACGAACCGATCGAGGATCACTCGTTCGGCCTCGGCGTGGGCCAGATCCACCAGATGGTCCTGCACGTCGACGAAGGCTTCGAATGGATCCATGTCGTCGTCGATACGGCGCTTCAGTCGCTGTCCAACGTTCTGAAGCATCTGTTCGGCCCGGTACCGGAACGCCCCCTGCTGAAAGTCCAGACTTCTGAGGTGATCGGCATCAGTCTTCCGGGTCACCACGGGGTTGAGTTCCGCGACCTGCGTAGCCATTTCCGTGGCCACGAAGCGGGCCATGCCCAGCAGGTTCATGTCCCGGAACTCACGCCGGAAGTCCGAAAGCAGCCCCTTCGCCACCTGCAACATGAGCACGGTATTGTCGCCCTCGAAGGTGGTAAAGACGTCGGTGTCGGCCTTCAGCCGTCCGATGCGGGTGTCGGCACGATAGCCCTGCCCGCCACACGCCTCGCGGGCCTCCTGGAGCGTATCGGTGGTGTGCCAGGTGGCGTACGCCTTGAGGGCATTGGCTTCCGCCTCGATCGCATCAAGCGACGCATCGCGGCCCTTCGCCGCAAAGCGACGCGTGAGGTCGTCGAGCGCAAAGTGCAGGGCGTAGGTGGTAGCCAGCTTCGGGAGCAGGCGGCGCTTGTGGGTGCGGTAGTCCAGGAGCGGCACCTCCGGCTCGTCCTTCGGACCAAACTGGCGGCGGCGGTTGCCGTACCGCACGGCAATCGTGAGGCCCGACTTGGCGGCGCTGAGTCCGGCGCGCGCTACGCTGATGCGGCCCCCAATCAGCGTGCTCAGCATCGTGAAGAAGCGCTTGCCGGGGCTGGGGATGGGGCTGTCGTAGGTACCGTCCGGGGCCACCGAGGCGTAGCGGTCGAGGAGATTCTCGCGCGGGATGCGCACCTGATCGAACCAGAGGCGCCCGTTGTCCACGCCGTTCAGGCCCATTTTTTCGCCGCAGTCCTCAATACGGACGCGGGGCCTAGGCGTGCCGTCCTCAGTGCGGATGGGCACGACGAAGGCGTGCACGCCGTGGTCCTCACCGTCGGTGTGGAGCTGGGCAAACACGGTCGCCACCCGCCCATGAACCGCCGCGTTGCCGATCCACTCCTTATGTGCTCCGTCGTGCGGGGTGTTAATTACGAACTCTTCCGTCGCCGGATCGTAGCGGGCGGTGGTTTCGAGTTCCCGCACATTGGAGCCGTGATTCCGCTCCGTCATGGCAAAACAACCGGGCAACTCCAGCGTGCCGGCCGATTCCAGGTACTTTTCGTGGTGTCGCTCCGTCCCGAGGCGATGAATACTGCCCCCGAAGAGCCCAAACTGCACGCCAAATTTCACCACCATGCTGAGATCGTGGTAGGCCAGCGTCTCGAAGGTGGCAATGAAGCGCCCCATGTCGCCGTCGCCGCCGTAGTCCTCGGGGTATGCGAGGGCCCCAAGGCCCTGCTCGGCCAGATGCTCACACCAACGAAGCACCTGCTCGCGGTAGGCCGCGGTGTCGAGCTCGGGACGGTAGCGAAAGACCGGGTCTTGGAGAAGTGTCCGGATGTGGTCCCGAAGATCGGCGTGCTCGCCATCAAGCACCTCTGTGAGGGTGGACACCTCGAACGGGGCCTCCGAGGTCGGCGGCGTGGGCTCGGGGCGCTCTCCCAAGAGATCCCCCACGAGCTCCTCCCCATCGATGCCGAGCGCCGCCTCGATGTCCGCCAGCGCACGGCGGGACGCGTCGGACAGGGCCGCCCCATCGCCCCCCACCGTCGCCACGGCCGCCCCTAATTCTGCGAGGGAGCAGCGCGTGGTCACCGACGTCTCCTTGGCCCCCTCCTTCAGCGCCCGCACCCACCGAAAATACTGCGTCGCCGTCGGGGGCGTTTGCGGATCGAGGTGGTTGCAGATCGCCTCACGGGTCGACGTGTCGATCCAGTCCTGCGCCCGGATCTGGGTACGTATGGTCTCGGCCTCAGAGGGCGTAAGCACCCCATCGGCCCAGGCCACGTACAGCAGCGGGAGCACAGCGCGAACCTGCGGGGAGGAAGTATCAAGCATAGGCGTGATGAAAAACTCTGGTGAGCCTCTGCATTCGAAGCGGATCGGCCGCGTCAGACCGTGCGCATGTGCTCGGAGTGCTCGTGAACAGCCTCGACGAAGACGCGGGCGTGCTCGGGGTCGTGGTCCGGCAGCATGCCGTGGCCGAGGTTGGCAATGTGATGGTGCGGGCCAAAGCCCGCCAGCATGTGTTGTACCTCGCGGCGCAGGGCGTCGGGCGGGGCGTAGAGCGCGCACGGGTCGAGGTTGCCCTGCAGAACAGCCCGATCGCCCACGACCTCCCGCGCCGCGTCCGGCGCCATCGTCCAGTCGAGACTAATGACGTCGTAGTCCGTGGCCGCCAGGGCGTCGAGGGCAAAGTGCGCCTCCTTCGCAAAGACAACGAGGGGCACCTCGGGGTGTGCGGCGTGGACCCGTTCGGCAATCTCAGCCAGGTACGGAAGACAGAAGGTGCGGAAGGTCTCCGGGCCATGCAGCCCGGCCCACGAGTCAAACACCTGAAGCATCTGCGCGCCCGCCTCCACCTGCCCGATAAGGTAGTCCACGATTACGTCGGTGGTGCGCTGCAGAAGCGCCTTACTGGCCTCCGGGTGGCGATAGAGCCACTTCCGTGCCGCCCGATAGGACTTGCTGCCCCCGCCCTCGACCATATACGCCATGAGGGTCCACGGTGCCCCGGCAAACCCGATGAGGGGTACCCGCCCATTGAGGCGCTTGCGGGTGACCGTGAGGGCCTCGAAGACGTGGCCCAGGGCATCGTCGATATCTGGTTCCACGAGCCGCTCCATCTCATCGGGGGTTGTGAGGGGCTGCGGAAACGTCGGCCCCTGCCCCGACACCATCTTGACCTCTAGCCCCATCGCTTCGGGCACCACCATGATGTCGCAGAACAAAATGGCGGCGTCCACGGGCAATCGCTCGACGGGCTGAATTGTCACTTCGGCCGCTAAGTCGGGGGTTTCCACAACCTCGAAAAAGTCGTGCGTCTCCCGCACGGCGCGATACTCGGGCAGGTAGCGCCCGGCCTGCCGCATCATCCAGACGGGCGTTCGATTCGTGGTTTCGCCGCGGGCGGTGCGGAGAAGGAGGTCGTTCTGCAACGAAGGGAAGGAGGCCATGCAGGCGCGAGAAGGCTCGGGAAATTAAGCGAACGAGAAGCGGCGGAAAGGCGCTGGGCGTGCCCCGCGGATTCAGGGCCCCGACTCAGATTACGGGTAGAGATTCTGTGTGAGGAAGTCGGTCGTGCGCGACCAAGCCGTCTCGGCAGCCTCGGGGACGTAGCTCTCGCCAGAGGGGTTTGCGAAGGCGTGACCTGCGTCGTAGAAGTGAATGGCCCCGGTCGCCCCGGCCTCGGTGAAGCGTGACTCAAAGTCGCGGGCGGCCTCGGGGGACACTGCCTGATCGGTTCGACCAAAGTGTGCCAGGATGGGCGTCGTCGTCTCTCGCAGCACCTCCAGCGTCATGGACGACGGGGTGCCGTAATAGGCCACCGCCGCGTCGTACTGGGTGGGCGCCGCGGCTACCGCCTCGAACGTGCGGCCACCGCCGAAACACCATCCCATGACGGCCACATGGGGGGCGCTCGTCTCGGAGCGAAGGTAGTCATGGGCCGCTTGAAGGTTGGCCCGCATCCGACCGGGCTGGTCCATTGTGCGCTGCATTAGGACACGGGCCGAGTCGGACGAGTTGGCGGTGGCTCCGTTGTAAAGATCGACGGCCAGGGCGCGGTATCCCTGTCCAGCCAACCGGCGCGTGGCAGTGCGAATGTTGTCGTTGAGCCCCCACCACTCGTGAATTACGACGATGCCGGGCAGGTGGGCCGACGATGGGTCTTGGCCGCGTGCCGAGAGGATGGAGTCGGGATTTGCGGGGGCGGCCATGTACCCAACGACCGGCGTGCCTTCGCCGGTCTGCGTGTACGAAACCGTGTCGGCGGTGACGGGACTTTCAGGGGCGCGGGCTGCATCGGTAGCGGTGGGCGTCTCGCCGTCGTGCTCTTCGGCCATGCGGTCGGTCTCGGACTCCCCCCCGGTACATCCCAGCAGAACAGCGCCAGCGAGGACAAGGAGAATCAGCGAACGAGTAGGCATGAGGGCGTGGAATTGCGGACGTGAAAGGGTGCAGTTGAGAGATGTGTTCGGCCGTGACCGGGGGGACAAGTGAGACGGACCCGGTGCCTGTGTCCGGCTCGGTGCATGGTTTTTTGCGGACATGAACCGCTGGATTATGTGTGGAGCAGATCGAACCATTTTCGTCCCGGAAGGTTCGGGGACTCGACGGAAATTCCTCCCAGTTTCTGTGCCGTTCGTGTCGTCGACTCCCTCCCTGCCGTACAGCGGCGAGCTGGGCCGCAAGGCCCTACACCTGCTGGCCCTGACTATCCCGCTGGGCATGTGGTGGGGGGGCATGCCCCTGGCCCTCTACGTGCTCGCCCCGGCGGCGCTCGTCGCCACAGCGGCCGACGTGGCCCGTGCCCACTCGACGTCATTCAACCGGTGGATCCGATGGATTTTTGGTCCCCTCATGCGGGCCGACGAGTTGCCCCCGGTGGGCGCGGGCGTCCGCTTCAACGGAGCCACGTGCGTGTTGGTGGGCGCTGCGCTGATGGTCCTCCTGTTTCCGCTGCGTCTGGCCGCGCCCCTCCTTGCGATGGCGATGCTAGCCGACGCCGCGGCGGCCCTCGTGGGCCGTCGGCTCGGCCGGCACCCGTGGGGGCGCCAGGCGGCCACCGTGGAGGGCAGCGCGGCGTTCGTGGGGACCGGCCTCGCCATCATGGCCTGGATGCCGGCCATTCCGTTCGGCCCCGCCGCCGCGGGGGTACTGGGCGGCGCGGTGGTGGAGGCACTGCCCCTCCCCATCAACGACAACATCCGCGTGCCCGTCGCGGCGGCCCTCGTCGTGGCCGGGAGCGAAGCGTTGTTTTTCGGCAAACCTTTCCCCTTGTTTGCGGGCCTCCCGGCCTGAGGCCGAGGCGCCTCGAACCTGCGGGGACAAGTCCGGGTACCAGCGTTGAGTCTCCGATCCGCCCCACCTTTCTCGTCTCCATGCCCGACGACACCCTTTCGGCCTCGGCCCTGCAGCGCCTGACCGGCCTGGAGCCGTTTCCGCAGCCCTCCATCATTCCCGTCCACGCACCGGTAGTGCTCATGCACGGGTTTGGCGTGGGGGCTTCGTTCCGCCGCGGCGGCCACCTCCATGAGGAGGCCCTCTACCTTCGGTCGCGCGGGGTCCCGGCCATCGCGCCCAATGTGTCGCCCTACAACACGGTGCGGGCCCGCACGGCCCAGTGGGACGACCGGCTGCAGCACGTGCTCGACGACACCCAGGCCGACCGCCTGCTACTCATTGCCCATTCTATGGGCGGCCTGGACGCGCGCTACCTCATCACCAAGATGGGCTGGCATGAGGTGGTCGATGCGCTCGTGACCATCTCGACGCCCCACCGCGGCTCGGCCATCGCCACGCTCGTCCTCAGCCAGCCCGACCTCGTGCGCGACTGGCTCACGAATATGGCGGACTGGGTGGGTACCCACATCCTCGAAGACGGATCCGCCAACATCCGGCAGGCCCTTACGGAGCTCACGCCCGAGCACGTGGAAAATACGTTCAACCCCGAGGTGCCCAACCATCCCGACGTGACGTACTGGTCGTACGGTTGCGAAGCTGGAAGGGGCACGAATACCCCCATCGCGCCCATCTTCCGGTACCTCAATAATTACCTATACGAGCGCGAAGGAGCCAACGATGGCATTGTGAGCGTGCGCAGCGCCCGCTGGGGCGAATACCAGGGCACCGTCGACGCCGACCACGGCCGGCAGGTGGGAATCTCCTCCGGACTTGCCTCCCACTTCGACTCGAATGCCTTTTACGCCTCCATCGTCGAAAACCTGGCGGACCAGGAATGGTAGGGCCTGTGTCGTGAAGAGGAAGTTCCCTTCAGCGTTGCCCTCCCCCACACTACCCGGTCGCTTCCGCGAGGGACGACCGTCTCCGGTATCTCTCTGAGAGTAGTTCCATTCCGGATGTCTTCCAACCAGCGCTTTAAGCTCTTCTCCGACCCTGTACACGGATTTATTTCCGTGCCGAAGAACGTTCTCATGGATCTCATCCAAACCCCCGAGGTCCAGCGCCTGCGTCGCATTCGCCAGCTTGGCGTGGGGCATCTCGTCTTTCCGGGGGCCGAGCACACGCGTTTCAACCACGCGCTGGGGGCCATGGCACTCATGCAGGATGCCCTTACGAATTTGACCGAGAAAGGCACGCCGATTTCGCCCGAGGAGCGCACCGCTGCTCTGGCCGTGGCCCTCCTCCACGACGTAGGGCACGGGGCGTTTTCGCACACGCTGGAGCACCAACTGATCGAGGATTTCTCGCACGAGGACATGAGTCGTGTCCTTCTGGTGCGCCTGAACGAACGCCTGGATGGGGCGCTGGACACGGCCCTGGCCATGTTCGACGACGACTACGAACGGCCCTTCTTTCACCAGCTGGTGTCCAGCCAACTCGACATGGACCGGCTCGACTACCTGCGGCGCGACTCCTTCTACACCGGTGTGGCTGAGGGCGAGGTGGGCGTCCAGCGCCTCCTCAAGACCATGCGCGTGCACCCGCTTCAGGGCGGCCCGGCCTCCGAGGTGATGATTGAGGCAAAGGGGATCTACGCCGTGGAAAACTTCTTGATCTCACGCCGGCTTATGTACTGGCAGGTTTATCTCCACAAGACCGTGCTGGCGGGCGATGAGCTGCTGCGTGGCGTACTTCGGCGCGTACAGACCCACCTCGACGCCGGGACCCCGCCGGACTGGCTGGCGCGGGGCTCTCGGGCCCTGCTTTTTTTCCTCGATAACGAGGTGCACGCCGACCAGATCGGCCAGCCTACGGTCCGCGACCACTATCTGCAACTCGACGACACCGACGTCCTCTTTAGCCTGAAGCAGTGGATGCAGGGCCCCGATCCGGTCCTATCCGACCTGTGCCGCCGCTTCATCAACCGCGTCTTCTTGCGGGTCACTTTTCTACCACGGTCCCCCCACGCCACGCAGATCGAACACTGGCGCACCCAGGTGGCCGACTGGCTCGTGGACGAGGGCTTGGCGGCCAAGAACGAGGCCAAGGCTGCCGCCCGACACTACCTCACGATCAACGTGTCGCGCCACACCGCCTACGACAGTGACAAAGAGCTGATTGGCATTCTGGGGCGCAACGGCACGGTGCAGGAATTGTCGGAAATGGCCGACACGGCCACCATCTCCGAGCTTACGGGATTCGTGGAAAAGCCCTACGTCTGTTACCCGAAGCCGGTCGATCTCGACGTGGCCGCCGTTGCCGAGACGTAGTCTCTCTGAACCCTGCGCCGAGTAGAACTCGGGGCGCCAATTGGCTCCCAATCGATTACAGGGAGTGCAGCCGGTCGGAGGGATCGCTCTTTTAGCGTCAGCCCTGCGGTCGGTCCTTCCCTTGGTCCCTGCAGACCCGGACGTTTTTCTTTACCACCACCCGGTTTGCTTGCCCCAGGGACATCCCTGGGGCCCGGAACAGGACCATTCGTCGCCCCAGGCCGCCAACTCGTCGCTTTCCCTTCATCTCTTTAGGCCCTGCAAGGGTAGATATGTCCCCGTCGCTCAGAGACTGCAACCGATGATCGGGGGCCCTGTCGGATACAGCACCCGGCAGACGACGGGACCGACACGTCCTTCTCACTGCTTCGTGCCGCCCATGAACAGCTTCTCCGCGTTTGAACAGCAGGTTTCCACCTACGAAGACCGGGTCTACCGCATCGCCCAGTCGATGCTCAAGGACGAGGCGATCGCGCAGGACGTCACCCAGGAAGTCCTCGTGAAACTCTGGGAGCATCAGGACGAGTTGGACCCGGACGGCCTCATGGCGTGGCTCACCTGCGTGACCCGCAACGCCTGCATCGACAAACTGCGGGCGCGCCAGCGGCGCCACAAGCGAGTGCGCGTGGACAACGACGGGGTAGACCGTGCAGAGAGTCCGGGCCGCACACCCGACCATCACGCCGAAACGGAAGACCTGCGCAACCACGTGCTGAATGCCCTGGAGCGGGTGGACGATCCGTACCGACGTGTGGTGGCCCTCCGGGAACTTCAGGGGCTCAAGTACAAGGAGATTGCCGAGACCCTGGACATGCCGATTAACACCGTCAAAGTGTACATCCACCGCGGCCGCAAGCGGCTCCGCACCCAACTCGACCACCTCCTCGACCCCACCCTCGCCTAGCTCCCTCCGTCGCCCCGTTGTCCTTCGGCGGACGCGTTGGTACGTTACCGGGGGATGTCTTTTTCTCAACCGCCGCTTCCGCCATGGAGATGGACACGATTATCGAGCCGTTCCGAATCAAGTCGGTGGAACCGATCCGGCTGACCTCCCGGGCCGAGCGCGAACGGCTCATCCGGGACGCCCACTACAACCTGTTCAACCTGCACGCCGACGACGTCATTATTGACCTGCTCACCGATTCGGGCACCTCGGCGATGAGTGCGGCGCAGTGGGCGGGGCTCATGCAGGGCGACGAGAGCTACGCGGGGTCGCCCTCCTACTTCCGGTTCGAGGAGGCGGTCAAGGAGCTGATGCCGTTCGAGCACGTGATCCCGACCCATCAGGGCCGGGCCGCCGAACGCATTCTGATGGGGCTGGTGGCGGGCCCGGAGGCCAAGATTCCCAGCAATACGCACTTCGACACGACCCGCGCCAATATCGAGTCGACGGGCGCCGAGGCGGTCGATCTCGTCATCGACGCCGGCCACCAACCTGAGTACCCCCACCCGTTTAAGGGCAATGTCGACCTTGACCGGCTGGAGATGTTTCTGGAGGAGCATGGTGCCAATGTGCCCATCGTGATGCTGACCGTGACCAACAACACCGGCGGCGGCCAGCCGGTATCCATGGCCAACATCCGCGGGGCGAAAGCGCTGTGCGACGCGCACGACGTGCCCCTCATTCTCGACGCGTGCCGCTTTGCCGAGAATGCCTACTTCATCAAGCAGCGGGAGGACGGATACGGTGATCAACCGGTCAAGGAGATCGTGCGGGAGATGTTTTCCCACGCCGACGGCATGACGATGAGCGCCAAGAAGGATGCGCTCGTGAACATCGGGGGCTGGCTGGCGCTCGACAACGATACGTGGGCCCGTCAGGCCCGCAATCAGCTCATCCTCACGGAGGGCTTCCCGACTTATGGCGGCCTCGCGGGGCGTGACCTGGAGGCGATCGCTGTTGGGCTCCAGGAGATCGTGGACGAGGACTACCTGGAGTACCGCATGGCCTCCACGCGTTACCTGGGCGAGGCGCTTACGGAGATCGGAGTGCCCATCGTCAAACCAGTCGGCGGCCACGCGGTCTATATCGATGCCAAGCGCCTCCTGCCCCATATTGCGCCGCTCGACTATCCGGGACAGGCCCTCGCCGTTGCCCTCTACACCACCGGAGGCATTCGGGGATGTGAAATCGGATCCGTCATGTTTGGGCGACAGCCAGACGGCAGTGAGGAACCAGCGGACATGGAGCTTGTGCGCCTCGCCATTCCCCGCCGCGTCTACACCCAGAGCCACATCGACTACGTGGTCGAGTGCTTCGAAACCGTATACGACCGACGCGAGGAACTTAGCGGCTACGACATGACGGAGGAGCCGCCCCAGCTCCGCCATTTTACGGCCCACTTCCGTCCACAAACCCCCACGGCGGTGCACCGCGAGACAGAGGAGCCTTCTGGAGGATAACACGTGCGGCCTGCGGACAGGCCTTTTCTTGCGGAGTGGTGATAAACGAGCAGGGGACTTCCCCCTTCAGGTTCGGTAGTCGGCCCGGATCAGTGTGAGCCCGTCGCGCTTTGTGGCTGTGGTCAAGGCCTTCCGACAGGCGACCGGATCGGAGGGATCGTGGAGCGGCACCACACAATCGGAATAGCCCGCGAGGACCGTATCCACCGCCTCTCGGGCAACCGGCTGTCCCCCGGTGGCGTGGGCGCGACCGTTGTCGAGCACCAGCACATTGAGGGACAGCTCCCGCTGGTTCACCTCCAGGAGCCCAAGGTGTCCCGCCGCCACGAACCCAAAATCGCCCGTCACCGCCCACGCTGGCGCCTCGCCTGCGGCCTGCGCCCCGAGCGCGAGGGGGACGCTTCCGCCCATGTACGTGCACAGATCCACGGCCGCCACGGGGGGCAGCGCAAATAGGGTGGCGACCGTCGTGTCGCCCGCCGTCACGGCCCGTGGCTGGTTGGCCAGGGCCTGCATGAGGGGCTCGTACTGCTCCGCCACCACGCGGTATTCGTCGGGCAGCTCGGCAGGGACGCGGGGCAACGGGGGCCGATCTACGGCGTCAGGATCCCTTTTCTCCCGCCGTGCCTGAAACACAGCGTGCTGGTACGGGGCCAGGAGCGGGCAGCAGACGTGCCGGGCGACATCTCGCTCGTAGGAGCTGTGCGGCGGTGCGGGGACATCAGGCATCGGCGGGGCCTCCTCGGAGACTGCGTCCGCGTCCAGGATGAGTAACTGGGGAAGCCCCTGGTCTTCGGCGCGTCGAAGGGCCTTCGGCAGTGCCCGCAATTGCCCGGCCCTCTCGGGACGCCTCGTCGGAAGCCCCAACTCGCGGGCCGCCCCCTCAATATCGACCACGCTGTCGGAGTGGGCGCCCGTCGGATCGTGGAAGACAATGAATGCCAGCCCAGCGGTAGTGCCCGCCGCGAGGCTGTCGGCAATGGCGTTGGCGGCCTTCAGAAAGCCGTGGGCCTTCAAGAGCACAGCGGCACGATGTCCCCGCAGCGCGGCCCCATGCGCCATCCCGACGGCCACTTCTTCGTGGAACGAGAACGGCGGGGCCGTGTCGGCTTGTGCCTGCCAGGCCGCATACGTCTGCGTAGCGCCGTGTCCCGGCACGGCGGTCGCAAGACGCACGTGACTGCGACGGAGCGTCTCGGCGATCGCCTGAGCACACGTCATGGAAGGACGAAAGCATTTATGGAGAGGCGCCTTCCAATTGTCCACGGCGGGACCTGCTACCGGTAGCCCGCCAGGCGACGACGGGCCCGCCCCAATGCCGGGGGCACCTCGCCCGGCGGGGTAAGCTCCCCCCGAAGATTGGTCTGCACGAGGCGGCGCACCTCGTCCGGCGTGTGGTCCTGCTCGAACAGGTAGTAGAGCTTTGCCAGAGCGGCCTCCGTGGTCATGTCGTAGCCGCTCACCACCCCGGCGTCCGCGAGGGCCTGCCCCGTGGCGTAGAGACTGAGATCGGCCGTTCCTCGGAGGGGCTGCGGCACCGCCACGATGACCACGCCCCGTTCGGTGGCGTCTCGAAGAACACCCAGAAACGCATCGTCCCGGGCTGGAGCGTTCCCGGCCCCGAAGCACTCCAGCACTACGCCCTGAACGGGCGGGGCAAGCACATTTTCCAGCGAGGCTGCGTCCAACCCGGGAAAGAGACGAAACGCCGACACTGTGGCCGTCCCCAACGCCGTCACGACTGGCGTACGGGGCGGACGCTGCGGCGCAGGAACGCGATCCCATTCCAGATCCAGGTCGATCCCCGCCGTCCCCACCGCCGGAAAATTGGGCGAGTCGAAGGCCGCGAAGGAATCCGCGTTCACCTTGGTGACCCGGGTGCCCCGGAACAGACGATCGTGGAAAAACAAGTGGACGCCAGCGAACCGATCATGGTAATCGCCCAGCAGCACGATCGAGGTCAGGAGGTTACCCTGCGCGTCGGTGCGGGTCTCGTTGAGGGGCAGCTGGGCCCCGGTAAGGAGGACTGGCTTGTCCAACGGCTGCAGCATGAACGACAGCGCGGCGGCGGTAAACGCCATCGTGTCCGTGCCGTGCACCACTAAAAACCCGTCATAGGACTCGTGGTGGTCACGGATCGTTCGTGCAATGCGCAGCCAGTCAGCCGGCGTCATGTTCGCGCTGTCCAGGAGCGGATCGAATTCCAGCACGTCGTACGCCGGCACGTCGTCGGCCTGGAACGCTGCCCGTGCGTCCATGAGCGCCTGCAGCGTTCCAGGCTCCGGCACATATCCCCCCTCGCTTTCCACCATGCCGATAGTGCCGCCGGTGTAGACGATGAGAATGCGGGGGCTAGAATCGGACATAAAACGGGCGAGCGGACCTGAGGCTTAACTGTAGCAGAATTTACTAGCCGCATGCTGCCCAGATGGTTACTTTGTTTCGGCTAACTTTTTAATGGACACTCCGCGGTGAGCACCTCCGTTTTCCCCCCACGCCGAGAGGCCCCCTCTACTCCTCATCGAGAATGTAGATGTCTGAAAGGTTGCGGGCGAGCTGGCCGTAATCGAGCCCATAGCCGATGACGAAAAGATCCGGGATGCGAAAGCCCACGTAGTCGAGCGTCAAGTCCGGCTCAGTGGCTGTGGGCTTGTGGAGAAGCGTCGCCACACGCAGCGAGGCGGGATTGTGCTCCTGCAGACGCCCCTTCATAAACTCCATAGACAGGCCCGTGTCCACAATGTCCTCGACGATGAGCACGTCGCGGTCCTCCAGGTCGGCGTCCACGCTCTTCAGTTCGTGGACCTCGCCACTGGAGACTTTCGCGTCGCCGTAGGAGGAGAGCTTGATGAAGTCGATTTCGCAGTCCGTGTCGATCGCCCGCATCAGGTCGGCGGTATACATGAACGCTCCGTTGAGCACACTCACGAGGATAGGGGTGGTGTGAGCGTAGTCGCGGGTAATGGTCGCCCCCATTTCGGCAACCCGTTCTTGGATGCGGTCGGCCGACAGGTAGCGGCGGAAGCGGTCGCCCTGCACGGTGACGCGGGACTCGGTGGGCGGGGCGGGTGTTTCCAGAAGGTCGCGCGTAGCGGGCATGGGCAGGCCGGCAGTCAACGGAACAGATCAATGGCGGCGGATCCGATCACCGAAAATCTAGGCGGCGGCGTCGAAGATTGACAGAGGTCCTATGCTTTTTCACGAGGTTGTAGGACGAGACGGGCAATCTGCTCCGTCTCAGGGCGTACGCGCACCCGGTCGTCGAGCCGGTGCCCCACCACCCAGGCGATATGCTCGTCGCCACAAAGAACGCTGACCCCGGCCCGACGGTGGGGCGGCACGCACCGGTCGGTAAGCAGACTGCTAACCGTCTTGGTGCCGTCTAGACCCAGGGGCCGGAAGCGATCTCCGGGCCTCCACGTCCGCACCGTAAGATTTGCCCCCAGACGAGCGGCGTCGGCGTAGACCGTCCGGGAATGCTCAGTGTTGAGGGTATCGGGGCGGGGCACGTCCCGCGCCACCCGAAGCGTGCCCTGGGGAATCGAGACGGGAGAGCCCGCCGTCACGGGCGTGGCCGACAGCGGCTCCGGGGCGGCCTCCTCGGGCAAAAAGCGGAGCCCCTCCCGCTCCCGCCACACAGTTCCCGTCCCTACCTCCACCCGACGCCCCACCTGGGCGTCCACGAGGGTTGCAAGCTCTTCGGCCACGGCGTAGGAATAGGGCGCCGCTGGAAGGGCGCGGCGCAGGGCCGCCAGGAGCAGCCGTCGACGCCAGACCGGTGGGGCATCGATCAACGTACCGAGCGCCAGCCATCCGCCCGACTCGCGCTCGTCGTACGCGTCTGCCATCCGCGCTCGGAGGGCCGGACGCAGATCGTCGTCGACATATTCCCGCATGAGGGCCGCCGAGCGGGCTATCGTGTCCCGTGCTCCCTCGAAGTGGTCGGCTAGACGGGGCAGGATCTCGGTCCGCATCACACCACGATCGTACTCCAGGCTTCGGTTTGTGGGATCGGTGCGCCACGGAAGATCGACGGCCTCGGCGTACGCTTCAATCTCGTCGCGGCGGGTGCTCAGCAAGGGGCGCACAAGGGACACAGAGGAGGCCTCACGCAGGGGGCGCGACGGACGCATCCCCGCTAGGCCTTCCGGCCCGCTCCCACGCACAAGGTTCAGAAGCAGCGTTTCGGCCTGATCCTCGCGGTGGTGACCCGTAGCCACGACGGCGGCATCGATGGCCACTGCATGCTCGGCGAGCGCATCGTACCGCAGCCGTCGTGCAGCCTCTTGCAGCGACTCGTCCTCCGCCTCGGCCCGGGCTTTCGCATCCAGCGACACGGTCGTGGCCGGAACCGCGGGGGTCCGCTCGCGACACCACCGGCGTACGAGCGTCTCGTCCGCATTCGCCCCCTCACGGAGGCCATAGTTAACGTGGAAGGCCTGCACGTCGTAACCAAGACGGCGGAGGACTGACAGGCACGTCATGGAGTCCACACCTCCACTTACGGCAACGAGGACCGGCCCTTCGTCCCCGAGCAGCCCATGCTGCCCGATATACGACGCAATCGCGTGGAGAAGGGAGTGCGACATGGCAACCAGCTTCGGTGTCCAACCCGTAGTTCTGTACGCCGCCATCAAAACGGCTTTTCGCATTTCGAACCTCGCATCTTCAGGGAGCGGATTGTTTGACAGTGAGAAGAAAACCGGAGTTCCCCCGCCGATGTCCCCTGGATCCACTCCCCCACCGGACCCAAGGACACTGTGACTTCCGAAATCGCGCAGCACAGTTACGGTGTGACGGGGCTGCCCCTTGACATTTCCGTGAATTTCTATTACTAGATTGTCACGATTGAATTCATGCACACTGTATGCAGGGCCCCACTCCACCCTGCGTGAGCCTTTCCCGTCAAGAGTTCTCGCTTCGTGCCCCGTCCACCGCCCGCACGCTAGCCATGTCCTCCTTTCTCCGATGGACCGTTCGTCTCTTCGCAGGACTACTCCTGCTCTTTCTACTGGCAGCGGTCAGCCTGTATGCGGCCAGTGCCTATCGGCTGCACCAGACGTACGACGTGTCGGTGCAGAACGTCCCGATCCCAACCGACTCGGCGGCCATTGCTCGGGGCCGTCACATTGCCGTGACCCGCGGGTGTGGCGACTGTCATGGCCCTCGGCTCGGGGGGAGCACGGCCGTGAGCGATCCCATGATCGGCTCGCTTCACGCCCCGAATCTGACGCCCGGGGGCGTGGGGGGCACGTACTCGGATGCGGACTGGATTCGGGCCATCCGACATGGGATAGCCCCGAACGGTTCGCCATTGGTCTTTATGCCCTCATTCGAGTACTACTACCTGAGTGATGAGGACCTCGGCGCGCTCATTGCGTACCTCAAGCAGCTTCCACCAATTGAGAAGAACATGGTCGCCCCAAAACTGGGCCCGATGGGACGAGCAATGGTGGTGGCGGGACGGGGCAACTTCCGGCTGTCAGCCGCTCGAATCGACCACGACGCGCCCCGGCCCACGGCTCCGCCCCGGGGCCCCACCGCTGCCTACGGCGAATACTTGGCCTACTCCTGCGTGGGGTGTCACGGCTCGGAGTTGACGGGCGGTCCCATTTCCGGAGCGCCTCCCAGTTGGCCTCCTGCCGCCAATATTACCCCGCACGCGGACGGGATTGGGGCCTGGACGAAGGCGGACTTTTTTCGAGCCATGCGGAAACAGCAACGCCCCGATGGGTCCCGTATCGACCCGGTCATGCCCGCCGACATGGGCAAGCTGACCGACCAGGAACTGACTGCGCTCTGGAAGTACTTGCAAACAGTGACACCGAGGCGAAGCGAATAGGCCCCTCTCCGGCGTAGATCCTCCCGTACGGGCTTCATCGGAACGCAAGCCGAGGGCTTTGTTACCGCCCAAACTGGTCGGCAAGCTCTTCCAGTGACAGCTTCACCATGGTGGGGGTGCCAGTGGGGTCGGCGTAGGGCATCTCACAGTCAAAGAGGTCGTCCAGGAGGGCCCGCCGCTCGGCGTCGGATAGGGACTGGCCGCGAGTGACCGCACTTCGCTGCGCTAGCGTCTTGGCGAGACGCTTGCGTCGGTCATCGTCCACGGCATCCTGCGCGGAGGTGTACTGCTCCAGGATGGTGTCGAGAATGGCGTCCTCATCGCCATCCGGCACCTCGGTGGGCACGCCACGCACCGACACGGTACGACCGCTCAGCCGCTCCAGGTCGAAGCCCAGTGCCTCTAGGTCATCGCGCAGTTCTTCGAGGAGCTCCACCTCGGCCGGGGAAAGGTCAATCGTGTGCGGAAAGAGCAGGCGCTGTGACTCTCCCTGCCGCTTTTGTAGATGGGCCCGGGCCCGCTCGTACAGCACACGAAGGTGGGCGGCCCGCTGGTCCACGATCATCACGCCGGTATCGGTGGGCGTGACGATGTACGTGTCGTGCAGTCCCCAGACCGGTTGCCGCTCCGGCCCGGCGTCGAGCTTAGAGCCCGAAGCCGTCTCGCCGGACCCATCGGGGGCCAGCTCGTCGGGCGATTGGTTCGGGGAACGGCGGTACAGCGCGTCGGACTGATCGCCGGGCGTCATCGACGGATGGGATTCCTCACGCCCGGACGACGAGGGCCGCGAAGAGTCGGCCGAGGACTGGGTTGTGGAGGCAGACGAGTCGGCGGAGGCCCGGCGCGGCTGAAAAGATGTGGGCTGAGGAGAGGCGCCCCTCGTCTCCGAGGAAGCGTCTTCGGCGGACGACGAGGCCTGATCGGAACGTTCCGAGGGATCCGTTTTCTCCTCTCCCTCCACCTGTGGCGCCGTATGGACGCGCCCAAGCGCCCGGCGGATTGCACTCCGGAGAAACCCGTAGATTCCACTCTGGTCGTCAAACTTCACCTCCGCCTTCTGCGGATGCACGTTGACGTCCACGCGCTCGGGGTTCATGGTCAGGAAGAGCGCGAAAAACGGGAAGGCCCCGTCGGGCAACAGGTCCTCGTAGGCCTTTTTCACCGCATGGCTCAGGTAGCGGTCCTGAATATAACGCCCGTTCACGAACAGGAACTGCTCGCCTCGCGTCTTGCGGTGGAACGAGGGAGCCCCAACGAACCCCCGCACCGTCAGGTCGCTCGACGCATCCTCCACCGCCACCAGTTCGTCGCGGTGCTCGTCGCCAAAAAGACCGAGAATTCGCTGGCGGGTGGCGGTGTGCCAGTCGTCGTCGCGGGCCGCGGGCAGGTCATAGTGCTCGTGGCCGTCGTGCTCGAGCCGAACCGCCGTGTCGGGATTTGCGAGGGCCAGCGACTGCACCGTCTCAGTGAGGTGCTTCAGCTCGGTGGCGGGCGTCTTTAAGAAATTGCGCCGGGCCGGCACGTTGTAGAAGAGGTTACGGACCGCGACCGAGGTGCCGTCGGGAATGGCACAGGGACGCGTCTCAACCACTTCGCCCCCTTCCACCCGTACCAGGGTCCCGGCCCCGTCCTCTACCCGCTTCGTCTTGAGCGTAACCTGCGCCACGGCGGCGATGGACGCCAGTGCCTCCCCGCGAAAGCCCAGCGTCCGGAGGCGCTCCAGGTCGTCGATCGAACGCACCTTGCTCGTGGCATGGCGCTCAAAGCAGCGCTCCGCGTCCTCTGGGCCCATGCCGCACCCGTCATCCACTACCTGCACGAGGGTGCTGCCGGCGTCTTTCAGGAGGACCTCCAGGGACTCGGCCCCGGCGTCGAGTGAGTTCTCAATCAGCTCTTTCGCCACCGAGGCAGGCCGCTGTACCACCTCGCCCGCCGCAATCTGGTTGGCGAGGCGGTCGGACATCACCTGGATGATGCCCTCGGTCGCAGACGTCTCGTCGGCCACGGCACAGACAGGCTGATACAATTACAGCGAGTAGTAGAGGAGCAGCGTTAGAAACAACAAGGCAAGAAAAAACAGCAGGCTGAGGGGGCTGTTCTGCGCCTCTCGGGCCCGCCGGGATTCCATTCGGCGCTTGATGTCCCGATCGTCG
>CAJXKO010000038.1 GCA_913055845.1 uncultured Bacteroidota bacterium | reverse complement strand
GACGTGCAGAACGCCGACTCTCTCCTTCGTTCCTCCTCCACCTGCCGACTTTTCCGTACCGATGATTTTGATCATCGACAATTACGACTCGTTCACCTACAACCTCGTCCACCTCGTGGGCGAGCATACCGACGACTTGGAGGTGATTCGGAACGACGCCCGGACGATCGAGGAGGTGCGGGCCATGACCCCGGACGGAATTTTGATTTCGCCCGGACCTGGCCATCCCTCCGATGCGGGACTCACGGAGCCGGTCATCAAGACGCTCGGCGACACGACACCGATTCTCGGCGTGTGCCTGGGGCACCAGGCCATCGGTGAGGTCTTTGGCGGCACCATCACGCAGGCGGAGGAGCTGATGCACGGAAAAACAAGCCCGGTGCTCCACGAAGGTACGACCTTGTTCGACGGCCTCGACCACTCGTTCGACGCCACCCGCTACCATTCCCTCGTGATCGACCCGGACACCTTCCCACACGACGAGTTAGAGGTGACGGCGACGACAGAGACGCGCGACACGATTATGGCACTTCGTCACCGCACTCAGCCGCTCTACGGCATCCAGTTTCACCCCGAGAGCGTCATGACGCGGGCGGGGCCCACAATCATCGCCAACTGGCTCTCGGTGGTCGACCGCCACGCCACGCCCACCCCCGCGTAGCCTCCTCGCGCGCCCCACACTCTTTGGAATCAGCTGTACCTGACCGTGGACGCACACCTACAAACCATCGCCGACGGCAACCCGCTCGACCGCAGCGAGGCCGAGGCCGTGATGACCGAGATGATGAACGGATCGGCCCGCGACGAGCATAT
This sequence comes from uncultured Bacteroidota bacterium, assembly GCA_913055845.1. Taxonomy (GTDB): domain Bacteria; phylum Bacteroidota; class Rhodothermia; order Rhodothermales; family Salinibacteraceae; genus Salinibacter. The sequence goes on along the minus strand of CAJXKO010000038.1, from coordinate 22,170 downwards.
TGCCGCCTTCCTCATGGGCCTCCGTACCCGTGGCGAGACGCTCGATGAGTTGGTCGGCTTCACCAAAACAATGCGGGAGTTTGCCATCTCGGTCGACCCCGGCGATCCCAATGCCATCGACCTCTGCGGCACGGGGGGAGACGGAGCGAGTACGTTTAATATTTCCACGACGGCCTCCCTCATTGCGGCGGGTGCCGGCGCAACTGTCGCTAAGCACGGAAACCGCTCAGTCTCCTCAAAGTCCGGCTCCGCGGACGTCCTGGAGACGCTGGGTGTGCAGATTGACCTGGAGAAAGAGGGCGTGGAGCACTGCCTCCACGAAGCAGGCATCGCCTTCCTCTTCGCACCCTTCTTCCACCCCGCCATGCGCCACGTGATGCCGGTGCGGAAGTCCCTGGGCGTACGCACGTTCTTCAACATCTTGGGCCCCCTCTGCAACCCCGCGGGCGTAACCCGCCAAATCGTGGGCGCCTTCAACACGCAAACCGCCCAGACGATGGCCCGCATCCTGGCACAACTGGACGCCGACCACGTGGTCACCCTCCACTCGGAGGACGGCATGGACGAGGTGAGTGTCTCGGCCGCCACCACCCTGTTCGAGTACGACGCCTCGGACCAGAACCCGGTCCCCAGAAGTCAAGAGGTGAGCCCCGAACAGCACGACCTGGAACGCTCCCCGGCCTCGGCGCTGGAGGGGGGAAACGCAAAAGAAAACGCGACCATCCTCCACAACATTCTCGCCGCCAACGATCTAGGCCCCCGGCGCGACGTGGCCATCCTCAACGCCGCCTATGCGCTCTACGTGAGCGGCCAATTCTCGGATCTTGACGCCTGCATGGAGGCCGCCGAAGAAAGCATCGACTCCGGGGCCGCCCTCGACACCCTCAAAACCCTGGTGAAGGTCTCCAAGAAAGCAAAAGGATAGCCGTGGAGGCCGGCCTCACGACCCTGATGACCGGCGCCCCCTTTTCTCCACTTGCTCCCCCCTCACTGCACACGCGAACGCCGTGAGTATTCTCGACGACATCATCGATGACACGCGCGACCTGGTGGAGCGGCGGAAAGCTGAGACACCGATTGCCGAGCTCAAACAGCGCCCATTCTACGACGAGCGCGAAGCCCTGTCGCTGGTGGAGGCCCTCAAGGAGCGGGGCATGTCATTCATTGCGGAGGTGAAGAAGGCTTCTCCTTCCAAGGGTGTAATTCGGGACGATTTTGACCCGGCCGGCATTGCGCAGCAGTACGCCGAGCACGGCGCCGCGGCCATCAGCGTCCTCACGGAGCCGCAGTATTTTCAGGGCTCGCTGGAACACATGGCCTGGATCCGCGCCCACGTCCCCGAGACGCCCCTGCTCCGCAAGGACTTTATCATCGATCCGTACCAACTCGTCGAGGCCCGGGCGGTGGGGGCCGACGCCGTACTGCTCATCGCCACGGCACTCGATCCGGCCCAGTTGTCCGAACTCCACGCCGCGGCCACCGAGCTTGGGCTCTCCTGCCTCGTCGAGGTGTACAGCGAAGACGACCTGGAAAAGATCGACTGGGACCAGGTGAGCGTCCTCGGGGTCAACAACCGCGACCTGAACACCTTCGAGGTCGACATCGAAAATTCTCTCCGCATCTTCGACCAGACCCCGAAGAATGTGGGCCGCGTGGCGGAGAGCGGCCTCAGCAATCCTGAAACGCTGGTGCGCCTCCGCAAGGCCGGCGTCAACGGGGCCCTCATCGGCGAGCACCTGATGCGGGCTAAGCATCCGGGAGAGGCGCTCTCTCGCCTCCGCACGCAGGGCAAGAAAATTGCGGCCCGGCAAGCACAGTAGATCAGAGGCTTAGCACAGGCGAATCGAACATACAGCAGCGGCCGTCCCCCGCTTCTTCTCTCATCCAGATCGACTCGACCGATGGGTGTCAAATTGAAAGCCTGCGGCATCACGGAGCTGGAAGATGCCCGATACCTAGCCGGAGCCGGGGCCAACTACCTTGGCTTTATCCAGCACGATGAAAGCCCCCGTTACGCCCCTCCGGCCCTAGCCAGTGACATCATTCAGTGGGTGCACGGACCCAAGCCCGTCGGGGTGTTCGTGAACGATGGCGCCGCGACCATCAATGCGGCCGTCGACGAGGCCGGGTTCGAGCTCGCCCAGCTCCACGGCGAGGAGCCGCCGCACGTCGTGGAGCGAGTCGACTGTCCCGTCATCAAGGCCATCCGCGTACGTCACGACGCCTCCTCCGGGCATCTGCGCACGCTGTTTGAACGCTACGAAGACGTGACCGACTACTTCCTGCTCGACACGCACAACTCCAGCGTCTGGGGCGGCACCGGGGAATCGTTTAATTGGCGCATGGCCCGCGAACTCGCTCAGGACTATCCGGTCTTCCTCGCTGGCGGCATCGACGCGGACAATGTGGGCCGGGCAATCGACACCATGCGGCCCTTTGCCATCGACCTATCGAGCAGCCTCGAAACGGCCCCGGGCCAGAAGAGCTTCGAGAAAATCGACACCTTCATGGACGCCTTTCGCACGGCTCGCCAGAACCTGGAAGATGCCGAAACGCACGACGCCTAGGGCTCCCTCGGGGTTGTGCCTCTCCCGCCTACCGCTTTCCCTGCGCAGTACGCACTACCGATCACGTTCCCCCCTATACATCCTCCCATTCCGATGCCTGAGTCTGCCGTCGATTCGCCTCCCGAAACGTCCCCGGACGCCTCCGGACACTTTGGGCCATATGGGGGCGCGTACGTGCCCGAAATCCTCACGCCGGTACTCGATGAACTGAAGGCCGCCTACACTACCTACAAGGACGACCCCGACTTTCAGAACGAACTCCGGACACTCCTGCACGAGTACGCGGGGCGTCCCACGCCGCTTACTTACTGCAACCGCCTGACCGAAGAGATTGGCGGGGCCCATATCTACGCGAAGCGTGAGGACCTCTGCCACACCGGCGCGCACAAGATTAACAATACGCTGGGGCAGATCTTGCTGGCCGACCGCATGGGCAAGGAACGCATTATCGCCGAGACGGGGGCCGGGCAGCATGGCGTGGCCACCGCCACGGTGTGCGCCAAGTTTGGGATCGACTGCGTGGTGTACATGGGCGCGGAGGACATGGAGCGCCAGCGCCTGAATGTGGAGCGAATGGAGTTGCTGGGCGCGGAGGTTCGCGCCGCCACCACGGGCAGCCAGACGCTCAAAGAAGCCACGAACGAGGCGATCCGCGACTGGGTCTCCAATCCGGACGATACATTCTACATCATTGGCTCGGTGGTGGGGCCGCACCCCTATCCGATGATGGTGCGCAACTTCCACCGCATCATCGGTACCGAAACCCGCTCACAGCTGCGCGACGCAGTAGGCCGCGAAACGCCAGACGCTATTGCGGCCTGTGTGGGGGGTGGGTCCAACGCCATCGGCATCTTTCACCCCTTCCTGGAAAACCATGAGGTGCAGCTGCACGGCACGGAAGCGGCCGGCGGCGGCCTGAGTGGCGACCATGCGGCCACCCTGGCGGAGGGCAGTCCGGGTGTGCTCCACGGTGCCATGAGCTATCTGTTGCAGGACGACGCCGGGCAGGTGAGTCTCGCCCACTCCCTTTCCGCCGGCCTCGACTACCCGGGCGTGGGTCCCGAACATGCCCACCTACGCGATGAGGGGCGTGTGACCTACCACCCCATTACCGACGATGAGGCGCTGGAGGGTGTGAAGCTACTTTCGCAGACGGAAGGCATTATCCCTGCCCTCGAAACCGCCCACGCCGTGGCCCTACTGCCCGACCTGGCCCGCTCACTCGCCGCGGAGCACGGGGACGACGCGGTGCTTGTGTTCAACTGCTCCGGTCGCGGGGACAAAGACATGGAAACCATCGCCGCCAATCTGTAACGACTCTCTTTGTAGCCCCTTTTGTATTCTAGCCGCCGCCCCCTACAATGTCCCGCCTCGACGACACGTTTGCAGCACTCCGGGCCCGCAACGAGAAGGCCATGGGGCTTTTTCTCACCGATGGATTCCCCAATCCCGAGGCCACGGGCCCCATCCTCCACGCCCTCGACCGCGGCGGGGTTGACTTCATTGAGCTAGGAATGCCGTTTAGCGACCCCTTGGCCGAGGGTCGCCCCATCCAGCGCGCCAGTGCCCGCGCCCTCTCCCACGGCGTCGACCTTACCGACACGTTCCGGACCGCCGAGGACTTCCGTCGCGAAAGCGAGACGCCGATCCTCCTCATGGGATACGTCAACCCACTCCTGGCCTACGGAATCGAGGAATTTTGCCGCGACGCCGCGGCCGCGGGGGTCGACGGCCTCATCCTTCCGGACCTGCCCCCGGAGGAAAGCGACCGGCTCTGTGAGGCCGCCGCCGATCACAACCTGGATGTCGTCTTCCTGATTGCCCCCAACACGGCGGAGGAGCGCGTGGCCACCGTGGACGAGCGCGCGACCGGCTTCGTGTACGCGGTTAGTGTGACCGGCCTCACGGGCAGCGACCTCGACGAGGCCCCGACGGTCGACGCATACCTAGAACGTTCGCGTCGCCTTGTGAACCAGAACCCACTCCTCGTGGGCTTTGGCATCAAAACCCACGAAGACGCCATGCGCCTGAGCCGGCACACCGATGGCTTTATTGTCGGGTCGGCCCTTATCAATCGGGTGGAGGCACTCTGGGACGATCCTACACATTCAGACGCGGAACGTCTTGACGCCGTGGAGGCCTTCGCCCACGACCTCAAGTACGGGAACGCCGCCCCCACACCGCAGCCCTCCTCCGAAGCCCGCCCCACCGACGATCACTAACAGCCCCCAGAAGGAGCAATCGCGGCCCGCAACCGTCAGATACAGGGAATGGATGGAATTCCAACGGACTTTTCCCTGACCAACCGCACTCCGATGACCGTTCTTTCCGAACGTCCCGGCCTGTCGCTGCTGTGGACGTCTCTCCTGAGTCTCATCCCTCTGCTGCTTCTCTTCGGCGGATGCGAGGGCGACTACCGTCCTATGGCCGAAGGGCCCGAAGGTGAGATTACGGTGGTAATGGACAGCTCACTCTGGACCAGCGCCCCCGGGGAGGCGCTCCGGGAGAATGTTGCTCCCTGGGTAGAAACCTTGCCGATTTCTGAACGACATTTTCAGCTCCGCCACCTCGAGCTCGACTCCGAGCGGACCTACGGCCAGATTCAGGATCTGAAGAATGTGATCATCGCGGCGCCCCTGAGCGACTCATCCAACGAGGCAAGTTTTCTCCGGCGGCGCCTCTCCGGCGAAGCCGAGCAGGCCATCTTGGACGGGCAGCGGGCGGTGGTGCCCAAGCCAAACCTGTGGCGCCGGAGCCAGCGCATCTACTACGTGTCCGCCGCCACCCCAGAAGACCTCGCTCAGACCTTCCGGGATCAAGGCTCGGAGATGCGTCGCACCTTTACCGACGTGACCCTCCAGCGAATGGAGCGGGAGATGTACGAGGACGAACGCCAGTTGGCCGTTGAGGATACGCTGAAGAAACGACACGGCTTTACCCTAAACGTCCAGAGCGACTTTCAGCTTGCCGTTGACACCACGACCGGGGACGAGGGCTTCGTGTGGCTGCGCCGCATTCTGGCGCAGACGCGGCGAGAATTCTTCGTCTACTACGCCGACGATGTGAGTCCGGACGAGATTACCCCAGAGTGGATCTACGCCACCCGCGACTCGCTTACCCAACGGCACCTTCGCGGCAATGTGCAGGGCTTCGTTCACATTGACTACCGGCGCGCCCTGGAGACGGAGCAAATCAGTTTTCTGGACCGATACGGCTTCGAGTCGCGCGGCCTGTGGTACATGGTCATCCCGGGGGAGAACTCCGGCGAAGTGCAGCCCGTCGGCGGAGGAGGTCCCTTCGTCAACTTCACGTTCTACGACCAGGCGACCGATCGGGTCTACATGCTGGACGGTTCTGTCTTTGCGCCCGACTTCGATAAGCTGAGCTTCGTCCGGCACCTGGAAGTGATGGCCCGCACCTTCCGCACCGTCGATGAGACGGAGGCCCGTGACGACCGCGCTGTTGCCGCTCAGGAATGATGGCTTCTGCCTCTCAGTCCAGATCCATTTCGCTGCGTCGTGGCACTAGGTGGGGGCTTTTTGGGGTTGTGCTCGGCCTGTTCTTCCTTGCCGGGTGCTCTACCTTCTCCTCCGAAGAAAAGCCGCTGCCCGACAGCACCTTTGCCCGTGTCCTGACGGACCTACACCTGGCCGATGCGCGTCGCTCTATGGAAGGGTTGCCCACCCCGCCGGGCCTTCGAGATTCCATTCTTTCCCACCACGGCGTGCGCCCATCCGACCTAGAGGCCACACTGCGCTACTACAGTCGCCGTCCTAGGATCTTTGGGGCCTTCTACCAATCGATTATCGACACGCTTCAGGCCCGACAGCGTATTAATCGCCGTCCGAGTCGCACGGACACGACCGACGCCGATACTGCCCGCAGCGACACGGAGGATCAGGAACGGTCCCCCTAGAGTCTCGCGCCGGACTCATACCCAACGTTTCCCCTCATCGGTGAGTCGATAGGCGCCATTTAGGGGGTCGGCGAGAGTGACGTACCCCTCCGACACGAGCCACCCGAGGAGTTCATCGAGGCGGTATGACGGCACCGGCGGGTCGTCGAACCAGTCCTTGCGATCACTCCCGTTCGATATCTGCCGCAGGATGTGACGAAGGACTGGCTCCTCGTCCGGCGTCACCGCATCAGGCTGATGTCGTCCCAGGCACACATCGCAGGCCCCACAGTGCTCTGCGGTCTCTTCGCCAAAGTAGGTAAGCAGGGCATATCGCCGGCACGTGACGGCGCGGGCATACCGCAGCATGTGATCGAGACGCGTTTCGGCCCGTCGACGCGCATTCTGCACGGCCTGGTCGTCCACCGGCAGTTTGGACGCCCGCGGATGAGCGAGCTCGACCCGCAGGGCCGCTCCGGGCGCTTGCCAGCGCAGGAGGCCCCGCTCTTCCAGGTACTGCAGCCCGCGCTGCAGACGTTCTCGCCCGAGATCCGTACGCTGCTCTACCGCTCGCAGGTCGAGCGGCCACCACTCCCGGAACGCATCCGCGTGCACGATCCGAAGGAGCGTCCGCACGAACGTCCCCAGTGCTTGATTGTCGACTTCGTCGGCGTACTGCCGCACATCGCGGGCCGGGACCTCGAACTGCAGAAGGCCGAAATGCGTGCGCTGTGAGATGATCGACCACGCGCCCTGGCGATCAATGAGGTCGACGGCGGTGCGAACCTTCGTCCGCGAATAGCCGGTTGTCTTGAGCACAGCCTCCACGTTCACCACCAACGGACCGTCCGGTTCGGAGCCCACCGGCACCTGTCCCACACTGCACACCGCGTCGTACACCGTGCGGACCTCTACGGCCGTCGGGTGAGAAGCGTCGATGAGCGAAGCCTGCGTCTCTGCGTCGGGGGGCTGGTAAAGGAGCACAGCGTGTGCCCGCTTCCCGTCTCGACCCGCCCGTCCCGCCTCCTGGTAGTAGCTCTCCAGCGACGACGGCGGTGCCGTGTGCACCACAAACCGCACATTGGGCTTGTCGATGCCCATCCCAAACGCGTTCGTGGCCACCATTACGCGGACGTCCTCCTCGATCCACGCCGTCTGACGGGCCTCCCGCTCTTCAGCCCCCAGGCCCCCATGGTAGCCCGCCGCGGCCACGCCGTCGTTCGTGAGGCGCCCCCGCCACCGGTCCACCGCCCGGCGCGTCGGTACGTAGACGATGCCGGGCCCGTTCACGGCCTCCACCACTGCGCGGAGCCGTTTCCACTTGTTTTCCGTGCGGAAGACCGACCATACGATGTTAGGCCGGTCAAACCCACGCACCACCTCCGCCGCGTCCGGGATCTTGAGAAGCTCGAGGATGTCCCGCCGCACCGGCGGGGTGGCTGTGGCCGTAACCGCCGCCACGGGAGGGTCTCCCAGGGCCGATCGCGCATCCGGGATATCCAGATAGGCGGGCCGGAAGTGGTGGCCCCATTCGCTCACGCAGTGCGCCTCGTCCACCGCCACGAGCGACACGTTGAGCCGCCCTGCCCGGGCCGCAAACACATCGGTCGAGAGACGCTCAGGAGCCATGTACACAAGGTCGTATTGCCCATGCTCGGTGTTCGTCCACCGTTGCTCCACCTCGTACCCGCGGAGCGTACTGTTAATGAAGGTGGCGGCCACCCCTTGGGCCCGCAGTGCCTCCACCTGATCCTGCATCAGTGAGATGAGCGGAGACACCACGAGCACAAACCCCTCCGTCAACACCGCCGGCAGCTGGTAGCAGAGCGACTTGCCGCCGCCGGTGGGCAGGACGCCCAGGACACTTCGCCCGTCCAGGAGCGGCGTGAGAATCGCCTCCTGGCCTGGTCGGAAGGCCTCGTAGCCCCATCGATTCCACAGGGCCCGGCGCGCCTCGTCAATCGTGTGCGACGAAAGATCCGACATCAAGGGTTGAGCTGCGGTGGGAAAGAGCGACCCATCAGGGCCCAGGCGTCCCATTCCATTTTCGGCGCGCCTCTGTTATGTTTGGACCGGTCGGACGTTCGACTTCCTCCGGTTGTGCTTCCCATCTTTCACGCCGTTGCCATGGCGGCCCCCTCCGTCTCCATCGTCATCGTCACGTGGAACGCCAAGTCGGTGGTCCAACAGTGCCTTCCCTCCGTCGTGGCGACCGACTACCCGGAGTTCGAAATCATCGTGGCCGACAATGCTTCTACCGACGGCACGGCTGCCTGGATTGCCCGTGAGCATCCCAGCGTCAAAATTGTACGCCACCCCGACAACTGGCGGTTCTGTCGGGGCAACAACGCCGCCCTCCCCCACGCCACAGGCGAGTTCGTGGTGCTTCTGAACAACGACGTGGAGGTGCCCCCGGGGTGGCTATGGCCGCTGGTCGACGCGGCTACGGCGGCGCCGGACGTGGCGGCCGTCCAGCCCAAGATGCTCCAATACGACGACCGCGACCGATTCGAGTATGCCGGGGCGGCTGGCGGCTACCTGGATCGGGCCGGGTATCCGTTCACGCGCGGTCGCCTGTTCGACACGATGGAGCGGGATCGGGGGCAGTACGACGACGCCCGCGATGTCTTCTGGGCAACCGGGGCCGCCCTCCTGCTCCGCCGTTCGGCGCTCGACGCCGTGGGCCTTCTCGACGAACGGTTCGAAATGCACATGGAAGAGATCGACCTGTGTTGGCGGCTCCAGCGCCACGGCTACCGGGTGCGCGTGGCCCCCCAGAGCGCCGTGTACCACATCGGCGGGGCCTCTCTCCCTTCGTCTTCCCCACAGAAGACGTACTACAACTTCCGCAACAGCTTGCTCATGCTCTACAAGAACCTGTCCCCATCTGCCTGGCGCCGTACACTGCCCGTCCGCCTGGCCTGCGACGCGGCCGCCCTGGGGCGCACCCTGGCGCACGGGCAACTGCAGGACGCCAAGGCGATTGTCCGGGCCTACCGCGACGCCTGGCGCCTACGACGGCACTACCATGAAAAGCGTCCGTCGGCGTCCGACCGGGCCGTGCTTCCGCCCTATCGAGGCCTCGTGCCCGTCGACTACTTCCTGCGTGGACGACACACCTTTGCCGATCTACCGTCGGATCGGTTTAGGGCGTTGGGCTAGGCATCGTGCGCCCCTTCCGCATCGGGCGCCGGCCGGGCTTGTCGCTGCCACACCACCACCGCCACCCCGCTCATCACGAGGCTCATGCCGAGGATAGACGTCGCGGGCGGCACTTCCCCAAACAGCAGGTAGGCCAGGATCGACGCCCCCACCGGCTCCAGAAGCGCCAGCAGGCCCACGATGGCAGCCGGTACGTGCTGGAGCGCGTAGTTGAACGCCCCATGCCCCAGCAGCTGCGGCCCTAGGGCAAGCCCTACACAGAGCCCATAGACCGTCCAGGAATACCCGAACAGGGGCACTCCTTTCAGGATCGCCGCCGTGAGGGCCGTGAGGGCCGCCACCCCGTAGAGGGGCGTGACGTAGGCAAGCCAGGAAACCTTCTGCCGCACCACGCGCCCGATAAGCAGGTACAGACTCACGAGCACCGCCCCCCCAAACGCGAGTGAGTTGCCCCACAGCGCCCCCTGGCCCAATGTCACCGTTCCCGCGTCGGCCCATCCGATTAACCCTGCCCCCGCTACGCTCCCACCAATGGCCCCAACGGTCGTACGGCGCAGCCGCTCGTTCAGAAGGAGGTAGCCCAAGACGGCCAGCAGAAGAGGACTCGTCGTGACCAGTACCGAGGCACTGGCGACGGTCGTGTGGTAAAGCGACTCAATCCACGCGATGAAGTGAAGCCCAAGAAAAATGCCCGCCCCCAGGATGAGCCCGATGTCTCGCCTCGTGAACTGTCGCACCTCCGGCCCGATGCGGACGAGAGCCGGCGGCAGTAACACCACAGCGGCCGTCACTGTGCGCCACACCGCAATCGAGAGGCCCGGCACGTCGCCCGCCCAGCGCACCAGGATGGGCGCAAAGGCAAAGCTGAGGACGCCAAGACCGAGGGCCCCGTACACCCGGGGCGACCAATCAGAGGACATCAGGAACCGGCCGCGGGACGGCCACTACCGGATTCGATCCATCGACTCCACGAGTTCAATGTCGTGCTCAATGCCGCGGCGGGCCAACAAAAACAGGGCGTACGCCGCAACGGGCAGCAAGAGTGCAACGGTTCGCCCCCACAGGACGCCGCCCGTGGGGGTGGTAAAGGTGAGCGTTCCGGCCAGGTAGAGGCCGCCATACAGCACGCCTGCCAGCAGGACGGTTAGCATCTGCGCCCCGATGACAGCCGTCCGCTGAGTCGGCCGACGGTCGTACAGGAAAATTGCCCCAAGCGCCGTGCCCGCCGTTACGACCACGAGCCCCAGCAGGGACGGCACAAACCAGGAAAACTGGCTCGCAGCCCGCCCGCTCCACGGGGCCTCGAAGAATCCAAGCCCAGCCAGGGCAAGGGCGCCAAGAAGGAGGTAAACAGTTTGGATGCGTTGAATCATGACAGCAGGAATCGCACAGTCGGTTATGCTTCAACGTGGTGGGCCACCCGGTCGGCCAGTGCATCGGCAAACTCGGAGGTCGAGGCGTTGCCCCCCACGTCCCGGGTGAGCACATCGCCCTCCCGGTACATCTCAAAGAGGGCGCCCTCGATGGCCGCCGCGGCATCCGGCTCGCCAATATGCTGAAGCATCATCACCGCCGTGCGGATCATGGCCGTCGGGTTGGCCACATTCTGGCCCGCAATGTCCGGCGCGCTCCCATGCACGGCCTCAAATACAGCCAACTCATCGCCAATGTTGGCCCCTGGCGTCACCCCCAGCCCGCCAACCAGTCCTGCGGTCAGGTCGCTCAGGATGTCCCCGAAGAGATTTGTCGATACGATGCAGTCGTACCGCTCGGGATTCGTCACGAGTTGCATGCACAGATTGTCGATGATCCGGTCGTCATACTCGATTTCCGGGTAATCCGCCGCCACGTCGTTCCCAATGTCTAGGAACAGCCCGGAGGTTTTCTTGAGAATGTTGGCCTTGTGGGCCAGGGTCACGTGGTCGCGACCATGCTCCCGCGCGTACTCGAAGCAGAAGCGGATGATGCGCTCAGAACCGCGCCGCGTCACTCGGGCAATCGAGTCGGCGATGTCAAGCCGGTCGTCAAAGTACTCGATGCCCGAATAAAGGCCCTCCGTGTTTTCTCGAAAGATGATAAGATCAACATCGTCAAAGGGCGTGTCGAGCCCCTCAAGCGAGGTGGCGGGGCGAACGTTCGCGTAGAGGTCGAGCCGTTGGCGAAGCTGGACGTTCACGCTCGTGAACCCCTTCCCAACCGGCGTGGTCACGGGGCCTTTCAGGGCCGTGCCTCGTTCTTGGATCGATTCTACCACATCGGGCGGAAGGGCAGGACGTCCCCGCTCCACCGCCGTAGCCCCGATCACGCGGTGACGATCCCAGACGATGTCCACCCCAGCCGCCTCAATAACCTGGACGGTGGCCTCTGTAACCTCAGGACCGATGCCATCTCCGGGAAGCAAGGTGAGTTCGTGCGACATAGAAACAAGACAAGCGTTGTGACAACTGCGACGTTCGACTAAAGGAAGAGGGTGGGGCACGTGCCCCGAAGGGTCCGACAGAGGGTTTGCAAAACAAAAAAGCCCTGCCGGAGAGCAGAGCTTTTTTGGAGCGCAAGGCCGTCGGGGTTAGGACGGAGGCGGTCCTTCGCGGTTCGAGGAGTAGTTGATGCGAAGCGCATTCGCCTCGCGGAGTTCCTGCTGCACCTCGTTGACGATCTGCATCTCGGATTCCCGGTCCACCTTCAACGAGACAATGAGCTTCGGCTGCTCCTGAAGCTTCCGGTACATGATCTGTCGAATGGCACGCCGATTTTCAATCAGCGCGTCGTCGATCTGGATGGCCGTCTCGCCCTTGTTCTCCCCCCGCTTGAGCGGCCCAATATGCACCTTCGAAATCAGCCGCTTCTGATCGATCTTCGTCAGGGCCTCGGCCTGCGGCAACTGGGTGCGGACCTTGATGTCGGTTTCCCGAAGCACCGTCGCCACCATGAAGAAAATCAGCAGCATGAACACGATATCCGGAAGCGAGGCGGTCGTAAACTCCGGCTCCGTACTCGTGCTTCGCCGTTCAAACTTCTGCGACGCCATGAGGTAAAGGCTTTAGTTGAAAAATAGAGAGACAAGTAGCCCAAGACCCACGAATTCAGACCGCCTACTCGCCCGTATCGGGCTCGGCGATGGAAATTTGTGCCCCAAACGCGTCCCGAATCTTGTTGTCCTCCTCGGGCCCAAGACTGTTGTAGTACTCCAAGTAGCTCGAGTAGGTCTGGTTAAGCCCAGCCGCCCCACCTTCCGGACCGGGGAGCTGATTCGTCCGGGCAATCTGGTCCCAGATTTCCCGGTAAGACATCCACACCTCATCCAACACCTCAATGTAGGTGCTGTACGGGGTCTGCGCGTCGGTCTTAATCGAGATGACCGCGTCCCCCGGGCTGACGGCGAGGTCAGGATTTTGTCCGTAGTTGAGCACGTGCTTCTTCACCCGATCCCGGATCTGGTTCACGCGCGCCCGCTCTTCTTCGACCAGCACGTCCCCTTGGGCGTTCACCAGAATTTTCATCAGGTTACGCTCTTTTACCGGGGGCGGCGTCTGTTCCGGCTTCAGTTTGGGGGGCAACGTCATGCCAATGCCCGTGTCCACGTTGATGGTCGTGGTCACCAGGAAGAAAATAAGGAGCAGGAACGCAATGTCCGCCATCCCGGCGGTCGGGATGGAGGCTTCTTCCCGGTCTTCCCGGCGTTTGTCCAGCAGTCCAGCCATGGGTCGATAGAGCTACCAATGGAGAGAAAACAAATACACGCGAGGAGACTCGTAGTCAGCTATATAAAGAGCTGTCGTAGCCCCGTAAACAAGAGCCCGAGCAATGCCAGGCCAAACATAATCACCAAGGTGTAGATGCCAGCCTGCACCCAGGTCTGTAGCGTGAACCCAAGAATCGCTAGGAGAATGCCCGGAATGGCGATTACCACGATGCTGAGGGGATCCACCTTTCCGTACACGAGGCTTCGTAGTCCGAAGATCCCCATCCCGAGGATGCTCAGTCCCGCGAGGGCGATGGCCGCCCAGATGGCGATGGGGAGAATGGCGTTCTGGCTCATAAAATGCGTAGGGGTCTAAAGGATGAGACGGAGCGGGGCGCTCGTGCGCCCCGCGACGGACGACCTGCAATCCGCCGGACTAGTCTTCTCGTTCGCCGACGCTCTCCGGGATGGACTTCTCAGAGGTCGCGGACTCCCCACGCTCCAGGGCCACGAGGGCATCCACCAGCTCGATGGAAGCATCTTCCATCTCGGCCACGAGGCGGTCGATCTTGGAAACGGCGTAATTGTAGAAGAACTGCAGGATCACCGCCACGATCAACCCAAACGCGGTGGTCAGTAGGGCAACCTTAATTCCACCGGCCACCAGGCGAGGCGAAATGTCACCGGCCTGCTCAATGGAGTCGAAGGCCCGAATCATGCCAATGACGGTGCCAAGAAACCCAAGCATAGGGGCGACGCTGATGAAGAGCGACAGCCAGACGAGGCCGCGCTCCAGAAAGCTCATTTCGATGGAGCCGTACGACACGACCGCCTCCTCAACGGCGTCAATGCCCTCATCGGCACGCAAGAGACCAGCCTGGAAGACCGACGCCACCGGCCCCCGCGTACTGGCGCACTCTTCCTCAGCCGCCGGAATGCCACCTTCGTCGAGGGCTTCTTTTACGCGCTGCAGGAAGGCCTGCGTGTTGATGTCAGCACGGTTCAGGGAAATAATACGCTCGAAGGAGATAGCAAGCCCGATAATCAAGCAGATGAGAACGGGCCACATCCACTCCCCTCCTTCGTTGAACCGTTGGACGAGGGCGTTAATGGCACCGCCTCCGCCGGCCTCTTGGGGCAGCAGAAGCAGGAGTTGAACCGACAGCTTATCCAGAACCATAAGTGGCTAGTACTCAGTCGAGTCTGTGAAAGGACGAGATCAAGTGCGCGTGGGGAGCCAGACCGGCACTACAGGCCAGAACCTACAAAAATCCGCTCTCACGGTCGGGGCATGGGCACTGTGGTCGATCCGGGCCGGCTTCACAAGAATGTTGCTACGACGCGGATGAAAGCGGATTGGTAGCGGGCTGCGCTACGTCTACCTAGTATACAGAGGCCGGTAGAGGTTGTCAAAGAAGGAGATTCTTCTTTGATCGTCAGGGGTGCGTGCATGGCCCCCGGTACTGTGTGGTGGAAGTCCGGCCGATGGTGGATCGGAGCACAATGCCCCACCCCGTGGAAGTTCCGTATACATGCTCGCTAAGAGGGTCTGTAGACAAAATTTCACCAAAGCTCAGCGGGGAGGACGGTGCGCTACGGTGGATTCTGAGCCTTCGAAAAACGGCGACTTCCCCACAGGCCGTTCATCACGGGGACCAGTGCCGTCCACGGCAGTTCTGTTGCAGTCCACAACAGCACGGTGTCGCCAGTTTGAGGATTGCCTCTGTGCGGCCTCAAAGGCCGCTGGTAACCAAACTGTCACGTGAATGGACAAGGATTCTGGGCCACGAATCCTTTGTTCAAGCCCTTCGGGGCAGAATCAATTGCGGGACGTTTCCTGTAGCGCTCCCGGCCAATTTAGGGATTCATCCAACCCTGCTCCACGCTTTTTCCACAACGCCTCGCCTCCCCCTATGGATAACGACGGCATTGCTCAGGTCCTTCAAGAAACCGCCGACCTCTTGGAGCTTACGGGGGGCAACCCTCACCGGGCACGCGCCTTTTCCCGCGCATCGCGCTCGGTGGGCGGCCTCGAACAACCGGTAGCGGAGCGCTTGCGGGCAGGCACGCTCACGGAGGTGTCGGGCATTGGAGAGGCAATGGCCGATCACGTCGCTGCGATCGTCCAAAACGGATCGTTCGAGCTGCGGGACGAATTGCTCAGTGCCGTACCGCCAGGACTGATGGACGTGATGCAGGTGCAAGGCCTGGGGACGAAGCGCACCCGTCGCCTATGGACAGAACTCGGCATCACGTCGCTCGATGAACTCGAACAGGCGGCGGACGACGACCGAATCATTGCCCTCGACGGATTCGGGCCGAAAACCCAGCAAAACATCCTGGACAATTTGCAGAAACTCCGCCGCTACGAATCGCAGTGGCGGCTCGACGACGCCTGGAGCGCCACCCGCTCATTCCTGACGGACCTGCGCTCCGTCGACGCTGTGGACCGGGCCGAGCCCACCGGCCCCCTCCGCCGACAGCGCGAGACCATCGAGCAGGCCGACGTGCTCATAGGGACTCCACAACCAGAGTTGGTCCGGGAGTGGCTCTCGTCGCACCTCGACGAGGCTTCGCTCACCGACAACGCCCTGACCGGACGGGGTGCGGAGGGCGTTCCGTTCCGGGTCCACTTCACGACGCCGGATCATTTCGGGACGGCTTGGTGGCGGACCACGGGCACCCCCGAACACTGCACGGCGGTCGAAGAGCACGGCCCGGTGCCTACCAACTGTGCCGACGAGGCGTCGCTCTACGAGACGGCGGGGCTGGCGTACATTCCTCCGCCCCTCCGCGAGAATCGGGGAGAGGTTGAGGCGGCGTCCGACGACACATTGCCTTCCCTGCTTACCACGAACGACCTGCAGGGCTGCCTCCACAACCACTCCACCTACAGCGACGGCTCCCACTCCCTCCGCGAGATGGCTGAGGCAGCCCGCGAGCGCGGATTCTCGTACTTCGGCATCTGCGACCATAGCCAGTCCCTCCAAATCGCGGGTGGGCTCTCCCCCGAGGCCGTCCGCCAGCAAAAGGACGAGGTCGAACGACTGAACGATCAGTTTGCGTCGGAGGAGCCCCCATTTCGTGTGTTCCACGGAATCGAGAGCGATATTCTCCGGGACGGCTCCCTCGACTACGAAACGAACGTCCTCGACCTCTTCGACTTCGTGGTGGCTAGTGTCCACATCGGGCTCAGCATGACTGAAGAAGAGGCCACCGATCGTCTCGTACGTGCCATCGAGAACCCCTACACCCGTATTTTGGGCCACCCCACGGGACGCCTTCTTCTCCGCCGCGAGGGCTACCCCATCGATCACGAACGCGTGATTGCGGCGTGCGCCGAACACGACGTGGCCCTCGAACTAAACGCCAACCCGAACCGGCTCGACCTTGACTGGCGCTGGGTGCGCCGGGCCACCTCTGAGGGCGTGCTGATTGCGATCAACCCCGACGCACACGCCATTCGGGAAATCGACCACACGAAATGGGGCGTGGCGGTGGCCCAGAAAGGCTGGTTGACACCAGACCAGTGTCTAAATGCCAAGTCGCTGAACGCCTTCACGCTCTGGCTCGACCAGGACGCAGCGTAGGCCTGCCTGCCCCCTAGGTCGCCCGGCTTTCCGCTCCCCGTTCTCTCCTCCTGTGTCCCGACGCGTCTCCGCTGGGCTTGCTCTCGTCCTGGCCCTAACAGGGACCCTCCTGCTATGGTGGGTGTTTCGGGGCCCCTCGACTGCCCCCCCTGCCCAACAGTCGATCGAGGGTCTTGCCCAGGCCGTCTCCGTGGGCTGGACCGACCATCACACGACCGTCCTCGACGCGTCCCGCTCCGCCGACGCCCTGTCGGCGCTCGGGTACGCTCATGGGATGCAACGCCCCTGGACCGTCACGGTCTGGCGCCGCACGGCCCTCGGGACCCTCGCCGCCACGTTCGGCGAGGGGGTGCTGCCCATTGATCGGCACGCCCGTCGGCTTGGCTTGGCCCACCATGCCCGTCGGACCTACGAACAATTGCCTGCCCCAACGCGCCGGCGCCTCCAAGCGTACACGCGCGGCCTCAACGCCGCCCTGCAGTCTGCGGAGGTGCGCCGTCGGACTCCGTTCGCAGCCCTCCCGATCGCCCCTCAACGATGGGAGCCCTGGCATCCGCTAGCAATTGAACGCCTCTGGGCCTGGGTCAGTACCGACCCGTCGGTGTTCGACACTCGGGATTCCACGGCACTGCAGGCCGCGGACCGACGCTTCCGACGATGGCTCCACCTGCACGGTCAGGCCCGGAGCATCGCCTGGGCGGCCCAGGCCCCGGCGGACACGGCCGGAACCGTTCTCTTTGCCCGCCACGTGCTGGGCCGCACGGCCGATCCGGTGCTGCAGGAACTCGAACTCCGCCGCCCCGGGGCATCCCCCGTCCTCGTCGCGTCGATTCCCGGGACGCTGCTTTTCCCCACCGGTACCACCGGCACCCGGGCCTGGGCCTATCTGCTCGACAGCCCGGCCCGCGTGACACAGGCATCGGTCGACTCGTCCGCAATCCATCGCCGTCACGAGCGAATCGCCACGGCGAGCGGCGACGAACACCTCCTCACGGTGCGACAGGTCGACGCCGGGCTTCTCCTCCCCGGAACGACCGCCGACTCGACCCGGCTCCTGCGCTGGCCCGGCCTTCGGGCCCACACCGACGTGGCCCGTTGGATCGACTTGGCGACCCTCAGGGTAGACTCCGCCTCAGTGCCTGCCCCTACGCAGTTCCATTTGTTTGGGGGGAATGGACTCACCGTCGACGCCCAGGGCACCTGGACGGTCCACGGCCAGCCCCCCGTGGTAGAGGAGCGGAATGGAACGGTGCTGATTGGACATCCGCCCTGGTCCCAGTACCAGGCCGACGTGCTCGATGCCCAGCGACGCACCGGGCCTCTATCCCCTGCCCACTGGAGCCAACACGACTCGAGCGCTTGGGCGGGCGCTGTGCTCCCAAACGCACTGCCCGATCTGGCCCCCCCCTCCGACACGGCCCCTGTGCTCGACGACGCCCTCTCTTACCTGCGGAACTGGGATCACGTGTACGAACGGGCCAGCATCGGGGCAGTGGTGTTTGAGCAGTGGATGCAGACGTACCAGTCGGCAATTGGCCGACGGCTCAGCGCCACGAATCCCGCGTACTTCGCCGGGCCGCGCCGCCGCCGGGCGTTGCGGCGGGCCGTAGACACGCTCACCCAGCGCTACGGGCGCGATGTGCGACGGTGGCGATGGGAGCGAATGGCGCCTGGGCGGCGATCCTTTCCCGTATGGTCGGCCGATAGCCTGGTCTCGGTTGACCTTTCTCCTTTTGCTACCACCCGCTACGCTCCCCTCGACCGGCCGGGGCGCGGGCATGCCTCCACCCTCGCCGGTGGCCCGTCGCGGGTGGCTCCCCTGCCACTAGGGGCCGCCCCGACGCACTGGGACGGATGGATACGGAGTGGCAGGCCCACCCTCACGGTACGGCGTCTCCGAGTGGACCCATCAGCCTTTTTTTCCCGCTCCCTCCTCCCCCAAAGTCCCCCGACCTCGGTTTCCGTACCGGACGTCCCGATTACCCGAACAACCAACCTCGTGCCGGCCCGCACCGGAGACTAACCGCAGGACACAAGGGGTGCAACACCCTTTCCCCATCAGGCCTCCTGCATGCGATCCCGGATGCGCTCGGGCACGCTGGGGTCCCGAAGCGTCGTGGTGTCACCCAGGCCTTCCCCGTTTGAGATATTCTCGAGGAGGCGACGCATAATTTTGCCGGAGCGGGTCTTCGGCAGGTCACCCACAAAGATGACGTTCGCGGGCCGGGCGAACGCACCAATTTCTTTCTCAACGGCGGCGATGATGTCCTGACGCACCTCATCGGACGGCTCCACGCCCTCCCGCACCGTCACGTAGACATCCGGGACGTGACCCTTTTGCGCATCTTCCCGGGCGGCCACCGCGGCTTCGGCGACCGCCGAAACCTGCGCCACGGCCGACTCCAGCTCCATGGTGCCGAGGCGATGGCCCGCCACGTTCATCACGTCGTCGAGGCGGCCGAGAACGCGGAAGTAGCCGTCCGTGTCGTGCACGGCCCCGTCGCCGGCTTCGTACACCCAGTCGCGCCAGTTGTCGGAATCCACGTCCGAGAAGCGGCGCCAGTACTCATTGATAAAGCGTCGATCATCGCCGTAGACGGTCTGGAGCATGCCGGGCCACGGACGCTCGATGACGAGGTTGCCGGCCCGTCCGCTCGCGGCGGGCAAGGCATCGCCGTTGTTGTCGTAGATCGCCGGCTGGATGCCCGGACACGGATTGCCGGCAGAGCCCGGCTTCATGTCCTGAATTGCGGGCAGATTGGTGATCAGGTGCCCCCCGGTCTCCGTCTGCCACCACGTGTCTACAATCACGGCGTCCTCGTCGCCGATGTGCTTGTAGTACCAGAGCCAGGCTTCGGGCTGAATCGGCTCCCCGACGGTCGTCATGTGCCGGAAGTCAAAGTCGTACGCCTGTGGGTAGTCCTCCCCCCATTTCATGTACATACGGACGGCGGTGGGCGAGGTGTGGAAGATGTCCACATCGTACCGTTCGGCAATTTCCCAGGTTACACCCTTGTGCGGATGATCGGGCGCCCCTTCCCGCATCACACTCGTGGTGCCCAGCGCAAGCGGGCCGTACACGATGTACGAGTGCCCCGTAATCCACCCGATGTCGGCGGCACACCAGTAGGTGTCCTCCGGCTTAATGTCGAGCACGTACTTGGAGGTGCCCGCCACGTAGCTCAGGTAGCCCCCGGTGCGGTGCTGGGCGCCCTTCGGCTTGCCGGTAGTGCCGGAGGTGTACATGAGAAATAGAGGGTCTTCGGCGTCCCGCGCGACCGGCTCCACGCGGGACCGCTCGTTTTCGACCAAAAGCTCCGAGACGAGGATGTCGCGGCCCTCCTCGATGCCGGCGTCGGGGTGCAGCTCGCCCTCGTGACGCTCCCACACCAGAACGGTGTCCACGTCCGTCTCGGTCTCCTCGACCGCCGTATCGGCCTTTTGCTTGTGGTGCATGAACTCACCACGCCGGTAGTAGCCGTCAATGGTGACCACGACATCCGAATCGGCGTCGTCGACACGCTGGGCTAGGGCGCTGGCGGAAAATCCCCCAAAGACGACCGAGTGGGGCGCCCCGATGCGAGCACAGGCAAGCATCGTGATGGGAAGGGCCGGCACCATGGGAAGGTGCAGCGTCACCACATCGTCCTCCGTTACGCCTACGTCGCGGAGCGACGCCGCCATCTTATTCACTTCGCGGTAAAGGTCGCGGTAGGTCAGGTTGCGGCGCGTTCCGTCCTCCCCTTCCCAGATGAGGGCCGCCTGGTTGGGCCGCTCGTCCAGATGCCGGTCGACGCAGTTGTAGCATGCGTTGAGTGTGCCGCCTTGAAACCACTCGAAAAAGGGCGGATCGGACCCGTCGAAGACGGTATCCCAATGCTCATTCCAGTCGAGGAGCTCAGCGTACTCTTCGAACCCCTCCGGAAAGTCCTCGAACCGGTCGTAGACCGACGGGTCGGAGACGTTGGCCTGGCCCACGAACGCCGGGGATGGCCGAAAGTAATCCTGGTCGGAGAGACGAGCTTCGATCGTGGCGTCTTGTTCGGCCATAGCAGGCGTATGCGGATGTATGAGGGGCGACGTGTAGCGCGATCGAACGGCTTCTCGGAAGGGCTTCGATGCGCCAAGCCGAGGATGGTGATCTCGGCCAAGAAGGGCCAGTCAGAGTAGGGATCTCGGCCGCAAATTTCAACTCGTGGGGCCGGCAACAGACCGTTCCTCCAGGACGGCTTCGCACCAGCCACGCACCGCGTTGCAGCAGTAGAGGGCATCGGCCGTACGGAGGTCGTCGAGCGTCAAGATCCGCTCGGTCGCCTTCAGTTGCGTGTCCAGCACGTGGTCCCGATACACCCCGGCCAGGAGGCCCGACTCGACCGGCGGCGTGCACAAGATCCCGTCCTGCTCCACAAAGAGATTGGTATAGGTGCCCTCCGTAACCTCTCCGTCCTGATTCCGAAGGATCGCTTCGTCGAACCCGGCCTCCTGCGCGGCCTCGCGGGCCCGGCGGTACGTGCCCCGCCGCGTGGTCTTGTGGTAAAAGAACGGATCGGTGCGGTCGGCCCGCTCCTCGGCAATGATCACGTGCCAGGGAGCGTCCCGCCGCAACGATAGACGACTAGCCGTGACGTCGATGCGCCCCTGTCGGTCCAGCGTTGCCCGCACTTTCTGGACCTCGGTGGTCCCCGAAACAGCCCGCTCGACACGCCGCCGGAATCGCGCCTCATCGAACGGAAACGAAAAGTATGCGGCCGATCGTGCAAGGCGCCGGACGTGACGGTCGATCAGGGGAATCTGGGTCCCATCGAAATGGATCGTTTCGATGAGTTTCAGGTCTTCGTCGGTTTCTGCATCCGAGTCCCCGGTCAAAAACGCCCCCTTCAACACACATTCCTCGTATTCGGCCACCGGGTCGGAGTCCCACACGACGCCGCTCCCAATCCCCATTGTGCCCGTGTCGCCATTCACCACCACTGTGCGAATGGGCACGTTGAAGACGGCAGTATCGTCCGGCCCGGCCATGCCAATGGCGCCGCAGTAGACGCCGCGCGGGGCTCGTTCAAGGTCCCGGATGATGCGCATGGCGCGGCGCTTGGGGGCCCCGGTGACGGAGCCGCACGGGAAGAGGGCGCGGAGGAGGTCGGCGAGGCCCGCGTCGTTCTGAAGACGCCCCTCCACCGTCGAGGTCATCTGGGTAACGCTCTGGTACGGCTCCGTCTCGTAGAGCGACGGGACCGTTACCGAGCCCGGACGGCAGCAGACCGAAAGGTCGTTGCG
>CAJXKO010000037.1 GCA_913055845.1 uncultured Bacteroidota bacterium | reverse complement strand
AGTGCGTTCGTCGACGACCTGTTGGACGAGATGGGGAAGGTGGTCGTGGGGCAGCAGTACATGATCGAGCGCCTGCTGATTGGCCTGCTGGCCGATGGGCACGTGCTGCTGGAAGGGGTGCCTGGCCTTGCTAAGACCCTCACCGTGCGCACCCTTTCCGACGCCATTGGGACGGCGTTCCAGCGCATCCAGTTTACCCCCGACCTTTTGCCGGCCGACCTCCTCGGCACGCTGGTCTACAACCAGAAAGAGGGCTCCTTCTCGATCAAGAAGGGACCGATTTTTGCCAACATCATCCTGGCCGACGAGATTAACCGCTCCCCAGCGAAGGTGCAGAGTGCGCTTCTGGAGAGCATGCAGGAGCGGCAGGTAACCATTGGCGAGGAGACGTTCGCCCTCGACGATCTGTTTCTCGTTCTTGCCACCCAAAACCCGATTGAGCAGGAGGGCACCTACCCACTCCCCGAGGCGCAGGTGGACCGGTTCATGCTCAAGATCGACGTGACGTACCCGACCGGGGACGAGGAGCTGGAAATCATGCGTCGCATGGCCCGTACGGACGAGTCCCCAACGGTCAAGGCGGTGGCCTCCCCGCAGCAGATCCTTCAAGCTCGCGAAATCATCAACGACCTCTACATCGACGAGCGGGTGGAGCAGTACATCGTCGATCTCGTGCTGGCCTCCCGCACCCCCGGCGCGCACGGCCTGAGCGACCTGGAGCCGCTGTTGGAATATGGCGCCTCGCCCCGGGCCAGCATCAACCTGAATCTGGCCGCCCGGGCGCACGCCTTCCTGCGGCACCGGGCCTACGTAACCCCCGAAGATGTGCGTGCGGTGGCGATGGACGTGATGCAGCACCGTCTCGTGATTACGTACGAGGCGGAGGCCGAGCAGGTCGAAGCCGCAGACCTCGTGGAGCGTATTCTCGACACCGTAGAGGTCCCGTAATGGGGCCCAAACCGCCTTCGGACTGTTCTCTCCCTGGCAATGGACCGTCCCAAAACGTTCCAAAAAGAGTCGATCACAGTCGCGTTCATGGTTCGCCAACTGCGCGAGACGGTCGGCGTGCCGGTAACCCCCATCAACGACACGGTGGACGCAACCGCACAGGACGTTACCGAGAGCACACTGCATCGCCCGGGCCTCGCCCTGGCCGGGTACGTTGACCTGTTCACCCATCAGCGGGTTCAGGTGTTGGGCAACACCGAGACGCGCTACCTTCATCACCTCGACGCCGACGAGCGGCGGGACGCCTTCCAAAACCTGACCCAATTCCCGGTCCCGTGCCTCGTCGTGACGGATGGCAATGAGCTCGATCCGGCGCTTGTGGACATGGCTACGGAGGCGGGCATTCCCATCTACGGCACGCGCCAGCCCACCGTGCAGTTCATGGCGTCGCTGCGCAACTTCCTGGCCGACCAATTTGCCCGTCAACGAGCGGTGCATGGCTCACTGGTGGACGTCTATGGGATCGGTCTTCTCCTCATTGGGCAACCAGGCATTGGCAAGAGCGAGGTTGCGCTGGACCTCGTCGAGCGGGGCCACCGGCTCGTGGCCGACGATGTGGTCATCGCGACCCAGCGGGACATGTCCATTCTCATGGGGGCTGGCACCGATCTTGTGCAACATTTCATGGAGGTGCGGGGGCTGGGGCTCGTCGACATCCGCTCTATGTTTGGCATCCGGGCCATTCGGTTTCAGAAGCGGATTGAGATTGTGGTCCACATGGAGCTTTGGGACGAAGACAAGGAGTATACTCGCATCAACATGGTAAAAGATACCCATGAAATTTTAGGTATTGATCTGCCTATGGTGCGGGTGCCTATCACCCCGGGAAAAAACATCACGGTGATTTGCGAAGTGATTGCCATGAACTACCTGCTCCGGCATTACGGGCACGATCCCGCCGAGGTGTTTACCGAGCGGCTCCGGTCCCGTATTCAGCAAGAGGGAGCCCCAACGCCCCGTCGCGGCATCGAGTACTTTGAGCAAGACTACGAGTAGCTAAGCAGAGCTGGGAGACCGAGGGAGGGGGAATGAAAAGCGACGGGGCACGGTAAAAATTTGGTCATTCTCGTTTTTCTTTGGGGTACGGCTGGTTGACAGCTATGGACTCTGCCGCTATTTTCGTCGATGGATTCGGCAAATCTTCGGTGCTCCTTTCCCTGAAAACAGGTACACTTTTGCTTGCGCCCCAAAAGGTTCTCGGGGGGGATTGCCGAAGCGCGCTGGAAACGATCATGCCGCTGGCGCAGTGATCGACGGGCAGATTGAGGCCCGCCGTGGCGTATGGCCCCACCGAACACGCATAGACGCTTCCGTCATGGATCAAGGGAAAAAGTTTATTTACGATCCAGAAACCTGCTCGTTTAAGCAGGTGGAGTCGACCTGGAAGGATTGGGGAGCTTACGTCGGGCAAATTGTGGGCCTCGCCGTAATCCTCACGGGGCTTCTCGTGTGGGGGCTCGACCGGCAGTGGATCGCGTCGCCCCACGAGCAAACCCTCGCGGTGGAAAACACGGCCTTGGAGCGCCAGCTCGATCGGGTCAACGACCGGATGACAATTTTGTCCGACCGCCTTGACTCGCTTGCCCAGCGTGACCGGACGCTCTATCGGCGGCTGTTCGAAATGGAACCCATCTCCGACGATGTGCGGCAGGTGGGCGTTGGAGGGGCCGATCCGTACAAGCAGTTCGACGAGATGGGCGAGGACACGGAGTCGCTGCTGAAAACAACAGCCCAGAAGCTCGACAAGTTGGAGCGGCAGATGAGCCTTCAGAAGTCGAGTTACCGTGAGCTCTACAGTGTCGCGAAGCAGCGCCAGGACCGGCTCCGCCAGCTTCCGGCCATCCGTCCGGCCAACGGCCGCATTGTGTCCAACTACGGCATGCGCAACCATCCTATTTTGGAGGTGCGGAAGATGCACGAGGGCATCGACTTTCTGTTGCGACGCGGCACCCCCGTGATGGCCACGGCAGGGGGGGTGGTGCAGCGCGCCGAGCGAACCTCCGGATACGGCAAGGTGATCGAGATTGAGCACTCGAAGTCGGGCTACATGACCCGGTACGCGCACCTGTCTGAGATTCCGGACGACGTATACCGCGGGGCTCAGGTACAGCGCGGGGATACGATTGGGTTGAGCGGCAACACGGGGTTGTCCACCGGCCCCCACCTCCACTACGAGGTGCACGAGGTAGATGGGCAGGCCCTTGACCCCATGCATTTCCTAATGCCGGACATGAGTCCGGAGAGCTATCGTCAACTCGAACGGCGCACGCAGCAGTACCGAGCAAGTATCGATGGGGAGGCGCCCTCGTCGGTTGGCCGGTAGCTTTGAGGACCCGTCCTGGGCCTGCGTCTTGGATCGTGATGGGCCCTGGGCTATGGCCCCGATGTGACCCGCCTGTATTCGGGGGAAGGAACGGCGAACCGGCGCAGTGACGTACCCGGAAGGAACGAGCCGTACGCCGGGAGAACGAAGCCGTTCGGCACTGTTGTGGTGCTGGGGCGTTGGTCCTACATCCGACGCGGGTGTTCTTCGCCCTCCTTCGATCGCTCCCGACCGATGCACACACACGCCACGACGAGTGCCTGGGCATGGCTTGTGGCGCTGGCAATCGGCGCATTAGCCTTGCTGGCAGGGGCGCGTCCGGGGGCGGCCCGGGCGCACGCCGCCCCCACCGCCATGACGGAGAGTCCCCTTCAGACCCCGGCCGCCGATACGACGGCGCCCATCGTACAGAGCGTCGACATTCAAGGGAATCGTCACTTCTCGGAGAAGGCCCTGAAGCGAAACATCCGCACGCGTCCCAACCGGCGCATCCTCGGCATTCCCGGCTTCACGTGGTGGCGGTGGGTCTACCGGCTCGGCAGTGCCGACTGGATGTGGGACCGTCTCGGTTCGGCGCTCCGTTCGGGAGGCGAGCCGCCCGCCTATCTCGACTCGACCACCGTAGGGGCCGACGCCGAACGCCTGGAGCTCTTCTATCAACAGCGTGGATTTCGGGACGCATCCATTACGTATGAGGTGGAGTCCCG
Organism: uncultured Bacteroidota bacterium; assembly: GCA_913055845.1. Lineage (GTDB taxonomy): Bacteria > Bacteroidota > Rhodothermia > Rhodothermales > Salinibacteraceae > Salinibacter. The sequence goes on along the minus strand of CAJXKO010000037.1, from coordinate 19,022 downwards.
CCGCGCCACCGATCGGGTCCGGGTCGTCTTTCGGGTAACCCCAGGAACGGCCACCTATCTGCGGCACGTCCAGTACAGCGGGCTCAGCGCACTGCAGCGAAGCCAGAAGCGTCGTCTCACCGAGGAAACCGTCTTTGACCACACAGACATCGCGCTCGGAGACACGCTACGTATTGCGGTCCGGGATCAGCGCTACCGCGAGCCGATGCTCCTGGAAGAGCGTCGACGCCTCCTCACGTTTCTCCAAAACGAGGGCTACGCCGGCGTGAGCCGCGACTCCGTGACGGCCGTGGTGTACCGGGTGACCCCGGATTCCTTCGACGTCACCCTTCGCGTGCGCACTGGACCGCGGTACCGCTTTGGGAATGTGCAGTTTGCCGGAACAGGCCCTGAGAGCACGCCTCCCCGCTACGATACGCTCGACGTGGTCACGGACACCACGGGTGGGCGCCGTGCCCGAGTAACCAGTCGTATTGAAGACGAGAGCCACCTCGAACCAAGTGTCCTGCGTCGTAGTCTCCGGTTTACTCCGGGCGCGTATTACGATCAGTCGGCCGTACAGGCCACCAAGCGGCGGCTCGAGAACACGGGGGTGTTTGCGTTCACGAATCTGTCGCCGCAGTTTGAGGCATCGGTTCCAAGCGACTCGGCCGGTGTGCGGTACCTGCCGCTTCGTATCGAAGGACGCACGCGGGAGCGCCATCGTCTGCAGGCGGAGACCTTTGCGTTGCAGCGCGAATCGATTGGGGCCACCGAGGCCGGCCTGCGGCTGAACGAGTTCGGGGTCGGGCTGAGTGGGGTGTACGAGAACATCAACGCCTTCGGAGGCGGCGAAACCTTCCGCCTTCGGGCGTCAGGCTCGGTGGCCACTGGGCTCGACTCTACACTCGTCAGTTCGAATCAGTTTGAGGGTAGCGCGTCGCTCATCCTTCCCTATCTGATCCGGCCATTTCAGGGGTTCGACCGGGCCTTTGATCTTACCAACGCACGGACCCGCATCTCGCTCACAGCCCTCACGGCCCTGCGTAGCGACCTCGGACTCCGGATTCGCAGTCGGGTGAATGCCCGCCTGCGCCTGGAAATGGACCACACGCCCACCCAGTCGTCGCTGATCGACATCATGGATCTAAGCGTAAGCAATCCGGATACCCTGGATCAGTTTAGCCGGAAGTTTTTGGATCGCGTCTTTGGGCCCGGAGGGGGAGACCTGCAGGATCCTGTGCAGCGTCAACAAATCCTGGAGGACTACACGCAGCCCCAGGTAAACACGGCGGTTCGATATACTTTTCGGGATGCTACGGCCAACCCCCTGCGCCGACGGAGTGGGCACATCTACGAGGTCTCCGGCGAGGTGGGAAATACGCTTCCGGTCCTGCTCGACCGGTTCGTCTACAATCCCGGGACGATGGATTATGCCCTCCCCAGTCTCTTTGGCGGCGCGAGTGGACTTACCGGGCGTCTGATCTATCGGCCGTACGTTCGAGCGTCAGTCGACCTTCGGCAGTACGTTCCGTTGGGAGCAGGCACCACCTTGGGGCTGAAGTTTTTTGGGGGCATGGCCCATCCTACAGGCGGCCCGACGGTCGTGCCGCTCGACCGACGCTTCTTTAGCGGTGGGGCCAACAGCGTGCGCGGGTGGCGGCTGCGGGAGCTGGGGCCGGGGGGAGCGGTGCCACCCGTCGACACGACGACTTCCGTGCAGGGTGGGCTCGCAAACATTCTGGGGGGCGATATCAAGCTCGAATCGAGCGTGGAACTCCGAACCACCCTCCTCCAGCGGCTGTTGGCGGCTCGATGGGGGGGCGCCGCCTTCCTGGATGTGGGGAATATGTGGTTTGGGCCGCGCAATCGGGGGTTTGGGGAGCGGCCCGGCCCGGAAGGGGGCACGGCCCAGCAAGTGCAGACGTCCGGGGATGCGCGGGACGGACAGTTTGACGGATTCGATTCGTTGCTCGATGTAGGGGTGGGCGGAGGGGTAGGGCTTCGCCTGGAATGGGAATACCTCGTTGTGCGACTCGATCTAGCCTACCGCCTCCACGACCCCTCGCCCCGAAACGACGACATCTTTGCCGACCGCTTCAGCGGACCGCTGCTCCATTTTGGCATCGGGCAGGCGTTCTAACGTGGCGGGAACGGTCCGCACGGGGGGAGATCCCGCGTCCTTCCTTCGCTCTTCTGGTGGTGACCTGCATTCATGGCTTTCTTTCGTCCGCTTCTTCGGGCTGGTGCTCGGCTCTACCGACGACTGTTTCGCCGACGGTTCGATTCGCGTACCCGTGCGGTTGCGGAGCGGCTCCGGGAGGTTCCTGTCCTGGGCCATCTCTCGTCGGGGGCTCTTTACGCCATGGCCGAGGTCACTCACCGGCGAACTTACCGGCGGGGCGAGTCGCTGTATTACGAGGGCGATCCGGGCCTTGGGCTGTACATCATCGAGTCCGGGCGCGTGCGGCTTATCACGAACCGCGACCCGGAGTGCACGTGCGAACTCCGAAGCCTCGAAGCCAACGAAATGATTGGAGGGCTCTCGTTGCTGGGTGACTTTCGTCGGCTGGAAACAGCCGAGACCGTGACGGAGGCGCAGGTGCTGGGCTTTTTCCGTCCCGACCTGAAAAACGTGATGCGGCAAAACCCAAAGGCCGGTGCCGAGATTGTCATGGCCTTGGCCCGGCACATGGCCGCCCAGCACGTCGAGCTCATTCACCGGTATGAGAACCAGGGAGACGCCGTTGAGGCACTTAAAACTTACGCCGAGGTAGCCAAGACGGTTGACCCGGAGGGAACTCCCCAACTGTAGCGTATCGGTCCGCCGTTCGTCCTGTCCGAACGTAACGTCCCCGCCAGGCTCCCCGTCCTGCCCGCCCACATTCGGGATCAGCCGTTCCGGCCTCTGCGTTGGGCCCCTCGCGCTGCCGTGACTTCCCCACAGCCCACGCTCGACGATGGGCCCTCTTTCGCGCCTCAATCACTTTTTCTGGGAGTACAAGTACCTGTTCGTTCCGGGCCTGCTCTTTACCATGGTCTCGGCCGGGTTCCAGATCACAGTGCCCATGGTGGTGCGGCAGGCGGTGGACAGCATTCCCCGCTTCGTGCGGCTGTACTCGCTGTACGAGGGCACCCCGGCGCAGGCAGAATTCTACGCCTACTTTTTCGTCACCCTGATTCTCTTTGCGCTCGTCATCGTCGCGCTGTCGGGGACGAGCGGGTTGTTTATGTTCCTGATGCGGCAGACGGTGGTGGTGGCCTCCCGCCACATCGAGTACGACCTGCGGAACGACCTCTACACCCACCTCCAGCGGCTGTCCTCCACGTTTTACCAGGAGTATGCCACGGGAGATGTCATCACGCGTGCCACGGACGACATCGAAAAGGTGCGGCGCTACATTGGACCGGCCATCATGTATGTCACCCGCTCGCTCGTGATGGTACTGGTGGCCGCATCCGCCATGTTCGTGATCTCCCCCACCCTCACGCTCTATGCGCTCACGCCGCTTCCCCTGCTGGCCATTGCGGTCTTCTTCATGGCGCGCATGGTGCACCGCCGCAGTGATTTGCTCCAACAGCAGTACTCCACGCTCACGAGCCGCGTGCAGGAAGCCCTCTCCGGCATCCGCGTAGTGAAGGCGTATACGCGAGAACAGGCAGAGGCGGAGGCCTTCGACGAGGAAAGCCGAGGGTACCGGACGCGCAACCTCGACCTCGCGTGGGTGGAGTCGGCATGGCGGCCGTCCTTCCTACTCCTCGTGGGCGTCTCTACGGTGATTGTGGTGTGGGTGGGCGGGCGCCTCGTGGCGGAGGGGGCCATCACGATTGGGAATATCGCCGAGTACATCATCTACATCAATATGATGACGTGGCCGGTAGCGTCGCTCGGGTTTGTGATCACCATGATTCAGCGGGCGTCGGCCTCGGTACTGCGGTTGCAGAAGATCATGGATCGGGCGCCCGACATTGCCGACGGGCCGCAGACGAATCCGTCGATCCAGACCCTTGAGGGGCGCATCGCCTTTCGCGACGTGTGGTACCGGTACGAGGACGAAGAGGAGCCGGCTCTCCGGGGCGTGAGTTTTGACCTCCCGGCCGACCATACCCTCGCGGTGGTGGGGCGCACGGGGTCGGGCAAGAGCACACTCGTACGCATGATTCCGCGCCTTCTGGATCCGGATTCCGGAACCGTCGAGATTGACGGGCACGACCTCCAGACGATTCCGCTCGATACGGTGCGCCGCCACATGGGCTACGTGCCGCAGGACGTATTCCTGTTCAGCGACACGGTGGCCAACAACATCGCCTTCGGGGATCTCGATGCCGACCGGGAGGAAATCCGGCGGGCCGCGGCGGAGGCGGACCTGCTGGACAACGTGGCGGACTTCCCGGACGGGTTCGACACGCACGTGGGCGAGCGGGGCATCACCCTCTCGGGGGGGCAAAAGCAGCGCACGTCCATCGCCCGTGCGCTGATCCGCAATCCGCGTGTGCTGATTTTTGACGACGCGCTCTCGGCGGTGGACACGGCGACGGAGCGCAACATCCTGCGCTCGCTGCGGGAGCGGCAGGGCAATCACACGCTCGTGATCGTGAGTCACCGCCTCAGTGCCGTGCAGGAGGCCGATCTCATTCTGGTGATGGAGCAGGGCGAGGTGGTGCAGCGGGGAACCCACGAAACACTGGTGGCGGAGGAGGGGCTGTACGCCGACCTGCACGAGAAGCAAATGCTGGAGGAGGAAATCCAGGCATTTTAGCGTTGACGGGGGACACGTCCAAGGTTGAATGCTCCAATGCGAAACGCGACATGACTACCAATGTCATTCCGCTTGGGACGGCCTCGGCGCTGCCCACGCAGGATCGACACCTCTCGTGCGTGGCAGTTGAGCGAAAGGGCCGTGTGCTGCTTTTCGACTGCGGGGAGGGAACGCAGTACCGTCTGCTGGACGCCGGGCTGAAGCGGGTACGCGTAGACGCCATCTTCGTGACGCACCTGCACGGCGACCACTGCTACGGCCTGCCCGGCCTGCTGTCGACCTTGGCGCTGCAGCAGCGGCGCGATCCGGTGACGCTCGTGTTGCCACCGGGCGGCCGTGCGATGTTGCAGGCCCTCCCGGGCGGCGACCCGGAGGGGCTTCCGTTTCCGTTGCGGATTACAGAGGTCAGCGAGGACCTGGTGCACGCGGTCGTCTACGAGACGGACGAATTCACCGTGGAAGCGCGGCCGTTGGATCATCGTGGATTTGCGATGGGCTTTCGGCTGGCGGAGCGGACGCGTCCCGGTCGGTTTGATCCTGAGCGGGCGAAGGCGATGGGCGTGCCGGAGGGGCCGGCGTTTGGGCGGTTGCAGGACGGCACACCGGTAACCACGGCGGAGGGCACGACGGTGCGGCCCGATCAGGTGACCGGGCCGCCGCGTCCGGGCATCTCGGTGGCCTACGTGACCGACACGCGGCCCTGCGACGGGGGCCGTGCCCTTGCCGCTGAGGCGGACCTGCTTTACCACGACGCCACCTTTGCCGACGACCACCACGCCCGGGCGGAAAAGACGGGACATTCCACCGCCCGGGAAGCGGCGACAGTGGCACGCGACACCGGGGCCGAGCGGCTTCTCCTCGGTCACCTGAGCGCCCGCTACGCGGATCCGACGCCGTTGCTGCAGGAGGCGCAATCGGTCTTTGCGGCGGCCGAGATTGCCGAGGAACTCCGCCGCTACGCACTCGATCCTCGGGAGAAGGAGCCCGAGCCGTCTCCCGAATGACGCGCTCGAATGACGCGTTCGCGGGCGGGGCCTTGCGGCTGCGTGCGAAACGGGAAACATCGTCGATCAATCTCACGCCGCTGTTTTGGGAAACGCAACACTGCGCGCGTCCTCCGAGTTGGCGCTACCTCTACATCGTTCTCCTTTTCATCCACACGGTTCCCCCACTTGGCCGACGACGCGTCCGACGACCACTTTGAGGAAGACAGCGTGGACGAAGTACACACGTTTGACGGGCGGCTGCTCCGTCGGATGGCGCGCTACCTGGCGCCCTACACGTGGTACATCGTCCTGGCGCTGTTTATCACGTTGGGGGCCTCGGTGCTCGGGCCGCTTCGCCCGTGGCTCGTGCAGAAGGCCATCGACAACTACATCGTGGTGGGAGATCTGCAGGGGCTCCAGTGGATCATCCTGTTTTTGGTGCTGGCGCTCGTGGGGGAGGGGCTGCTCTCCTTCGCCGAGAACTACCTCACGCAGTGGATTGGGCAGCAGGCCATTTATGACCTGCGCACCACCCTCTTCCGTCACGTGGAGAAGCAGCCCCTCTCGTATTTCGATCACACACCTGTGGGGCGTATCATCACGCGGGCCACGAGCGACGTGGAGGCGCTCAGCGACGCGTTTTCCTCCGGCCTCGTCACCGCACTGGGCGACCTCTTCAAGCTCTTCTTCATCGCCTACTTCATGTTCACCCTTAACTGGGAGCTGGCGGTGGTTACGCTCCTGGTGATGCCGCTGATGGTGTGGGTGACGTTCTGGTTTCGGCGCAACGTGCGGGAACAGTACCGCGAAACGCGCAAGCAGATGGCCCGGATCAACACCTTCATTCAGGAGCACGTGACGGGCATGCACATCGTCCAGCTCTTTGGGCGGGAAGAGGAAGAGAAGGAGCGGTTCGAGGGCATCAACGACGATCACCGGGCCGCCCACCTTCGCACGATCTTCTACTACGCCATCTTCTGGCCGTCGATCGAGTTTATTTCGAACGTGGCCCTGGCGGCGGTCCTCTGGTTCGGAGGCCTCCGCGCGATGGGCGGGTCGGCCCTCACGCTGGGCGTGCTCGTGGCGTTTATCCAGTACGCGCGGCAGTTCTTCCGGCCCATCCGCGACCTCTCGAACAAGTACGACACCCTGCAGCGGGCCATGGCTGGGGCCGAGCGCGTGTTCGGCGTACTCGATACCGACGAGAGCCTTGAGGCGCCGGAGGCACCGGTCGAGATCGACGAGCTCGAGGGCACCATCGAGTTCGAGAACGTGTGGTTCGCCTACGAAGAGGACAACGAAGGTACTCCCGACTGGGTGCTCAAAGACGTCTCCTTCACGGTGGAGCCGGGCGAAATGGTGGCGTTGGTAGGGGCGACGGGCGCGGGGAAGTCGACCGTGATGAACGTGTTGCTCCGTTTCTACGAGATTCAGAAGGGCCGCATTCTGGTGGACGGGCACGACATCCGTGACCTGCGACTGAAGGACCTGCGCGAGCATATCGGGCTCATTCCGCAGGATGTGTTTCTGTTTAGCGGCTCGGTACGACGCAACCTGACGCTCGACGATCCGGGCGTGGACGAGGACTTGATGCGCCGTGCCGCGAAGACGGTGCAGGCCGATCAGCTTATCGAGCGGTTGCCGGACGGCTACGATCAGGACGTAAAGGAGCGCGGGTCATCCCTCTCGCGTGGTCAGCGTCAGCTCTTGGCCTTCGTGCGCGCCCTCATCTACGATCCGGACGTGATGGTCCTCGATGAGGCCACCTCCAGCGTCGACACCGAAACCGAAGCGCTCATTCAGCAGGCCCTGGAGCGACTCACGGAGGGGCGCACCACGCTTGCCATCGCGCATCGCCTCTCCACGATTCAGGACGCGGACAAGATCCTGGTAATGCACAAGGGCGAGGTTCGAGAACGGGGCACGCACAAGGAGCTCCTGGCGATGGATGGGCTTTACCGGAAGCTCTACGACCTGCAGTACGCCGATCAGGCTCCGGGCACGCCGCCGCGGGGCGACGGAGAGCCGGCCGACGAACGCGTGCAGGCATAGGGGGAAGAAAGGAGCGAAGGGAAGGTTTGCGAAATGATCACACGTGGGGTGTAACGAATGGTCGGGACGGGACACTGCACAAACGTCTACGGGTGGCCAAAGCACGGGAACCCGTTCAGCTGCGCGTCCTCGAATCTTCCGTCAACGACAAACCGTCCTCGAGATGCCTGAAGACCGGACGGCCATTTTGTTCTTCAGTCATCGCCCCGAGCGGGAGTGGCAGAACAAATGGTTCGTGCGGCGGGACCACGCCAAAAGCCGACAGGTCGCCGAGGCCTTCTACGAGCACACGCGGCAGGCGGCTGCGGAGAGCCCGTTCCCCGTCCTGGAGGTCACCGACGCCCAACAGCGGGGCGACTCGTTTGGGACGCGCCTCGCCAACGCCGTGGCCGATGCGTTTGCGGAGGGGTACGACCGCGTCGTCGCTGTGGGCAGCGACTGCCCAAGCTTGCACGAGGTGGATTGGGAGTCGGTCGAGGCACGGTTGGAGGCGGGATGCCCGGTTTTGGGCCCCACCCCTGACGACGAAGGCACGTACCTGATTGGGATGACCCGGTCGCAATTCGACCGGCAGGTCTTTGCGGCACTTCCCTGGCAAACGCCCGCCCTGCTCGCGGCGCTTCGTTGCCACCTCGCTGATACAGCGGGAACCCTCCCCGTCTTGCTCGCTCCGCGAGACGACGTAAACAGCCCGGAGGAGCTCCGTCGCCTGCTGCGCCGCCCACCGTCTTCCGCGAGCGCGCTGGTCGCGCACCTCCGTCACGTCCTGGGCAGTGCTCACCAGGAGGCGCGCCCCCAGTGGGGACGATCGATGCGCCCAGCCCTGAGGCGTCGCTCCCGGGCGCCGCCCTCATCTCTGACGAGCACTCGCGTGGGATGACGCCCCGCCGATCCGTGAGTAGTTAACGGGGCGGTCCTCAGTGCGCCGTGTCCCTCAGCGATTGCTCCCTGTCGTATTGGAGCCCTCGCTTGACGAGCGCTCTTCTGTCTGAGTGAGCGCTCCGTATCTCCTCGCGCTCCCGCCACCTGCATGCTCATTTCTCCCGTACATCAGACGCGTACGGGACGGAGGTTCGCATGCGGGCCGTGCGGGGGAAGGTCCCGTTCGAGTTGGAGGTGATGCCTCCGTAATCCCCCTGCTGGCTTGCCATGACTGTACGTACCGACGCTCTTGATCTTCGACTTTGCTCACTCACCGTTTTCACGCTCCTCGCGTTTTTATGTCCCGGCGTCGGAGGGATTGCCTCCACCGCCCACGCCCAGGCTGCCCTCGAAATCCGTGCGATCAACGTCGAGGCGCAGACGCCCGTCTCAGGCGTGACCGTCCACCTCGTGAATGAGGACATTGGTGTCGAAGACACGCAACGGACCGACGATCAAGGACTTGCGCACTGGGGCGGGCTCTCCACCGCCGGTGCCTACACGGTGTTTGTAGAAGAAACCGACCAGTACTACACGGCTCGTGTCTCCGACATAGAATTGCGGTCCAACGTCACGCGGAGCGTCACACTCTTCCTCCAGTCCCTGGCCGAGTTTGAGATGGACGAGGTGGTGGTGGAGGGGGCTCAGGGCGTGGCCGACGTGAACCGCGTGAACGCAGAGGTGTCGTCCAGCATGTCGGCGGCCACCCTGGAGGATCTCCCCGTCGAAGGCCGCAACTTCACCCAAAGCCTCTATCGTCTGCCCAACGTCACGCCGTCGACAGGTTTTTTTGCGGAGGCCCCCAACGTGAGCATTAACGGCAGCAACGGCCTTTTTACGCAGTACCTCATCGACGGGATGGACAACAACGAGCAGTTCTTGGGCGGGCCGCAGTTTGAGGTGCCCACGGGCATGGTAAAAGACGTGACCGTACTTACGAGTACCTATTCCGCCGAGTACGGCCGTACAGGGAACGGCATCTTCAACGTCACCACGCAGTCTGGCAGCAATGAATGGGGCGGGGAAGCCTTCTACCTGACGCGCCCGGGCCAGCCCCTCGACGGCGAATTTACGAATGAGGCCGGCGAGGAGCTTGCCCAGCGCGACCTGTCGGGCAATCAGGTGAAGAATGGCTTTCAGCGCCATCAGGGGGGCTTCTCGATCGGCGGGCCCATCGTCAAGGATCAAACGTTCTTTTTTGCGAACGTAGAGCACACGACCGATTGGAAAGACAATCTGCTCGATGCTCCGGGCGCCCAGTCGACGATTGACGGCCAAAATGAGTTCACCTATGCCTCGGCACGGGTGGACCATCGATGGAGTGACCAGTGGCGCTCGACGGTGCGCCTGAACGCCAATCGCGTGCGCATCGATCGGCAGGGCGGGGGGCTTACTGGCGGTGTTACGTTCGCCAGTGCGGGCAATACACAGCGCCGCGACGGGGTGCACGTGGCGCTGCAAAACACCTACACCGGCGGCAACCTCGTGTATGAGAGCAACGTGCAGTACAGCTGGTTTAACTGGGACTTTGCCGATCCAGTCAATCCGAACACGCCGCAGGTTGCCGTTCAGGATCCGGAGGGGACAACGCGGGCCGTGCTCGGCCATCCGGGGTTTGCGTTTGACAGTGCGGAGCACACGATTCAGACCCAACAGAAAGCCACGTACCAGCTTGGAACCCACACCTTGAAGGCGGGGGTCGATGTTCTACTTTCCGACCACAGCCTGACAGGGGGCGGTAATCCGGACGGAAACTATACGGTGCAGCTCACCGCCTCACAGTTTGATCGCTTTCGGAATGCCTCCCTCGATCCGCGATTACGGCCCTCTGAGCTGCCGGGGGCGCTGGACGTCGATCCGGGCGCACTCAACGTCACCAACTACGGGGTGGAACTACGGCCCTCAACGTTTGGGACGCGGCAGGACCTCATTGGCCTGTACCTGGAGGACCAGTTCTCGCCGGGGGCGGGCCTGACGGTGACGGCAGGGCTGCGGTACGACTACGACAGCCTGACGGAGGCCGGTGGTGGACGGGAAAACGGCGACTGGGACAACCTCGCTCCCCGTCTCAGCCTCAACTACTCGCTCGATGAGCGCACCACACTGCGCGGCGGATACGGGATCTTCTACGACAAGATCATCTACTCCGTCGTCAGCGATGCACTGCAGCAGAGCACTACCTCGGACGGGTTCAAAGCCCAGCTCCGTGAGCTCAAGGAGAAGGGCATCCTGCCGTCGGGCACCGACGTTGACGAGGTGACCCATCGGGGCAACCTGGTGGCAAACGAGTCCAGTGTGTCCTACCTCAACGGGCCAACCCCTGAGGAACTGCAGGCGGACCGAAGTCAGATTCAAAGCAATGAACTTCGGATTCTCAATCCCAACGGCTACGAGAATCCGGAGACCCATCAGTTCTCGCTGGGCCTCCAGCGGCAGTTTGGGAGCGAGTGGCTCGGGTACGTCGACCTCATTCATACGCGAACCTTCAACTTGTACCGGATTCGCGACCTGAACGCCCCGGATCCGTTCGAGATTACGGAGGAAGACCTGCGAGAGGTGCAGAACGACCCTGCCCGTACGCCCGCTGATCTCGTACGAACGGAGGAGGAAGCGAACGCCACGCGCCCGGTCGACCCGCGTCCGGGTGGGGCCCAGCGCATCATCATGACGGAGACGAAGGGGGAAGCGCGCTACTGGGCGGCCAACTTTAATCTCGTGAAGGAGCGCGGCGACGACTGGTACTCCGGACGGCTGAGCTACACGCTCTCCTCGCGCCGCAACAACACCGATGACATCAACTTTCGGGCCGAAGATGCGAATGACTTTGAGGACGAGTGGGGGCCCTCGGTGAACGACCGACGCCACGTTATCAGTGCCGTCGGCACCGTTTATCCGATCGATCGGCTCCGCGTGACGGTGGCGAGTCTGCTCCAGAGCGGCCAGCCGATCAACAGGGTCCCCAACGCCTGTGCGCCCGGTGAAGGCAGTGCCAACGAGGTATGCTTTGGCACCCGCGACCTGAACGGCGACGGCCGCTCGTTCGGCGACGCCTACGTGGGCAACAGCGACCGCTTCCCGGGCGCCTCGCGGAACGGGGACCGCCTGCCGTGGTCCACGCAGTTTGATCTCAGCGTGCAGTATGGCTGGCCGATCCTCAACGGCCGCGTGGTGGCCCGCGCCGATGTGTTCAACGTGTTCAACACGGAAAATCTGAGCGGCTTCGCCAACAATGCCACCCAGAGCAATCAGATTCAGGTGGGACGACCGGGCTCCGAGATTGAAGAGAAAAACGCCGGGCCGCCGCGGCAATTCCAGTTCGGTGTGCGGTACGAATTTTAAGCATGGCGGCGTAAGTGCGAGGAAGCACAAAGGCCCAATCGTGTATGCTTCCACCCTCCTGCCTCCACGCATCCAGGTCTGTACTCCCATGAGTGTTGCCGCCATCCTCGGAAGCGCCTTTTCCGATTCCCTTCCGGAAGCGCTCAGTCTGGTGCCGGAGGAGATTGATACGGAGTGGGGGCCGCAGACGCTGTATCGTCTCCGGGAAGTCGACCGTCCGGCGTATGTTCTCTTCCGGCACGATCTGCCGCACCGGCTGCTCCCGAACCAGATCGACTACCGTGCCCAGGCCGCGGCGCTCCGGGCAGTGGGGTGCGGCGCGCTCCTCGTCACCAGCTCAGTCGGGGTACTGGACGCCGACGTGCCCCTCTATCGCCCGTTGCTGGTGGACGATCTGCTGATGCTCGACAATCGTCTTCCCGACGGCACCGCCTGCACCATGTTCACCGAGCCGTCGGCCCGCCATGGGCACCTCGTGTTCGACGAGGGTCCGTTCGCGTCGGCGGTCAATGCACAGGTGCACGACTTGGCGAAACAGGTGGAGGCGCCCGTGGCCGACGCGGTGACCTTTGCCTATGTCCAGGGGCCGCGTTCCAAGACATCGGCCGAGAACCGGGCGTGGCCACGACTCGGTGCGCAGGTGAACTCCATGACCCTCGCGCCGGAGGTGGTCCTCGCCAACGAACTACAAATTCCGTGTGCCGGGCTCGTGGTGGGGCACAAATATTCGATTCCCGACCGCGACCCGCCGGAGGAAGAGGCCCTGTCGTCCACCCTGGACCGCTCGCGCGAAGAGCAGGAACGAATCGTCATGGCGTTTTTGCGGGAGGCGGAAACGGTTGCGTTTCCAAACACGATCTACCGCTTTGAGCATGATGAGTAGCCCCAAGGCGACCGCTCGGTTCGAGACCGCGGACGGAGTGCGGCGGTACGTCGCTGCGCGTCTTCCCAACTTTGCCCCGACCGGCACGCCGCGGCGACTGCCGGGAGGCAATTTGAATATCGTCTGGCGCGTGCCAGGGACAAACCGCTCGCTGATTGCGAAGTACGCCCCGCCCTACATCGCCGCGGACCCGGACACACCCCTCGATCCGAGTCGCCTGCGGATCGAGGCCCGATGCCTGGACGCCCTCTCACCCGGCGGGTCGCTCGCGGACGTGACGACGCCCACGGTGCGCGCACCCCGTCTGGTCGACGTGAACGAGGAGATCCCGGTGGTCATCATGGAGGATGTCGGGGAGGTGCCTTCGCTTGACCGTTGGCTGCGTGCGGCGGCCCCGCGGGTGCGTGCAGAGATGGCCGCGACACAAGGACGATGGCTCGGGCGTTTTCTGGGGCGTCTCCACGCGACGACCTGCACCGACGATCGGTACGCGGAGGCCTTTGACAACCGCCCGATGCAGGAGACACGCCTCGCGGTGCAGTACCGGGGCGTGGCCGATATGCTGCGCACCGGCGGCGTGGACGATGCGGCGACGCTTGGGGGACGCGCTGAGTCGCTGGGCGAGGAGCTTCTAGAGCCGGGCCGCTGCCTCACGATGGGCGACCTCTGGCCCCCATCAGTCCTCGTGGTGGGCGACGGGTTGCGGCTGATCGATTGGGAACTGGCCCACTACGGTCGTCCGCTCCAGGACGTAGCGCACTGGCTCGCTCATTTGTGGATGCAGCAACACCGCGCCCCGTCGGAGAATGCGGCGGAGGCCGTGGCAGCCCACCGAGACGCATTTTTGACGGCCTATCGCGATGCGCTCGCCGGCACCGAGGGGGAGCTGTGGACCAACGCAGAGCGCCGAGATGCAGCAGTGCACTTCGGGGCCGAGATTCTGGTGCGGGCTGTCGGGCCATTTCAGAACGGATCCCTCTACGCGGGGCTTGCTCCGAGTCATCCGGTGGTGCGGCAGGCCGTGACAATAGCGGCTGAGCACCTCCGATCGCCCCATGCCCCCTACACCTTTTTCGGAGGGCTTGGGGAGTGAGCGCGCTTTGCAGGGGACTCATGGATCTCCAACGCCCGAATCTTCTTCCCGCCGTGTCGGAAACGACATCTTTTCGTACATCTTGAAGCCCCTGCCTTTCCGAGCCGCTCTCCGTTTACTGACGCCTCTCCCTTCCCGCTCATGACCCTCACCCGCCTCCGTCGACCAACCATCCTCGCTCATCTCCTCTTGATCGGAGGGCTGCTCGTTGTGTTGGGGGCACCGGGCAACGTCCTCGCTCAGCCGGACAGCACACAGGAGGACTCGCCGACTCCCTCTCCGGTTACAGTGGATACCAGCCAGAAGGATGCCCCCTTCGTGGCGACCGACCGACGTGTCGCCCGCCGAATGCTGGAGGTCGCCGGGGTTACCCCGGACGATGTCGTGTACGATCTTGGAAGTGGCGATGGGCGCATCCCCATCATTGCCGCGCAGGAGTTTGGGGCGCGGGGGGTTGGAATTGAGATCGATCCGGACCTCGTGGCTCAGTCTCGGAGCCAGGCCCGTGCCGCTGGCGTCGCCGACCAGGTCGAGTTTCGGCGGAAGGACCTGTTCGACGCCGACGTCCGCGACGCAACGGTCGTGGCCCTGTACCTCTGGCCGGAGATCAACGTGAAGTTGCGCCCGAAGCTGCTCCGACAATTAGATCCGGGAGATCGTATTGTGTCCCATGACTTTCGGATGGGAGATTGGGAGCCGGACCGGACCGTCGATGCGGGGAAGGACAAGACCGGCCGGGCGACCCTCTACCTCTGGACCGTACCCGAAGAGATTCCGGATCACCTGCTCAGGACAGACGACTAGCCGTTGTCTGCGACCGCGGGGCCTTTGGTCTACCGGAGGCACACGTTCGTTTGGGGACGTGCCATGCTCCTATTTCGACGATTGAAGACCCAGGTCGGGCGCCGGCACGGGCTCGCCTGTTTCTACGTCCACCCATACGAGCACCGCCGTGCCGACCGCCACTCGGTCGCCGGACGCTTTAAGGAAGGCATCGTAGGCGGTTTTGAGGCTCGAACGGCCGGCCGGCGTGGCGTACACGTCAATCGTGAGGGTGGCTGGATGAACGAGCGGCTGCTGAAAGTCGCACGACGCTTCGGCGAGCACTGGGCCCGATGTCTGGAACAGCGGTCTGCTGAGCGCCGCCCCGAGCCAGTCGACCCGTGCCTCCTCGAAGTAGGTGAAGAAGCGGCTGTTGTTCACGTGGCCGCCCGCGTCCATGTCGCCCCATCGGATTGCGATTTCGGTGGTGTGGACGTGCTGAGCATTGTCGGGGAGATCTGAGGGGACGGAAGGCATGGGGAAGGGGGCGTTAGTTGGGGCGGCAGCTCCGCTGATTCCAGAAAGAACATCTGCTGGGGGCAGGCACAAAGGGGATCCCGGACAACGTTTCGCCCGAATGGAAAGGGGCCGCCCCCGTCAAACGGGACGGCCCCCAAGCCGCGAACGGCACCGTCGTGGTTAAAGGGAAAAGCGCAGGCTCAGCGTCCCGGTGAAGGCACTATTCGAGACCGACTCGACGGCATCGCTGTCGCCGAGGTCGACAAAGCCAAGGTTGTAGCGTCCATCGAGGGCGATCTCCGACAGGGCCCCGGCGTTGAGGGCGTAGGCAATTTCGCCTCCCACGACACCGCCAAAGTCGACGTCGCCAAAGCGGTCATCGGCGTCCTGGCCGTCTACCTCGCTGTTGGTAATGAACCCGAGGGAGGGGCCAGCGAACAAGCGTGGGGTAATTGGAGAAAGCGGGGCGCTCAGCTTAAACAACACCGGAATCTCAATGATGTCCTGCCGTACACGCAGGTCCTCCGTGCCAGTAGTAGGGGCCAGGTCCAACTCCTTCGAACCCCGTACGGAGTAGAGCACTTCTGGCTGAATCGAGAAGGCCTCATTGACCTGGTACGTCAGAAAGACGCCTCCTGTGAAGCCCGGGCGGAAGTCGTTGGAGGACACGTCGTCCCCGTAGAACGTGGCCTGGGTGAGGCCGCCACGGAGGCCGATGTCGATGGGGGACTGGGCCTGACTAGGGGTTGGCAGGGCAAGCCCCGTCAGAAAAAGGATTGCAATCAAGGCTGCCAGTTTCGATGTTACGGTTTGCATAATCTAAATGTACGTTGTTGTGCTGTAGATTGTGTAGCGCAGGTGTGCTGCGACGGATAGGGTGGTGCCGTCGGTCGCAGCGTCACCTGCGTTTTTTGTGAGGTGTGCGCCGCCACGGGCGCAAATCCACGATCCTTCGGTGTGCCAGAACTGGGAATGTTACACCGAGTCCCGCCGCACGGCCCCTCAGGAGAGGAGCGGCGGAGCGTTCTCCCGGGCTGGATCCTGCCTCGCTTCCGGCTCCTGTAACAGAACATGGACAGTGAATCTTAGCTGTGCATGTTCCACCTGTGGCGCCGTCGGGAGAACCCGGAGGCCAGTTGGTTAGGGACAGTGCCCCTGTCGGGAACGAGGGCTCGCTCCAGGATCAGCCGGGGACAATGGGGCGCAGGACGAGCCCGTAATGGCTCAATAGAGGGCCATGTCGAACGTCCGGCGGTGCTCCTGGGTGATGGGGTGCTTCTCCCCAAGCAGAGTGAAGAGGGCGACGCAAGCCTTGCGGGCCCCGTCGTCATCGTAGTCGCGGTTCGTGCGTACTACGTCGATGAAGTGTTGGAGGGCCGTCTCCAAGTTTTGATCCTTCAATGCTTCGAGGGCCGCCACATACGTGTCTTTCACCCCGTTTTCGGGGAGGGACGACGAGTCCTCGGCCAGTTCTTGGAGGCGGGCGATGGTCTTGACGCTATCGCGGATCTGTCGCAGTGTAGGATCGGCCACCGTGGCCTCATCGGCGAGTGCCCTTGCGCGCGTCGGGTCCTTGAATGACAGGGCACGGGCCATGAGCACCTGCGCCTCGTCGTGATCCGGGTTGTCCTCCAGCACCGGCCAGAGCAGATGTTCGGCCTCCTCGTGATCGCCCTCTTGAAGGGCGGCGTTGGCCTGCTCGATGCGGGTTTTTTCTTCGCTTGGCAGGTTCTCATCGAGCCAGTCGCGGATCTGATGTTCGGGCTTGACGCCCGTGAACTCGGCCGCCACCTCCCCGTCCACGAACAGCTTCACGGCGGGAATCCCGCGCACGCCATACTGCTGGGCCGCCGCGCCGTTTTCATCGACGTCGACCTTCACGAGCGTCCAGTCTTCGGCCTCTTCGGCCAGGGATTCCAGCACCGGGCTAAGCTGGCGGCAGGGACCACACCAGGAGGCCCAGAAATCGACGAGCACCGGGGCCTCCGCGCTCGCGTCGATTACGTCGGTTTGAAAGTCGTTGACCTCGTAGGACATGACAGAACAGAGGGCTATGGAACGACACGACGAATGGTGTTTCTTGGACGGAATGCGCCCAGAATGATTCCCTGCTCCACGAGAGTTTCGAACTGAGAGGAAGCGTTCTCTTTTTCGCACCAGTCCCCACACGCTATGACCGATGATCGTGTTCTTTCCTCTGAGGACGCAGCCCGCATTGTCTCGCACATGAACGATGAGCACGCCGACGACCTTGTGCGCTACGCGCAGGTCTTCACGGACGTGACCGGTGTGGACACCGCGCGCATGACACACATTGCGGCTGAGGGCTTCGAACTCGAGGTGACGCTGGGCGGGGGGACAAAAACGGTGTGGATTGAGTTCGACACTCCCCTCCGAACCGTCGAAGATGCCCGCTCGGCGCTTGTCGAACTTGCCATGGCCGCCCGTAAGGCGGCGGAACGATGATGTGACCTCCCAGGACGATGAGAGGGAGGCGGGATCCCCAGGAGGATTTTGTGGTAAAGATATGATCCAATCCCTTCCGACTCGATCTCGTTCTACGATGGCGTTTCTTGACTCCTTCTGGAACTGGTGGCAGGCCCGCCACACTCGTCAGATTACGGAAGAGAATGTCCGCGAGCGGGTACAGCGGGGGGCCGAATACCTCGATGAGATGGATCCCGGCTGGCACCGCCGTGTCGATGCCGACACGCTGGAGCTGGAGGACGGACGGCACTGCGTGCTGGGGCAGCTCCACGGGGAGTTTCGGCTCGGTTTGGGACGCTCTCACGTGCTGACACTATCCAGTGCTCCCCGGGCCAGCCTCTCGCCCGTGGCGTACGGTTTTAAGTGTATGGAGGGGGTGTCGGACGAGTGGCAGGCCCGCGACTACGAGCTCCTCACGCGAGCGTGGCGCGCCGCGGTACGGCGCCGGATGGAGCAGGACGTGAAGGCCAGCCTCGAACAGCCCCAGCTCTTTGAGGCATCAGAGGAGTCGGAGGCGGTGCCGGCGTAGCCCTCAGCAGTCCGAGTCATGCCGCCGCCAGGGAGGCATCGTTCTCGTCCTTGAGGGCCTCGGCGTGGAAGAGAAAATACCGTAGGCCGTCGGCCAGGGCCTGCCAACTGGCGTCGAGAATGTTTTCGGAGACGCCGACGGTGTTCCAGGTGCTCGCGCTGTCGCTGTGCTCGATGAGGACGCGCACCGTGGCGGCCGTGCCGTCCTGTGGCGTGAGCACCCGGACCTTGTAGTCGGAGAGGCGAACGGCGTCGAGGGAAGGGTAGAACGGGCAGAGGCCTTTCCGCATGGCGTTGGAGAGGGCGTCGACGGGACCATTCCCTTCCGCGACGGCCAGCGTCCGCTCGTCCTGCACGGTGAGGGCGAGGGAGGCCTCGACGGTCTGCTTGCCATCGTCGTCCTGCCCACTCCACACGCGCATCCGGTCCAGTGCAAAGAAGTCCGGCACCTCGTCCTGAATGGTGCGGAGGAGGAGCTCGAAGGACGCCTCCGCGCCCTGAAACTCGTACCCGAGGTGCTCCAGTTCCTTGATCCGCTCGACGGCCTGGGCTGCATCGTCTGACGCCAAATCGATGCCCAGTTCCTCGGCCTTGTACCGGATGTTGCTCCGGCCCGAGAGGTCGGACACGAGCGCCCGCCGCCGGTTGCCCACGGCCTCGGGTGTGACGTGCTCGTAGGTGCTCGGCTCCTTCATGACGGCCGAGACGTGCAC
>CAJXKO010000036.1 GCA_913055845.1 uncultured Bacteroidota bacterium | reverse complement strand
GCCGTCAGGCGTGAGGATGGTGAGATGCTCGAGGACTCTCCGGGGAACGGGGACTGATCTATGGGCAGCCCACGAATTTGTTACCTGGTGAGAGAAGCGGCATGCCTACGAGGCGGGGGACGAGGCCGGGGCGGACACGGGTTGATCCCGGCGCACCGTAAGGACCTGGCGTAGGCTCGACGCGGTCACCAAGATGAACCCGAGCGCAAAGAGGGCCTGGAAGGGCACCGCCGCCCATTCGCCGAGGGCGATGGTGACGCCGAGGCCCGCCGTTGAGTACAGGGCCAGGGCCAGTTCGCCCCACACCACCCGCGGCACTTCGCCGATGGCGTAGCGGCTCTTCCACCAGCTGTTGTCCGAGGCGGCCCCGTACTTGGGCGTGCGGATGAACGCGGTATCGGTGCCGCGGAGGGCCTGCCAGAAAGCGTTTGTGTTGCTCAGAGAGAGGCCCATCGTGCCGGCCATGAACGCAGGAAAGAGCTGGAAGCGGCGCAGCCAGTCGGGGTAGAGCGCACGTTGGGCAAAAAGCTGCGCGAGAAAAAACCCGGCGAAGCCGAACAGGCCGAAGCCCATGATGGCGAAGTAGATTTCCCCTGGGCCGCGCCCGAGTCCTTTCAACAGCAGTAGTGGGGCATGCGTGAGGGCGGCGAGCAGGATGAAGGGAAAGGCAAAGTGGGCCGTGAGATGAAAGGTGCCTTCCAGCTTCACGCGCAGAGATTGGGCCGAGCGCCAGAGGCGACCGGTCAGTTTCAGGGCGGTTTCCACCCCGCCCTTCGCCCATCGGAATTGTTGAGAGCGGAGAGCGTTCATGTCCGGGGGCAACTCGGCCGGGGCCTCCACGGTAGGCACGTACTTAAATTCCCACGCGCGGAGCTGAGCCCGGTAGCTGAGGTCGAGGTCCTCGGTTAGGGTGTCGTGCTCCCACCCGCCCGCATCCTCGATACAGGCACGTCGCCAGATGCCCGCCGTGCCGTTGAAGTTCATAAAGCAGCCGGCCAGTTCGCGCACGCGCTGTTCGATGGCAAAGTGGGCGTCGAGCCCGAAGGCCTGCACCTTTGTCAGCAGCGAGTCGTCGCGGTTGATGTGGCCCCAGCGCGCCTGCACCATACCCAGGTCCTCGTGCCCAAAAAAGTGCGGCACCATGTGCCGCAGGAAGTCCGCGTTGGGCACAAAGTCGGCGTCGAAAATCGCCACCAGTTCGCCCCGGGCTAGGCGCAGCCCGTTGGCGAGGGCGCCGGCTTTGTAGCCGGTTCGGTCGTCGCGATGGACGTGGGTGATGTCGACGCCGCGGTTTTGCCAGTAGTCAACGCGGCGGGCCACCCGCTCGGTCGTCTCGTCAGTCGAGTCATCGAGGACCTGAATCTCGAGCCGGTCCCGCGGATAGTCGAGCTCCACGCAAGCGTCGATGAGACGCCGGGCCACCTCGGCCTCGTTGTAGAGGGGCAGCTGAACCGTCACCACGGGCCACGAGTCGTCGGGGGACGGAAGATCTTCGGGGTCCGGTACGGGGCCGCCGCGGCAGGTCTCGTTGTTGGCGTGGACCAGGGCCAGCCACAGCAGGTTGCCGCCGTACGCCGTGAGCGCCACGATGGACACGGCGTAAAGAACCGGGATGACGATTTCGAGCGCCGCAAGCATCAGCGTTGAACGGTGGAACGTGAGAGGTTGATCGTTGAGCGAAGAGGAGGGCCACCGCGACGCTGGTCGCTGCCGGTTGCCCCCTCGTGCTCCGTTACCGATTGCGGCCGTAGGTCTCGTGACTGGAAACCCAGTCGGAGGACGAGATGGCGGCTCCTAGCGACAGCTCACCGGCCAGGGTGGCCGCTGCCACGATCTCGGCGAACTTGTGCACCTTTCCTTTGCCGTAGCACCCCATCACCTCAAGGCACTCGCGCTGTGTGGGGAGTCCGGTGCCGCCGCCGTACGTGGCCACGATGAGTGAGGGAATGGTGAGTGACACGTAAAGGTCGCCGTCCTCGGTCAGGTCGGTGTAGAGCACGCCGGCCGACGATTCCGACACGTTGGCCACGTCTTGTCCGGTGGCAATGAAGAGAGCTGTGATGGCGTTCGGCGAGTGGCCCCCGTTGTTGTTGGCGCCGGAGAGAAAGGCCCCTACTGTCGACACGTTCCAGTGATGGTGCAGGTTCTCGGGTTCCACCCGCATGTGTTGGATGAGCGTCTCCCGATCAATCGTCGCCTCCGCGGTCACGCGCTTGCCGCGGGTGCGCATCACGTTCACCTGCGAGGCCTTCTTGTCCGTCGCAAAGTTCGACTCCAGGTAGAAGTTCTGGATCGCTTCGGGGTACTGGTCCATGATCCAGCCGCAGGCAGCAAAAGTGGCGCGGCCCACCATGTTCTGCCCCGCCGCGTCACCGGTGCGGTAGTTGAAGCGCAGGTACGCGAAGTGGTTGGACAGGTACTGGTCGATGTACAGCAGCTCGGCCACGCTAGACGTCGACTCCGCCTCCTGACGAATCTCATCCATGTGATCCTCCACCCAGTGGGTAAAGTCGCGGGCCTCGCGGGCACTGTTGAATACAAACACTGGGGCGCGCTGCATGGAATCGGCCATGACGGTAGCCTCCACCCCTCCACTCAGGTTGCACACCTTCATGCCGCGATTATAAGAGGCAACGAGCGTCCCCTCTGAGGTGGCGAGGGGGATCAGAACATCGTCCTGTGCGTGCTCGCCCCGTACAGTGAGCGGCCCGGCAAAGCCAATCGGGATCTGGGCGACGCCGGTGAAGTTCTCAACGTTCCCCTCCGTCGTGTGCGGGTCGAACGAATAGTGGGGAATGTGCTCGAGCGACGTGTCGCTATAGTCCTCCACAAACTGCTGCCGGTCCTCGATGCTTTCCGCGCTGTAGTTGTCGTCCGGGTCGCGCGGGATCCGCTGCAAGGTTTCGTCCTGTGTCGAGATCGAGTCCTCGACCGAGAAGCTCAGTTCGCCGAAGGGTTGCGCACGGAAGCTCAGTTCGATCTGGTGCTTGCCCTTCTCTAGTGGTGAGCGGTGGGTGCGCACGTGCAGGGTACGCCGCAGCGGGAAGTCAAGGGTGTTCTCGGACGAGATTTCGTCGGCGGCGTACGTTTCGCCCTCGCCCATGAAAATGCAAACCTCCTCGCGGGGGACTGGCTCTCCGTTAATTTTGATCCTGAGAAGCTCGGTGAGCGTCGCGTCCTTCAAGCGGTTCTTCAGCGCAAACTCGACGCCCTTGTCGGTATTCTCGAGGCTGCCAAACGTGTAGAGCTGCTTCAGGAGCGCGTTCGGGAAAAACATGGACAGAAACCGTCAGGCGAACGGGGAGACGAGGACATCCCCTCAACGAAGAAGGCCCGGGCGGGTTCGTGGCGTGAGAGTGGGGAAGGGAGAGAAGGCGAGAAGGAGAGCGTGGGAAGAGGGAAAGAAGGCTAGGAGTTCTCTTCGGCGTCCGGGGCGAAGCGGACGTGGAGCCAGCCCTCTTCCAAGGCAGCGTCCGTCAGGGTGTAATAGTTTAAGAAGTTGGGCAGGATGTAGTTGGACCGCTGGTTAGCCACTTGCACCACCAGTTGGTCCCCCACCTGGCGCACATCGAGTTCCTCTTCGTCTGCGAACGCGAGGCGCAACTCCAGCACGTACGCGTCGCCGTCCTCTTCAATCTTGAAAGTCGGCTCCTCGTAGAACACGTCCGTCGGGTCCCGGTCCCCATACATCGCGTCCCCAATGCGGGCCAGGCGGTCGAGCCCGAACACCTCTTCGCCCAGGTGCGGCACCTGGAGGATGGGGAGAGGATGAAAGCTCTGGTCAATTTCTTTCAGGTACTCGCGTTGGCTCCGCACGTAGCCCTCAAAGAAGGAATTTTCGGGGACCTGGTCCTCCGGCAGCACGCGGTTCACGATCACGCTGTCCACGCCGTAGCCGTAGAGCTGCAGATACGTATAGGCCCGCCGTGCCTCCTCGATCACCATCTTTTCGGGGTTCACCACGAGCCGGATCGAACTCGTCGACGGCGTGGCGAGCACCGTCTGTACCCGCTCCAACTTCTCAAAAATCACCTCCAGCTCCTCGTAGCCCTTGTCCAGCGGGATGCCGGTCGTCTTGCGCACGCCAAAGCCGATGGACTTGACGGCGGTCTTCTGGAAAGGAAATGCCTTGGCGAGCCACCACTGCGTCACCTGCGGCAGGGTGAGAAGGGTGAGCGTCTCGCCCGTGGGCGCACTGTCTACAATAATAAGGTCGTAGTCCTTCTCGCGCACGGCCTCTTCGAGCCAGAGTAGCACCGAGCCCTCGTTCATGCCCGGGAGGGCGGCGAGCTCCTCGGCGGCAATCTGGTCGACCCCCTGCCATCGGAAGACCGTGAGCATGAGCTCCCGCATGTTGCCCCAGTGCTTCTTCATGGAGTAGTAGAGGTCCACCTCCTGCGCGAAGAGGCGATCGGTTACCTCGCGGGCCTCGGGACCGAGCTCCTGGTCGAGCGCGTCGGCGAGGCTGTGAGCGGGGTCCGACGAGAGAACGAGCGTCTTTTTGCCGTCTCGGGCCGCACGCAATGCCGTGGCGGCGGCACAGGTGGTTTTTCCGGTGCCGCCCTTGCCGGTGAAGAGAAGAATGCGAGGGGCGTCGTCGAATGGAGCCTCGTCGTTGCCGGAGGGGAAAAGCATGCGGCGGGCGTGGATGTTTAGGGACATGTGGAGGTGCCGTACGGCTTCCGCCCGCACAAGATCTATCGTGCGGGGGGCTGAGCACCGACTGTAAAGGCTCGGGAATACTGGGGATCACCAGGGTTTCGTTTGTGATTTGGGTGTTCGTTCTGTCTCTTCAAATTACTAAATTGTTAACTCGTCGAGCCGCGCCTTCACGACCACGTGCACATGTATTCTCTCATCCACTGGTCTTCAGGGGGGATGACCATCATGGTTGCGCCCGAACAATCCGTGACGGATTCCGCTGTCCAAATGTCTGTCGGAAGTCGATTGCTGTCGGTTCTGATGGGGACGATTGTGCTTCTGAGTCCACCAGCCCTCTTCGCGCAGCATCATGCAACTCAAGGAGGCGTACACGCCCAGGAGCACGGAGGCCCGCCCCTTAAGAACACGAGCGCTCCTCGCCAAGACCCGATCCAGCACGATTCAGACACGCTCACCCTGTACACCTCCGATGGCAGCGGGAAGCTCCGGTTTGAATCTGCGGACGGAGATTTCCAGGGGCGAATCGGCGGACGAATCATGTTTGACTATACGGCCGGTGGCATTGATGAGGACGTTGAGGTCGAAACGGGATCCATGGAGGACGGGACTGAATTTCGGCGGGCGCGGCTCTTTACTGAGGGAACGCTCTATGACGTCGGATACAAGTTTCAGATTGAGTTTGCGGGGGACCCGGACATTGCGGACATGTATCTGAAATTCCCTTTTCCGTTGCCCCGCTCCAACATCAGAGTCGGCAAGTTTAAGGAGGACCTCAGTCTCGTAGAGCGCACTTCCTCAAAATACATGACGTTCATGGCTCGGCCCATGCTCACGGAATTTACTGGCGGGCGGGACCTCGGAATTCGGCTCGGCGGGGAGGCAGCCGAGGGAGATCTGAGTTACGGGGTCGGGTTTTATCGGGATACCGCCGACGACGCCCTCGGGACATCGCAGGGGGACGGGGACTACAAGGGAACCGGTCGGGTGGCGTACGTGCCCTGGAGCCGAGACGGGACCCGGAAGCTGGTCCACGTCGGTGCATCCGGATCGGTGGCGTCGATCGACCCGGATCTTCCGCCCGCCGATCAGCCCGAGGAGGCACACGAACCAGAGGTGCACCTCGCGCCCGACTTCGTGGACACAGGCCCGCTCGACGCCGAACGCACCACTCAGTTCGGTCTCGAATCGGCACTGGTCTACAACTCGTTCTCCGTCCATGCGGAGTTCCTTCAGAAAGAATATGGCCTTGACACGGGCGGTTCCGACCCCACGTTTGGTTCCTGGTACGTGGCCGGATCCTACTTCCTCACGGGCGAACACCGTCCCTACGACGGGGGGGAATTTGGTCGTGTGACGCCCAACGAAAACGCTCGGGTGGGTGACACTGGGGGGCTTGGGGCCTGGCAAATTGCCGCCCGGTACTCCACTATGGATCTAAACGACAGTGGGGTTGCCGGGGGCGAGGTGGAGAATGTTGCCCTTGGCGTCAACTGGTACCTAAATCCGTCCGTCCGGATTATGGCGAATTATGTGTTCGCAAATGTGGAAGATGCCGCGGGGAATACGGACGCGGATGGTACAGGAAACTTCTTCAGTCTGAGATTTCAGATCGACTTTTGACGTTCGGAGGGATGCCATCGGGAACTGGCATTGACCCCAGGAGCCCGAACGGACGCTATCTTCCAGGGCGGGCCAGTTGTCGGCGTGCTGCGATTCGGCATTCCTGTGACCAACTCCGGGCGTATCAATCGTGATCGTCGGACGCCCGGAATGGCTCCGGCAACACGTCCACCAGCTTGTGCGAACCGATGAGAAGCATTGCGTCCTCCGGTGCAGCGGTGCGCTGAAATGCGTCAAGGGCATCGGCGAGAGGGCGCGGGTCGTTCGTCGTTACGCCCTGCACTCGGAGCCGCTCGGCAATCTCGTCGGGCGGAATCGCGCGCTTGGTGTTGATGGGGATGGGTGTGACGACGGCGTTCTGTTCCGCGAGCAAGCGGGCCGTCGCATCGAGCTGTTTGCCACGCACCGCGTTGAGACACACCTGCAGCGTGCCGCGGCGTTCGGCGACTCCTGGGGCCACGGTGTCGAGGGCGGCGGCAATGGCCGGAGGATTGTGCCCCACGTCGACCACGATGAGCGGCTCCTCCTGCAGCACGTCGAGACGCCCGTGAAAGCCCGTGTGTCCCCGCACGTCGCCAAGGCCATCCCGCACCGCCGCGTCCGCCGTGTCGTCCTCTGTGTCATTTAGAATCGTGAGTTCCGCGGCCCGCACGGCCAGGGCGGCGTTCCGCTGCTGATGGGGACCAGCAAGCGACAGAGAGAGGCGGTCGTAGCGACGAGCCGGGGTGGTGAGCGTGAAGCGGCTGCCCGTGAGTCCGCTCCGGTGGGTCGTCCAGGTGGCCTCGTCGTCGAGGCAGTGGAGCGGGGCGTTCTGCTCGGTGGCCACCTCCGCGATGGCGGCCTGGGCCTCGTTCTGGGTGACGGCGCTCAGAACGGGGGTGTCCGGCTTGATGATGCCCGCCTTCTCGCGGGCAATGGCGCCCAGGGTATCGCCCAGCAGGTCGGTATGGTCGAGGCCGACGTGCGTGATGACCGACAGCGCTGGATGGAGGACATTCGTTGAGTCGAGCCGCCCGCCTAGGCCCACCTCGATCACCGCGAGGTCGACGTTCTGCTCCGCGAAGTACCGGAAGGTAAGCGCCACGGTGAGCTCGAAGAAACTGGGCCGCACCTCTTCGATGAGGGCGCGGTGCCGGTCGAGTGTGTCGCCCAGCCAGTCGGCGGGGGCGGGCGTGCCGTTCACCCGCATCCGCTGGGTGACATGCGTGAGGTGGGGGGAGGTGTGGAGGCCGGTCTTCAGGCCCGCCGCGGTGGCGATGGCCGCGGTCATCGCGGCGGTCGAGCCCTTTCCGTTGGTGCCCGCCACGTGTACGGCCCGGAGCGTCTCGTGCGGATTCCCGAGCGCGTCGGCCAGCTTCTCCATCCGGTCCAGCCCCGGCGCATACGCGTCGTCGGCGACGTTGGCGTACTGCGGTAAATCCAGCAGGAGGTCGAGGGCGTCGGACATGCGGGGTTTTCGTTGAGGGTGGGAGCGTTGTCGTGGGGAGGCGCCTCGGGCCAGCGTCAGTGGAGGGCGGCGTCTGGGGCGCCAAGCGTAATTCGCCGCTCCGACGGGGCGACGTGGTGGAACCGGAGGTGGATCGTGTCGGGGGGGAGCAGGTCGGGGATCCGGTCGGCCCATTCGATGCACGTGATGCCGTCGCCACGGGCGTACTCCTCGAAGCCCAGCTCTACGAACTCGTCGGGATTTTGCACCCGGTAGGCATCGAAGTGGTAGAGGGGCGTCTCGCCGTTCTCATACACAGACAGAATCGTGAAGGTAGGGCTCCGTACCTCCGCGGGCGGGATGCCAAGGCCCTCCGCGATGCCTTTTACGAAGTGGGTCTTTCCGGCCCCGAGATCGCCGTAGAGTGCGAGGACGGTGCCCGGGGCGAGCGTCGCCGCGACTCGGGTCCCGAGCGCCAGCGTCGCCTCAGTCGATTCGGTAGCGCAGGGGAGGAGGCCCTGGATCGTGTCGTTCTCGGTTGGTGGCATGCGGGGGCGTGAATACGTGAGGAGTGATGCCTGAACTTCTTTCCGTGTACGTCACGTTTCACGCGTCACGCATCATCCGTTCCGGGTGTGGGCAGTCCGTTCATCTTCACAGTTATGCTTTCGGCTTGAGCGTCGCCACCGGTAGGATCATCTCCTCCATCGACGCCCCGCCGTGCTGCAGGGTGTCGCGGTAGAGCTTCTCGTAGTGGTGGAAGTTGGTAGGGTACACAAAATAGTAATCCTCTTTCGCGAGGAGGTAGGTCGTGTTCATGCCGTAGCTGGGGAGGCCGAACCGCTCCGGCTCGCGTACAAAGATGGCGTCGTCCGCGTCGCATTTCAGGTTATTGCCGTATTTGTAGCGGAGGGCCGTGGAGGTCTCGCGGTCGCCAATCACCTTGGTCGACTGGAGGCTGCGGATCGCGCCATGATCACTGGTGAGGACCACCGTGCAGTTGGTTTCGGACAGGGCCCGGAGCATGTCGTAGAGCCAGGAGTGCTCGAACCAGGTGCGCGTGAGGGCCCGGTACGCCTCCTCGTCGGGCGCAAGCTCCTTGAGCACGTCCGACTCCGAGCGGCTATGTGCCAGAATGTCGATAAAGTTGACGACGACCGCACTCAGGTCGTGCTGCGTGAGGTTGGCGGCGTCCTGGGCCAACTTCTGCCCGTCGTCGCCCGTGATGAGCTTATCGTAGCGCACGCTCAGGTCGCCGCGGTGGTGCTGGTCGAGTTGATGATGAAGGAGTGCCTCCTCGTACTGGTTACGGCTGTGCTCATTTTCCTCGCTCGTCTGCCACGCCTTCGGAAAGCGATCCACGAGATCCGCCGGCAGGAGGCCACTGAAGATGGCGTTGCGCGAGTAAGGCGTAGCTGTGGGCAGGATGCTCATGTAGAAGTCCGTATCCACCTCGTAGTGCGGCCGTACGAGATTGGCAAGCTCCAGCCACTGGTCGTATCGTAGGCAGTCGATTACGAAGAAGACGACGGGGGTGCCGTCCGCCTCGGGCAACACAAATTCGGGCACTACTTCGTGGGACAGCACGGGTCGCCCATTGGCCGGCGGTTTGTCCACCTGAGCAATCCAGTCCGGATAGTGCTCCTCCACGAACGTGCCGAACGCGCGGTTGGCCTCCTCGAACTGGTCCTGAAAAATCCGGCGGGCATTCTCGTCGTCCGTCAGTTCCAGATCGTACTGCACCAGTTTCTGGTAGAGCTCCACCCATTCCTCGGCCGAGAGCCCGCGCCGAAGGTCCTGAGAGATCTGGTTGAACGACTGGAGGTACTGTTGGGAAAGGGTTTCTTGTCGAATCTGCGACTGCTCCAGCAGCCGCTTGCATGTGAGGAGGATCTGGCTGGGATTGACGGGCTTGGTCAGATAGTCGCTAATCTGGTTGCCGAGGGCCGCCTCCATGAGGTCCTCCTCCTCGCTCTTCGTGACCAGCACCACGGGCACGTCGGGCCGTTCGTCCTTGATGGCGTCGAGCGTCTCCAGGCCCTCCATGCCCGGCATCTGCTCATCGAGGAGGACCACGTCGAAGGGCTGTTGCCGCACGAGGTCCACCGCGTCGGCGCCGTTGGCCACGGTCGAAACCTCGTAGTCCTTCTCCTCCAAAAACATGACGTGGGAGCGGAGCAGGTCAATCTCGTCGTCGACCCAGAGAATCTGCGGACTGCTCATCGGCGGCTGTGGAGGGCAGAGCGTGAGGGAGTGCGGGTGGCACGACGTGGAGAAACGAGCGGAATCCACCAATTCGTACCGGAGAAACGCAAGCCAGCGGTCTGGTTCTGTACCTGCCGTTTCGGGAAACGTTCGGGGGCGTGGGTTGGAACGTTTTCGCGCTGCGTGCTAGAACGTGGTCCCGCCGTACCCACGGGGCCGTCGCGTTCTCCACCGTCCATTCAGCGCTCCCCAATCGCATGTCGAACCAGTCCATCGGGCTCTCCGACTCGCTCCACGAGTACCTGTTGTCCGTGTCGCTCCGTGAACCGGACGTAATGACCCGTCTTCGGGCGGAGACCGCCGAGCACCCGAAGTCTAACATGCAGATTGCCCCGGAGCAAGGACAGTTTCTGCGGTTCCTTGCCCGGCTCATTGGGGCGCGCCGTACGCTCGAGATCGGGGTCTTTACTGGGTACAGCGCACTTGCGGTGGCCCAAGAGCTTCCGAAGACCGGCACGCTCGTGGCGTGTGATGTGAGTGAGGAGTACACCCAGGTGGCGCGTCGCTACTGGGCGGAGGCGGGCGTGGCCGATCGCATTGACCTCCGGATTGCTCCCGCCCATAAGACCCTTTCAGCCTTGCTCGACGAGGGACAGGACGGGACGTTCGACTTCTCATTTATCGACGCCGACAAGGAGCGTTACGATACCTACTACGAGCAGTCCTTGGAGCTGCTGCGGCCCGGTGGGGTGATCGCGCTCGATAACGTCTTTCGGGACGGGCGCGTGGCCGATCCGGACGTGGAGGACGAGAGCGTGCGGGCCATTCAACGCCTCAACGAAAAGCTCCACGACGACGAACGGGTGGACCTCACCATGCTCCCTTTGGCCGACGGGGTGACCCTCGCCATGAAGCGGTAGCGGCGTTCAGGGGGCGGGGCGTTCACCCCCTGAAAGGCCGCGTGTATCGGGGAGACGTTACGGAGAGGCGCTTTCTTCGGAGAGATGGTTGGCCATCTTGTCGGCGAGGCCGACGAGATTGAAGGCGTGCATGTAACGCAGGATGGCGGTCTGGATTCGCCACTGCACAAACGCCTCGGCGTCGCGGTATGGCGCCACGTGGTCGTAGAGCCGGTCCCGCGCCGCCTCCACAGGGGAATGGCTCCACACGTAGCGGCTGCCGGTGTCGATGAGCCAGCGCTGCCTGCTGGCGGGCAGGTCTGCGAAGGCTGAGCCCTGCTCGTCGGGGCGGAGCCACTTTCGCCAGCGCTCGCTCTCCACCACCGCCGTCCGGAGTGCCTCGTCGATGCCAGACTGTTTGCCAAGCCGCTGCTCCAGGGCCGACAGCTCCCGCACCGCCGCGGCCTCCGTGGCCGACAGGCCCGGCCCCACATTGGCCCCGCCCACTCCACTGAGGGGGTAGTCCCAAGGCGTCTCAACATCGTCCGTGTAGTGGCCCTTGACGAGGGCATCAAACTCGGCCGCCGTCGCGACCAGTGCCTGGGCCTGTTCGGGATCGAAGGTCCCAGAATCAAGCCGTGTGCCCAGGTCGCCCACGACGAACGAGGGGGGCGGAAGGTTGTGGGCGTTGAGGGCTGTGTGCAGGCGGTGGAGGAAGTCGCGCAGGCGGTCCCCATTGTGCAACCCTCCGCGCGGGTCGTCGCTGCCCACCTCGTAGGCGAGGGGACCTCGGTCCTGCGCGTGGCGCACCGTCTCGGCGTGGTGTAGGAGCGTGACAGTTCGCTCCACCAGCGTGTCGAGGGGAAGGGGGGTGTCGGCACCGGGCGGGCCTGCGGCGGGATCGAGGTGCAGTAGGTCATACCCGGCCGCCACGCACGCCTCAATGGAGCGCTTGGTTTCGGTCAGGGCCGTTTCGGTGTCGAGGCCGGCGGTGCGATGGGCGTCCTTGGCCCAGGGGCCGCCGTGGTCAAGCCCCAGGAGGACCGGCACGTCCACGTTCAGCCGTTTCCGTTCGTCGTTCACGAAGGCCGCGAGGGCCTCGGGCGTCCAGCCGGTGTAGCCGCCGTCGCGGTCGACCTGGTTCAGGGTGGCCGCGTAGAGTAGGGGGCTACGGGCGTCCTGCGCCGCATGGAGAGCGGCCCGCGCCACGGCCTTGGAGTTGGGGCACACCGCCAGCAGGGTGTGGTGGGGCAGAGGCCGATCGGGGGCGGCCAGCGGGCCCAACAGCAGCCGCCGCAACTCCGCCACAGGCGAGGTGTGCGCCGCTCGAGCAGCAGTACGGAGCCGATGGGCCGGTTGGGGCGACGAAGTCATCGGACGTATATCGACGAGCAGAACAGGCTGCGGCAAGAACATCCATTTTTCTCATCACATCTCTGAGTGTGTTCTCGGTTCCCAGGGGCCCTTGGGAGGAGGAAGGCACAGCCCCAGGTCGGCATCTATGGAGAACGGGATTGCCTTTTGGGAAAGGCCCCTCTACTTTTGGGGTCCGCGTGTCTCCGCATCATCCCCCTTGTGCTATGCTTCCCCTCGCAAAGGCGCGCACCATTGGGCGTGCGTGCCTTCTCGCAGCATTCGTCGTGGGCCTTACGGCCTGGACCCCGATCGCACCTGCTCCCGCCGATCCGGGGGCGTCCCCCAGCGATCGAGCAACGTCGCCCGCTCCTACACCGACCCCCAAGTACGCCGAAAACGGAATGGTGGTGGCCGCCAAAAAGCGCGCCTCCGCGGCCGGTGTGGCGATGCTCAAGAAGGGGGGGAATGCAGTGGACGCGGCCGTGGCCACCGGGTTTGCGCTGGCCGTGGTACACCCGTGGGCCGGCAACATTGGGGGCGGCGGCTTCATGGTCATCCGTCGGCCCGACGGCTCCGTGACCACCATCGACCACCGCGAGGATGCTCCTAGCGGCGCCACGCAAGAGAGATTTTTGGACGAGGACGGCAACGCCGTGCGTGCTCGGAGCCGGCGAGGCTACCTTGCCTCCGGCGTGCCCGGCACGGTCGCGGGCCTGCTCAAAGCCCTTGACAAGTACGGCACCCTCGACCGCGCCACCGTCATGGCCCCGGCCATTCGGCTGGCGCGGGACGGCTTTTCGCTGCCGTACGCCCTCGCGACGGACCTGAACGAAGCGTATCAGGACTTCGCCGCCTTCCCGTCGGCCAAGAAGTACTTTACGAAGGGCGACTCCACGAAGCCGTACCGGGCCGGCGAGCGCTTTGTGCAGGAGGATCTCGCCGAGACGCTCGTACGCATTCGCGAGCAGGGCACGGCTGGGTTTTACGAAGGCAAAACCGCCGAACTCATCGCGGAGCAGTTCGCAGAGAATGGAGGTCTTATCGATAAGCAGGACCTTGCGGAGTACGAGGCGGTGGAGCGCGAGCCAGTGAGCACGACGTACCGGGGCTACGAGGTGCACTCCATGGGGCCGCCCTCCTCCGGTGGCGTCGCCATTGCGCAGCTTCTGAACGCGGCCGAGCGGAAGCCGATTGGGAAAATGGGATTCAACTCCAGCCGCACCGTCCACTACATCGGCGAGGCGATGCGCCGCACCTTTGCCGACCGGGCCAAGTGGCTTGGCGACCCCGATCACGTGGAGGTCCCCACGCAGGGCCTCATCCAGAAGGACTACATGCGGCAACGCATGGCGTCGTACGACTCGCTGCGGATTACGCCCAGCGACTCCGTGAAGGCGGGCCGCCCCATGCTGGCGTCCGAGTCGATGGAAACCAGCCATTATTCGGTGGCCGACAGCAGCGGTATGGCCGTGAGCGTGACCACCACGCTCAATAGCGGCTACGGCTCGAAGGTCGTCATCGATGGGGCCGGCTTCTTCATGAACAACGAGATGAACGACTTTGTGCTGAAGCCGGGCGTGCCGAATCAGTTCGGTCTCTCGGGCACGGAGCGCAATCTGGTGGCGCCGGACCGTCGTATGGTCTCGTCTATGTCGCCCACGGTGGTTGAGGACCCCCAGGATCGTCTCTTCCTTGTCATCGGGGCCCCGGGGGGGTCCACGATCATCACCACCACGTTTCAGGTGATCATGAACGTGATCGACCACGATATGGACATCGAGCAGGCCGTGGCGGCGGGGCGCATTCATCACCAATGGAAGCCGCGGGTGCTCAGCTACGAAAAGAATACGCTTCCCCAAGACGTAGTGTGGAATCTTCGGGCGCGAGGATGGCCCGTTACGATGGGGGTATTCGGCGGCATCCCACAGTGGGGACGGGCGCAGGGACTACGGGTCAAGCATCCGGAGCGTCCAGATCAGTCCCGTGTCTTCTTCGGCGGCTCGGATCCCCGAGGGACCGGCGCAGCGGTCGGATTTTAGGCCCGCCGTGATTTACACTTGGGTAATTCTTCCGTCGGTGCGGTCGGGAAACTTCGGGGTGCAGGCGGGGGGAGACTTGACAGTTGCCGGTCTTGTCCCTATCGTAACGCAGCCTTCAGCGGGTCTTTATCCCACCTCCCGCTGCGTGTGTGCTCGTCGATCTCTTTTGGATGCCGACCTCTCCCCTATCATGACGATACGTTACGTCTCCTCCATTTTACTGACTAGCATCGTAGGGCTTCTGCTCGCTGCGGGGACAGCGTTCGCGCAGCAGGGCGCCACTCTTACTGGGAGCGTTGAGGATACGAACGGGAATCCACTGCCCGGGGCGAATGTTGTTCTCATGGACGCCGACTACGGCACAGCGGTGGGCCCCGACGGAAGCTACACGATTGAGGGAATTGAGCCGGGGACGTATACCGCTCGGGTGACCTTCGTTGGGTACGAGGCCGTCGAACGAGAGGTCACGTTGAATGCCGGCACGACTACGCGAAGTCGGTTCGCACTGGAGCGGGCTCCGTTGCAGGGCGAGGGCGTGACCGTCACCGTGGGGTCGCGGGCCCGTGACGCAGCGGCGGAGGACATGGCAGTGCCCGTGGACGTATACGGGTCCGAAGAAATCCAGACGTCCGGCGCGTTCGAAACGGGGCGTATCCTTCAACAGAGTGCTCCGTCGGTCAACTTTCCCCAGAACACGCTGTCCGACGGCATGGATGCCCTGCGCACCTTTACGCTGCGTGGACTGAGCCCCGACCAGGTACTGGTGCTGGTCAACGGCAAGCGACGGCACAAGTCGGCCCTGGTGAACCGACTAGGCGCTGGCGTATCGGGCGGGTCCAGCCCCATCGACCTGAACGCCATTCCGGCAAACGCCATTGAACGGATCGAGGTGCTGCGCGACGGGGCGTCTTCACAGTATGGCTCCGACGCCATTGCGGGGGTTGTAAATCTGCGCCTCAGGGACGAGCCGCTCGACCCGACGGTGGAAACGCGCATCGGGGGCTACGTTACCGATCCGTACTCGAATGACGGCACCACGTACAGTGTCCGCCCCTCCTTCGGCGTAGAGCTGGGCGACGACGGGGGATTCCTGAATTTCTTCGGTGAGTATCGGCTCCGTACTCCCACCAACCGGGCTGGCCCAGCGGACTTTAATTTAGGTCCCGCGGGGCAGGGCGGCGATGAGATTGCCGATCCGGACGGTGACGGGCTCTTCGACATCGTGGACAAGAACAACTCGGTGGAGCAGCCGGCCTTTCACTGGGGCGACGGGCGCTCGGAAAACCTGCTGTTTTGGGCGAACGGGGCCTACCCCATCGCCAACGTCGAGGCGGACCAGCCGACCGAACTCTACGCGTTTGGGGGATACAGCTACCGCAAGGGCAAAGGCCAGGGCTTCTACCGCGAGGGCACCGACGACGGCAACTGGCCGCAGATTATGCCGGAGGGCTTCCTCCCCAACTTTGAGAACCCGATCAATGACGGTTCGATTGCCGTGGGGCTGCGGGGTATGCTCAACGAGTGGAACTACGACGTGAGCGCGCAGACGGGCTTCAACTACTTTCAGTACAACATCACCAACTCCCTCAACGCCAGCAACGGCCCCACCCAGACGGGCAACCAGACCGAGTTCTACGCCGGGGCCGTGCAGCTCCAACAAACGGTGGTGCAGTTGGACGTGGATCGGGGCTACGACGTGGGCTTCGCCTCGCCGCTGAACGTGGCGGCTGGGGCCCTCTTCCGCGCCGATAACTACCAACTGGAGGCGGGAGAGGAGGCGTCCTACGCCCGAGGCCCCTGGGACATCAACCAGAACGGTGGGCTGCCCGCGCAGGGGGCACAGGTCTTTCCCGGCTTCCGGCCTGAGCAGGAGGTTGACGAGACGCGCACCAACGTGGGGGCGTACGTGGACCTGCAGACCGATCTCGTTGAACCGCTCCAGGTGAACATCGCGGGGCGATTTGAGAACTACAGCGACTTCGGATCGACCGTGAATGGGAAGGTGGCACTGCGCTTTGAGCCCATTCCACAGCTGGCCTTCCGCGGGACGGCGCAGACGGGCTACCGCGCGCCAAACCAGGCCCAGAAGTTCTTCTCGAAGGTGTCGACCACCTTCATCAACAACCAGCCCGTCCAGACGGGCATCTTCCGGATCAATAGCGGTGTGGGCAACGAGCTGGGCATTCCGGACCTCGAAGAAGAGCGGTCGGTCAACTTTAGCGGAGGGGTCATCCTGAAACCGTTCGAGCGGTTTCAACTTTCGGTCGACTACTTCAACATCCAGATCGACGACCGGATCACGCTCTCGGGCGATCTTGGAGCGCCGGGCTCGGCAGGATCCGACGCCATCCGTCCTGTGCTGCAGGGTACTGGGGCCTCCTCCGCGAGCTTCTTCACGAACGCCATCGATACGAACACAGAGGGCATCGACGCCACCGCTAAGTACGCAACCCTGCTTACGGATGGGGTGCAGTTACAGCTGCGCGGCGCGTTCAACTGGACCGACACCGAGATTACGGGTGGGCCTCGCAACCCCACGCGGTTGGATGCGGAGTTTGGTTCGGTGATCTTGGCCCCGGATGATCGACGGGCGCTCACGGAGGGCTCGCTCCCCGAAACCACCACGAAGCTGACCGCCTCGCTCACGGCCGGCTCAGTGGACCTTACGCTCCGCGGGGCTCGCTACGGCGAACTGCTCAACGCCGACGACACGCCCTCCGACCAGTTCACGCTCGGGACGGAGTATGTCTTCGGCGGCGAGATTGGTTACAACCTCTTCAACGACCAGGTCAACGTCGCCGTTGGGGCCCGAAACCTATTCGACAACTACCCCGACCTGGACCCGCAGCAGGGTACCTTCGACATCATCCTGCCGTACAACCGGGCACACCCAATGGGCTTCAACGGCCGCTTTGTGTATAGCCGGCTCACGGTCTCGCTCTAATCGCACTCGGCGGGGGCACCTCCGCCGCTCGATGGTTGGTCCGTTCCCACCTGATTTTGAATTGAACCTTTGCTCTCGCGATGATCGACTTCGCTACGCTTTTTCGCCGAGGCCTCGTCCTTGGCACGGGGCTGCTTGCCCTGGTCCTCGTAACCACCGGCTGCGACGCCTTCACGGACGAGGACCTGGGCGACTCGAATCCGCAGACGCCCACCATTGCGCAGTACATCCAGGAGGTGCGGGTCCTGAGCTCGCTGCAGGGAGCCGTGCAGGAGGCCGGTCTGACGGAGACTCTGGACGGCGACGGTCCTTTTACGGTCTTCGCGCCCGTCAACGAGGCGTTCACGCCCCCCATTGACCCCTCCCTCAACCAGCAGGTTATCGAGAAGGTCGTGCGGCACCACGCCGTGTCCGGGACGGTCACCTCCGATCAACTCAGTGACGGCCAGACCGTGGCCCCGCTCGCTGGAGATTCGCTCACCATTGGTGTGGACGATGGGGTGACGGTGAACCGAGCGGCGGTGACAAATGTCGATGCGGAGGCCAGGAATGGGGTGGTGCACGTAGTCGACGGTTTGCTCATTGATGCCGTGGATCGGGCCACTCTCACGCCACGATTTACCATTTTCGCCCGGCTGGCCAAAGAGGCCGGCCTCGGCGAGGCCCTCCGTGCACCCGGGGCCAACGATGGGCGCACCATCTTCGCGCCCACCAACGAGGCGCTCCTAGCGGCGCTTGATGCGGATGACAGCGGAAATGTCGAAAGCGATGAGATTCCGTCGAATGCCGCTGATATTCTTCAGCACCACGTCCTGGACAGCGTCTTTCTCGCTACGGATGTGCCCTCCTCTGAGACATCGGTTCCGACCCTGGAGGGGACCGATGTGACGGTCGTTCGGGATGAGAGTGCTGGGACCGTCACTGTGGGATCCGGCGACGAAAGCGCGACGGTTGGGGCGGCGGACGTCGTTGTTGACAACGGTGTGATCCACGGCATTGACACAGTGCTCCTTCCGTAGTCCCGTGTCGTTCCGGTTTTGTAGATGCCCATGCCTCCCTCGCCGTTCGGGCGGGGGAGGCATCTTTGTGTCCGGCCGAGTCGGTTCGAGGGGAGGAACGCCGCCCCGTATCGGGCGGTAGCAGCCGCCCCTTGGCGTCGTCTCTCGACCGGCTTCTCCCGTCCTGTGTCCTTTCTCAATCCGTTTGCCCTTTTGGCTATGGCGGCGGTGGCGGTGCCGCTGTTCCTGCACCTCTTCAACCTGCGCCAGCCCAAGACGGTCGAGTTCAGCTCGCTGGCCTTCGTCAAGGAGCTTCAAGAGTCGGCCGTGCAGCGGGTCCGCATCAAGGAGTGGCTGCTCCTGGCGCTCCGCATGCTGGCCATCGCCTGTCTGGTCATGGCCTTCGCCCAGCCCACATTGACGAGCAACCTGGGCGGTATGGCCGGCTCGGCGCCCACCACCCACGCCCTCGTGGTGGACAACTCGCTCTCGATGACGGCGGACGGGGAGGGGGGGACGTACATGGCACAGGCCCTGCGGATGGCGCGCGGGGTGCTAGAGACAGTTGAGGCGAACGATGAGGTGGTGCTCTGGCCTACGGCCCAGGGGGGAGCGGGGGAGCCTGAGCCGGTCTCGAACGTCGGGGTGGCCCAGAACGCGCTGTCGGACTTGGAGCCGCAGGCGGGGGCGAGTTCGCTTGCGGACGCCGTTGCGGGGGCGGCGGAGGCGGCCACACAGACGGACGCCCCACAGGCGGTCGTCTACGTGGTAGGCGACCTGCAGGCCAGCACGCTGGGCGACTCGGTGGCCACGGCAGTGCCTGGGGACGTGCAGGTGCAGGTCCTTCCGGTCGATACCCGGTCGCACTCCAACGTCGGCATCACTGATGTCACCGTAACCAGCCGGATCGCCGAAGTGGGACAGCCGGTGCAACTGGAGGCGACGCTCGTAAACCATGGTCCCGAGACGCTTCCCGACTACGTAGCCAGCGCCTACCTGGCGGGCGAGCGCGTAGCGCAGGCCACGACCACGCTGGAGCCGGGCCTGGAGACGACGGTCTCGTTTACGGTGACGCCTCAGGAGCGCGGATGGTTAGGGGGGGCGGTGGCGACGGAGGACGATGATTTCCCGGTGGATGACCGGCATCACTTTACGCTGCA
Organism: uncultured Bacteroidota bacterium; assembly: GCA_913055845.1. Taxonomy (GTDB): domain Bacteria; phylum Bacteroidota; class Rhodothermia; order Rhodothermales; family Salinibacteraceae; genus Salinibacter. Next base: position 4,203 of record CAJXKO010000036.1, on the reverse strand, counting down.
CGTGCCCGAAGAGCGGCGCGTGCTTCGGGTGCAGGGCAACGGGCAGCGCACCGAGTACGTGGACCTTGCCCTCTCGTCCGAAATGATCGCGGACCGCATTGCTCTGCGAGCCACGTCCATACGGGAGCAGGAACTGGCCTCCGTGGAGCTCGGGCAGTACGATGCGGTGCTCCTCGTGGGACCGCGCTCGCTGTCGAGCGGTGAGGTGGAGGCCCTCACCCGGTACGTGGATCGCGGCGGCGGGCTGCTCCTATTTCCAAGTGCACAGGCGCGCTCTGAGGACTACAACGCCTTGTTTGGCGCGCTCAATGCGGGATCGTTCCGGGGCTTTAGCGGTTCGCTTTCGGCAAACCGTACGGTCGCGTCGTTCGGGCAGGTGGACCTCGCGCATCCGCTCTTCGAGGGGGTCTTCAGCCAAGAGCGTCGCCGCGAAGATGCCTCCGTGGAGCAGCCGGACCTCTACCATACCATGAACTTCCGTCCCTCGGGGCAGGCCGGACAAACACTCATTGAGCTGTCGAGCGGCCTGCCGTTCCTCCATGAGGTTCGCCACGGCAGTGGGCGACTGCTCCTGATGGCGGTGGCCCCCACCCGCGCCTGGAGCGACCTGCCCGTGCGCGGCCTGTTCGTGCCGCTCCTGTACCGATCCGTCTACTACCTGTCTGCCAGCACTTCTGTGTCCGGAGAGCAGCTGGTGGCGGGCCGCCCGGCGGAACTGCGTGTGACGGGTGTGGCCCCCGACGCGTCGCTCCGCCTCCAGGGGCCGGATGGCCTTGAGGTCACGCCTGAGCAACGTAGTCTCTTCGGCGCCACCCTCTTGCAGCTTGACGCGTCACTTACGACCCCCGGCCTCTACGACGTACAGGCCGGATCCACCCGGGTGCGGCGGATTGCCGTCAACGTCGCCCCGCCCGAGTCGAATCTACAGGCCGCTTCGCCCGAGGCCGCCGCGGAAACCCTCCAAAAGGCGACGGGGATGCCCATACAGCTAGTTGCCGAATCGGGGGGCGAGGAGGTTGCGGAGACCCTTCGCACCCGCCGTGCCGGCACCGAAATATGGAACGTGTTTTTGGTCTTAGCGTTGATTTTCCTCGCAGCAGAGATGGTGATAGCCCGTCACTGGACGCCCGAGACGGCGTCTGCGTAGAGAACGCAGCAAAGGGGCAGTTGCTGTTTCTGTCCCCCGCCCAACCAACGAACTCACAGGCAATGCCGTCTACCGCTGGTTTCGTGTCGGTGCTTCACGGGGTCGTTCTGTTGGCCTTCGTCGGCGTGGCGGCCACTTCCATGCTCGCGGCCGTGGCGGCCCGGACGCGTCTGCGTCGCCCACTGGTCACCTGGCACCGTCCGCGTGCGCTCCTTCAGGTGGCGCTCGGGCCGGGGGCGTTCCTTCTGCTCGTGGCAATTGGGTTTGGGCATGCCTGGTGGACGGGGCGCTCGGTGCCCGGGGCGATGCTTGTTGGGTACCCGGTTGGGGGCATTTTCTGGGCCGTTGCGACCTGGGTGCGCCGAACCGTTGTCGTGACCGAGTACGGCGTTGCTGTCGGGGTGGGGCAGGACGGCCACACCGTGGTGTGGAGCGGCATCGTCGACTACGCACTCACGACGCGTGAAGGACGGCCCCATGTGGTGTTCCTCTACCGCAATGAGGCGGGAGAGCGCCGCCGTTTTGATCTTCCTGTGCCCTCGGCGTACAGGGGCCCCGTCCGGGATGTGATGGAGCGTAAACTCGCGTCGCGCTTTTCGGTGCCCGAGATGGAAACGGGCGACAAGGAAGCGCTTGACCGCCTGGGCGACGAGATCGACCTGTCGTGAGTCCGGCAATCTGGAGACTGGCCGAGGGCAGGGACCACGCTCCCATCTGCCGTGCAACAACCGCACGAGCCGATGAATATAAGCGTATGCAGTTTGGTTGAACCACGGGGCGACTCGCGTCGCCTTGGTCGTTCCAGCCGTCGCACGTACAGTTTTCCCTCAAAAAGGCCCTACCGCCGCGTTGTTTACCCCTGAACAGAAAACTGAAGACGCAGAAAGCGCCATCATTGTCGGGGTCATTACCCCCCGCCAGTCGCGCTGGGAGGTGCGTGATCATCTGAATGAACTAGAACACCTAGCCCGCACCGCCGGGGCCGACGTGACGGACCGGCTTACCCAGTCGCTCAACAGCCCTGATCCGGCTACCTTCATTGGGTCCGGCAAGGTCAACGAACTGGCGCGCCTCACCAAGCAGCGGGGCTCAGACCTCGTCATCTTCGACGACGAGCTCACTCCCGTTCAGGTCAAGAACATTGAGCAGCAAATTGACTGCAAGCTGCTCGACCGCTCTGGTCTGATCCTCGACATTTTTGCCAGTCGGGCACAGACGCGTGCGGCGAAGACGCAGGTCGAACTCGCGCAACTTGAGTACCTCCGCTCCCGGCTCACGCGGCGGTGGACCCACCTCTCCCGCCAGGAAGGCGGCATTGGCACCAAGGGGCCCGGCGAGACGCAGATTGAGACGGACCGCCGCCTCATCGACAAGCGCATCGCGAAGCTACGCGATAAGCTGGACAAGATCGACCGGCAGCGTACGACTCAGCGGAAGGGGCGCGAGGGCTACACCACTGTCTCGCTCGTGGGGTACACCAACGCGGGCAAATCGACTCTTCTCAACGCCCTGGCCGACGAGGATCTGCTCGCTGAGGATCGTCTCTTTGCGACCCTCGACGCCACGACCCGGACCGTGAAGCTCGACTCGAACAAGGAGGTCCTCATGGCCGATACGGTCGGGTTCATCCGCAAGCTTCCCCACCGGCTCATCGAGAGTTTTAAGAGCACGCTCGATGAGGTGCGCGAGAGTGACGTGTTGATCCACGTGGTGGACGTTACCCACCGCAACTACGAGGAGCAAATGCAGGTCGTCTCCGAAACCTTGGGTGACCTGGATGCACGGGACAAACCGACCCTCACGGTGTTCAACAAAATAGACGCTCTCGACGATCGTACGCTTCTCCGCCGCCTCCGTCGCAACCACCCAAACGCGGTGTTCATCTCGGCCCTCCGGGGCATCGGGCTGAAGACGTTGAAGGAGGACCTGCTCGATCTCATCGAGCGGGACTACGTGGAGCGACTGGCCTACATTCCGGTCAGTGAGCCGGAGGCCATCGCCCGGGTGCATGAGCTGGCCGACGTCATCGACGAAGACTACCTGTACGCCAACAACGGGGCTTCAGACGTGTCGCTCAACGGCGAAGTGGAGGACGCACAGGCCGTCGCGCGCATGCATTTCCGCGCGGCCCCACGCAACGATGCTCGCCTCCGTGAAACGCTGGCCCCCTTCGGCGCACTCCGGGATGTGGAGGACGAGGCATCCGTGACAGACGCCTGACGCGCCGACACGACATTCCGGGGAATAGGAAAGATCTGGTCCTGTAATTCCGGCGGATCTGTCCCCGGCACGACCCTTGCGTTGGTGCCTCCCATGCCCCCGCAGGACGAGTTTGTCCTCCGCTGCGTCACCCTCTCCTCAAGTCCTGACCGCCATGAAAGTACGCGACGCCATTCATTCCGCCACGCCTGCCCTCCAGTCCACCGACTCGGTGGAGGCGGCCCTCGGGTTGCTCATGGAGCACCACGTGCGTCACCTTCCGGTCGTGGAGGAAGACGGACGCCTCGCCGGCATTATTTCTGAGTCGCGGCTCATGGACGCGGAGGGTCCCGAGTCTAGCGTCGAGTCGCTGCTCATTGGCCGCCCGGTGAGCGTGCCGCCGGACGCGCACATCTTCGACGCGGCGCGCACGATGGTCGAGCACGATCTCAGCACCATCCCAGTGGCCGATACGGCCGGGCAATACCTGGGCGTCCTTCGCCGCCACGACATCTTCGATCAGTTTGCGCGGATGCTGTCAACCCGCCAGAGCGGTGCCATCCTGGCCCTTGAGGTCGACTCCCGCGATTACGCCCTCGCCAAGCTCATTCACGTGATTGAGCAGAACGAGGCAAAGGTGCTGGCCGTGGCCTCGGAGTTGCCCGAACATTCGACGGAAAAAATCCGGATTACGCTCAAGCTGAACGTGAAGGACACCACGCGCGTGCGCCACGTGCTCGAACACCACGGCTACCACGTCGTGGCGGCCTTTGGAGAAGAAGATGGTGAACTGGAGGAACTCGTGGAAGAGTTCGTTCGCTACTTAGAGGTGTGATCCGATCCCGCCACCGGAAAGG
>CAJXKO010000035.1 GCA_913055845.1 uncultured Bacteroidota bacterium | reverse complement strand
CGACATGGCATCATACAGATCGGGGAACGGAACTGTGGATGGATCGTCCTGCACCGGAATGGCATCAATGACATGGTCTAGACGATCTCGACTCAGGGCCTGTGGGTGGCGCCTATGAGAAAGGTACAGCGCGGCCCGCATCCCGAGGGCGACGGCTTCGCCGTGTGTAAAGGCACCATAGCCGGCCACCCGCTCCAGGGCGTGAGCGAACGTGTGACCGAAGTTTAGGATTTCGCGGTGTCCCTCCTCGCGCTCGTCGGCGCTTACCACGTGGGCCTTCACCTGCACGGCCCGTTCGATCACGGAGGCCACAATCGCGCGATCCTTGTAGGTCATCACTGGAACGAGATGTTCCTCCAATTGCCCAAACAGCTTCGGGTCCTGAATCAGTGCGTGCTTTACCACTTCCGCCATGCCGCTCGTGTACTCCCGCATTGGGAGTGTGTCAAGCGTCGTCGGATCCGCACAGACGATCTCCGGCTGGTAGAAAGCGCCGATTAGGTTCTTGCCAGTGGGGTGATTGATGGCCGTCTTGCCGCCAACCGAGGCGTCGACTTGGGCCAGAAGGGAGGTGGGAAGTTGCACCAGCGGAAGTCCACGGAGCAGGGTGGCCGCGGCAAATCCGGCGAGGTCTCCGATTACCCCTCCACCCAGGGCCAGCACCGGGGTGCCCCGATCGAGGCCCCACTCTAGGGCGTCGTCATAGATCGTGTGGAGGCACGCGGCAGACTTGGTCTGCTCGCCGGGGGGGAGTACGATCGGCCGGACCGTCCAGCCCGCGTCGCTCAGCCCGCGGACAAGAGGGGTTCGGTAGTGAGACGCTACGTTTTCGTCGGTAACGAGAAGGCACCGGCCGATACGAAGACCTGTCTTCTTCAGGAGTGCGGGTACCGACGACAGAGATTGAAAGTGAACCGTGTAGCTCCTCGAGCCAAGGGCAACGTCGACAGCCATCAAAGGGGACGGGTTGAGTGCAAAGAGTGGATAAAACCTCACGCTAGTCGGTGCAGCGGGTTCTTGGCAAAGAAAAAAATCTCTGTGTTCTTTGAGTCTGCGGCGGGTGTGTAACCCAAGTTGCGACCTACCCGGAAGATGGTCATTCTGAACTTGATCCAGAATCTCAATGGACCAATCTGCCTGTTCAGACGAGATTCCGCCTCGGAGTGCGGAATGACACGCAACTTGGGTTATGTACTCCAAGAACTCGTCGCTTCAGGGTTAGTATCTCTACTCGCTCATCTAGTCCCTTCGGATCTTTTGTCCCCGCATGTCCCTCCCGTCTATCCTGGAAGCCGCCCACCATTTTGCCGGGGCGCACCTTGAATCGGGAGCGTTCGCGATTGACGCCACCGTCGGAAACGGGCACGACACCTTGTTTTTGCTTCGGACTGTGGCCCCTGAAGGTCGCGTGATGGGCTTCGACATTCAGATGGAGGCGTTGGCCGCAACCCGCAAACGGGTACGGGACACTGATCCTGCGCTTCTAGACTGTTTGGAGCTTGTGCACGCTGGCCACGAAACGATGGCCGACCGCCTGACGGATGAGATGAGTGAATCGGTGGGGACGGTGATGTTCAATCTTGGGTACCTGCCGGGAGGGGATCCCGACGTTATCACGAGTTCAGAGACCACCCTTGAGGCCTTGAGGGGGGCTCTTGAGTTGTTACATCCTCGCGGGACCATCACCCTTGTGGCATATCCCGGACACGAGGGTGGAGCCGAGGAGACACGATCCGTTCATGCCTGGGCCGCCGCACTCCCACACGCCCAGTACCAGGCCCTGTCGTACGACTTCTTAAATCCCTCGGATGCATCTCCGCGTTTAATCGTGGTACAAAAGCGTGCCCGCTAAGGGCATGTCGTAACGCCGGGGGCTTCCGTGATACTATCTGCTACACGGTCGTTTCGTCATGTGTCTCATTTTGTTTGCCCACAATGCTCATCCCGACTACCCGCTTGTGTTTGCGGGCAACCGCGATGAGTTCTACGACCGTCCGACAAGCCCGGCTGGTTTTTGGGATGACGCTCCCCACGTGCTGGCCGGTCGTGACCAAAAAGCAGGGGGGACGTGGCTGGGCGTCACGCGTCATGGATACTGGGCGACCGTCACCAACGTCCGAGACCAAATCCCGGCCCTTGACGACGCGCCCTCTCGGGGACACCTCGTGGCGGAGTTTCTCCGCGAGGAGCCGGATCCGGGCTCGTATGTAGAGTCGGTCCGTGCCCGTGCAGATCGGTACAACGGATTTAACCTACTCGTAGGGACCCCCAAGGACACGTACTACTTTTCGAATCGGAACGGATGCCCCCGACTCGTCGAGCCCGGTCTCCACGGGATGAGCAACGCGCAACTTGACGACCCCTGGCCGAAAGTGGAACGGGGCACTGCCCGCTTGCGAAATGTTTTGGAGGAAAAGGTGTCGACGGATCGCCTTCTCGACATTCTGGACGACCGACGTCCGGCCCCGGACGATCAACTTCCTCGAACGGGAGTTGGGAAAAATACTGAGCGGATGCTGTCCCCACCATTCATTACGACGGAAAAATACGGAACCCGAGCTTCTACCGTTCTTCTCCTCCATCAGTCTGGCACGCTTACGTTCGTTGAGCGCACCTTTGATCGGGGCCATCCCACCGATACGCGTCGGTTTTCCTTCGAGACCACTCTCAAGCCCGCATCAAGGCCTTGAGCATGGTTCCTCCTGTATCTTGACTCCTCCAGCCCAAGTTTGTCACTGCGTTCCTCGGAACTCCTTTTTGATCTATGTCCTTCGAAAAATTGACCTTCGAGAATCCCCAGGGCGACACGCTGGCTGCGCGCCTTGACCGCCCCAAGGGAGAGTCGCCGTGTGCGTATGCGCTCTTCGCCCACTGTTTCACCTGTTCCAAAGATTTGAGTGCGGTTGGGGCGATTAGTCGGGCGCTCAATCGGCATGGAATTGCCGTTCTCCGATTCGACTTTACGGGTCTGGGAGAAAGTGAAGGCGACTTTGCCGACACCAACTTCTCATCGAATATCGACGACCTGGTCGTTGCGGCGAACTTTTTAGCCCGAGAGTACGAAGCCCCTCGAATTCTCGTGGGTCACTCGCTGGGGGGCGCGGCCGTTCTCCAGGCAGCTCACGAGCTGGACTCGGTGCAGGCCGTGTCCACCATTGGGGCACCCTACGATCCCGAGCATGTCACACGCCTCCTGGATGACTCCATCGAGGACATTAAGGCAACCGGAGAAGCCCGTGTTACGCTGGCTGGCCGTTCGTTCACCATCCGCAAGCAATTTCTCGACGACCTGGCCGCTACGCGCATGGAGGAGACGATCCACACATTGAGCCGGGCGCTGCTTTTGTTCCATTCGCCGGTCGACCGAACGGTCGGGATCGACAATGCGAGTCGCATCTTCCAGGCGGCCAAGCACCCAAAAAGCTTCGTCTCGCTGGACGATGCCGATCACCTTCTTACGACCCAAGCCGATGCGGAGTACGTAGGGGTTGTGCTTGGAGCCTGGGCGGAAAAATATGTGGACCGCTCTCGCTCCACGCGAGAGACGCCAGAGGGGCAGGTTACGACTCGGACGGGAACGGCCTACCGGACGGAGATTCAGGCCGGGCCCCACGCTTTAGTGGCGGATGAGCCAGAGGACGTAGGGGGCGACGATGCGGGACCGTCTCCGTATGATTATCTCCTGTCTGCCCTCGGCAGTTGCACGGGCATGACCCTCCGAATGTACGCCGACCGGAAAGAGTGGTCCCTCGACGAAGCAATTGTCCGGCTTTCACACGAGAAAGTTCACGCGGCCGACTGTGAAAACTGTGATACCGACACCGGGAAGATTGACCGAATTGAGCGGGAAATTGAGGTTCGAGGCGACCTGACGGATGAGCAGCGAGATCGCCTGTTAGAGATTGCGAACAAGTGTCCCGTTCACCGCACTCTTCATCGGGAGGTGGAGGTGCGTTCTGCCCTACGTGCTCCAGTTCAGATGGAACGGATGTAGCACCCGGCGACTTCCTAAGAAGTGCTTCTTCGGTCCTTACGCCCCTTGTCCCAAAGCGCATGCGGATGCGGTTGTGGTTGGGGGGGGTATTTTGGGAGCGCCGTGTTATAGGAACCTGCAAAGTGGGCGTATCATGGCACGCAGCGGACGTCTGTGCCGAGCAGCCTGAGGACGTGCATGAGCACAAGAGGCGGTCGTGCCTTCTTCGAGAACTCACAGGAATTCCGGACTGGAATCGGTTCTGTTGCCAGAACCTCTGTTTCATTTTGCCATATCAAGTAACTGATTCCATAAGCTCGGGACGTGGCGCAGCTCGGTAGCGCACATGTATGGGGTACATGAGGTCGCGGGTTCAAATCCCGCCGTCCCGACCCCTCTCGGCCGTTCCTCCCGTTCTCGGGGGAACGGCCTTTTCGTTTGCGGGTTTGCGGCGATCCCCACCCACTCTGGAGCGACGCTGGAGCGCATATCGTTAGGGCCTCCGCACCGAGCGTTCCCATGCCCATGTCCGATGAGTCGGCCTCGACTGCACTGCGGCGCCTCGCCCGCGATCTCCGTCAGATTCGTGAGGATCGGGCGGTCTCTATCGAGGACATCCACGACGCAACACAAATTCCCCGTTCTGACCTTAAAGCGTTCGAATCGGGATCCTTCTACGAGGACTCGAAACTGGGTCCGGTCTATCTTCGGGCCTTCGTGCGCGCTTATGCGGGGGCGATTGATCTTCCCCCAGATGATGTGACCGACCTACTGCGGGCGGCTCAGAACGGAGACTATCAGAATCAGTTAGCAGTCCGATTTCTCGGTGCCTCTCCTTCGCCCGAGCAGGGAGACTCTGAGGATCCGTCGGGGAACTCGAGTCCGGAAGCGGCTGACGCACAGCCTTCCGACCGTTCCTCGAACGAGGCAGGCGAATCCGACGCAGTCTCTGGTAGTGAGTCTCGTCCTCCAACCTCATCTGGAGCAGAAGGGCAAGAGGACGACGACACTGAGTCTTCACCGGAGACCTCCGCCGACCCTGGCCACTTGCCGCAACGGTCTTACCGCATCGGCCTCATTGTGGTACTACTGCTATTGTTGCTTGGGGGTGCTGTGCTGTTCACCGTATACTTTAGCGGCACGGAGTATTCATCAAGCACTGAGGCCTCCTCGGCGGTCCAGGATTCCGTTCCCGATACGTCCCAGGAGACGGTTCAGGCGACCACCTCGGTCGATACCACGCAGGCTCCACAATCTCCACTCGCCGATCTCTCTCTTGGGGACACCGTCCACGTCACTGTTCTTGCCACCTCGGACGTGCGAGAGCTCCGGGTGCAGCAGGACGATCATCTCCGGCGTCCATACTGGATTGAAGTCGGGGAGGCGATGGTCTTTCCGTTTACCCGCCGCATCACACTTCAAAATCAGCTCGATCGCTTCCGTCTTCTCCTGGAGCAGCATCCGTACCCGGTGTCCAGGACCGATGAGCAGGGCCGGGTCGTGATACGTCGGGCCGATGCCCAACGCTTTGCCGACACCCTTCGGGCGAATTCTGTATCGGTTCCGGCTACGCCGGACACGGCGTACGGCACTCCCCCTGAGCTCCCCACCGATAGTCTTGAAAGCCTCGAGCAAGGCGTATCTGAGGGGCGTCGGTAGTCCCTGCGGGGCCTGCAGGGCCCTATGCCATATTCCAGGAGGGCCCGGAGAAGGGGTCAGTATGTAGCGCGTGTCACCGTAAGTGGGGATCCTCTCTGCCCGTGCACGCATTCAGGACTTGTCATTGTTGCGCTGCGGCCCCTCGCTACGCACCGGGTCGTGCACTCATTGGTCGTGCTCTCGATCATGGGCCTTCTTGAAATCCTTGGTTGGAAACCCCGGACGCCCCCGCCTGTCGGGGACGATCTGGAACGCGGGAATCGGTCCGAGGAGGAGCCGGCATGGCAACGATGGCTTTTACGGGGAGGGCTGTTCATTGGGCTGGTGATCCTGACGGTCGCGGCCTTTCCACGCGGGGATTTCTACGAGCACACGGTGGAGGTGGGCGACACGTGGCGACAGGGCACTCTTACGGCTCCATTCAACTTTCCCGTTTACCTCAATGAGTCTCGGGTTCAAGCCCGTCGAGACACAGTACGCAAGAACACCCCTCCGTACTTCCAAGAGGTGTTGGATGCACCGCAAGAACTTTCAGAAAACCGGGATACGCTCCGGCGGCAATTGAATCGCATTCTCGACGCCTACGCCAGTTACCGCTACCATCGGCAGCAAGATGAGCTGCAGGTTGCCCGGCAAGACTCATTAGAGTACATTCGCCGCCGCCGCAATGCCCTCGTTACCCTCAGCGACTCGCAATGGGGCTACCTAGCAGACCAATACGTACAGGAAGTCCAAGACCTTACCTCTCCCTCTCGTCAAATCCAGGAGGACTCTCCGCGTCTCTACAGGCAGCTCTTGGACTCTGCGTTTCAGGTCAGCGGCCAACTATTGAGTGCAGGGGTAATTGACCGTCCACGCGATTCAGTGTCCACTTCCGAGATCATTGCCCGGAACGAGCAAGAGCAGACCCAGCGCTCGATCAATAAAACCAGCCTCTATGGCTTGAACGAAGCCTTCGATTACGCGGAGGGGCGGCTTGAGGATACCTTGGAAAATCGCGAGCATGCTCGTATTGCTTACTCGTTCTTTCGGGCCATCTTTGAACCTTCGCTCACCTATTTGCGAGAGGTCACGATGCAAGAGCGGGACCGCCGTGCCCGCAACGTAACGGCGATTCAGGGCGGGGTTGAGGTGGGGGAGCCCATCGTCCGGCAGGGGGAGCTGGTCACTGAGGAGATCAAGCGGAAATTAACCTCGCTCGAACGGGCACGCAGTGAGCGGTTTGGGCCCGGTATTGTCTGGAAGCAAGTGGGAGGCGAGTTCCTCTACACACTTCTTGGCTTCGGGTTTTTCTTCTTCTATCTGTATCTTCTCCGGCCTCAAATTTGGGGCAGTACCCGGGATCTCGTGTTGCTTTCGGTCATCCTAGGGTTCATCGTGGTGCTCTACGGGATCGCAATTCGGATGCCGTGGTCTCTATACGTCGTTCCCGTGGCGTTGGCCTCAGTACTCTTCACGATTATCTTCAATTCGCGCATTGCCCTCATCGGTACGTTACTCCTCGCGTTTACTGGGGGGCAAATGCTCGGGCTCGACCTGGAATATACACTGGCAACTTTCTTCGCTGGCGCCTTCGGGATTTTCAGTGTCCGGGATATAAAGAACCGGGGCCAATTCTTCGTGAGCGGGGGACTGGTGTTTATTGGGTACTTGCTGGTCCTTGCGGCTACCTGGCTTTACATTGACCTTCCCCTCAGCCGTGTGGCTCCGGATCTGGCGTACGCCGCTGTCGCTTCCGCTATCACCGTTACGTCGTCGCTGTTCTTGTGGGGGGTGGAGCGCATCTTCGACATTACGACGGACCTCACTCTGCTCGAACTTTCCGACACCAACCGGACCCTTCTGAAAAACCTGAGTCTCCGTGCTCCAGGGTCGTTCAACCACTCCCTGCAGGTGGCAAACCTGGCCGAGGCTGCAGCCGATCGAATTGGTGCACACACCCTTCTCACCCGCGTAGGGGCCCTGTATCACGACATCGGGAAAATGAAGAATCCAGAGTATTTCGTCGAGAATCAGCGTACGATGGTGAGCCCACACGATGACCTGAAGCCTCGAATGAGTGCGCTGATCATTGCGAGTCACGTGAAGGAGGGGTTGGAGATGGGTCGCAATGAGGGTCTTCCCGAGCAGGTGCTCAAGTTTATTCCCATGCACCACGGTACGGCCCGGATCGAGTACTTTTATCAGAAGGCGATCAGCAACGCCGAGGATGAAGAGCCGGACATTCCTGAATCGGAGTTTCGTTATCCGGGACCCAAGCCGGATTCGAAAGAGGCCGGCATCTTGATGCTTTCCGACTCGATCGAGGCAGCTAGTCGGAGCCTGGACGACCCATCACCCCGTCAGCTCGAGAACTTGATCGATCTCATTTTCAGTGAACGGATCGATGATGGGCAACTCGACAACACCGATCTCACTTTTCGGGATCTGCGTCTTATGAAGGATACGTTCCTGAAGATGCTTCTGGGCATCTATCACGTCCGGGTGAAGTATCCGGATCAGGAAGAAGAGGAGGCGGAGACATCGGACATTGAGGGCGTCTCGTTGCACGCCGAGCGTCCCTATGTTCACGTATCGGTGGTGCGTGACCAGGATGCTTGGGGGAAGCGCTCCTGGTTGCAAGGTCAGCGGTTCCAGTCGCCGCGAGATCCTCGTCCGCAACTCGCGGAGGCGTCCCCACACTCCCAGTCCGACCAAGAACAAGGAGACGAACGGGTGGCTGCGTCGGCGGAGGATGTAGAAACAGAGACGTCGCCTTCTGACTCGCAAGCGGGTAATGGGACAGTCCGAGGCACTGATTGACTGCCTGTCGACTACGCGGGAACGGCGTCGGCAATGGTATCGATCGAGTCCCGGCTAACAAGGACTCGGAGTTCCTTGAACTCGTGTATTGATTCATCGAGATAGGGGCGCAACCGACGCTCACTTGCCGGTGTGGCAAGAAGGAGGTCGGTTTTTTCTACGAAGCCCTGCAGATGATCCGCCTCCTCGTCGATAGAGGCGGCGATAACCTGTCCTCCGTATGCGGTCCCCGTCCGTAGGTCTTCGGAAAGAGGGGGAATGGTATCGCGATAACGTGTCACCAGTCCGAGGGTCTCGTGATTTCGTAGACGAGCCACGCGTTCTAGGACGTCCGCCGGAAGATGGGTCGTAAAGCCCATCGTATCGGTCTGAGAGAGGGTTTGTAGTACCTCGGTGAGGTACGGGTAGGGACAAAAGGCAAAATCTGCATCCTCGTGCCGTCCGATTTGGGAGAGGGGAACGGGAAGCACCGTCTTTTGAAGGGCACTACTCAGCTGTTGAGCGCACAGTCGGTTTATTTCATCATGGGGCCCTACAGCAATCAGCTTTCGCTCGAGTCCAGCATGGTCTAGCAACGTGGCTTGCTCTTGAAAGAGGGATTCGATTTCCGCGTCACTGAGCCCAAGGCCCACGAGTTGCTGTAAGGTATCATTCACAACCTTGGCTCCTCGCTCCATTCGCTCACTTTTGGCTAGTGGCGTGCGCTCTTCGACGGTGTAGCCGCTTCCTACCTGAGAGCTGAGGAGCCCTTCGTCTTCGAGTTCCTGATAAGCCTTACGAACGGTGTGGAAGGAAAGGTTGAGTTGGTCTCCAAGGGTGCGGGTGGAAGGAAGCGTCTCGTTGACGTTGAAATGTCCACTCGCAATCAAGTAGCGGAGCTGGGTGACGAGTTGCTCCCGTACCGGCACATTGCCGTCAGGGTCAACTTGGAGTTTCGACATAGGCCACGGCTATTATCCGAAATCCATACGCGGGGTGAACCGCATTCTACAATTGCTGTTATTGCATAGGCAGAAATCCTTGACCAACAAAGGCAACAGCAGAGGACACAGCCTTTGTTGCGAACCGGACAGCGACTCGCCTCAAACTCCCTTCAGCTAGCGTCCCGCTCGGCTTCTGAACGGAATGATTTCCGAGCAACCTCCTTAAGCCTGTTATAGTCTGGCCAATCGTCGGGTTTGAGCATATGGGTGGTCCGGCCCACTGAAAGTTCTATGTGCCACGTCGTAACCCGGACACTGAAAACGGGATTCCAGCTTCGAGACTTGTCTCGGAGCACCTCATAGATGCTTCGAAAGGCAGCTTGTCCTGGGCGAAGCGCGACTTCTGCAATGGTTCGAGAGATCGTAAAGTGGGTCCACATGGTGGCCAGTGCCACCGCGGACGGCAGTCCCCACACGAGGTAGCCCCAGATGGGCTCGCCCAAGAGGGCGGACGTAGTGGCGCCGATCATGAGGGGCACCGTGCATACCCCCAGGGGCCGGGCGAGAAATCGAGTGTAGACGAGTCCCCAGGAGCTCTTGCCCGGATGGTAGACGCTTTCAAAAACGGTGGGCACAGGCGCTGTATAGCACGGCAAGACAGGGTATTCAGCGTGTTGCTTCAGGGCTTCGGGCGCGAGGCCGTCGCTATCATGGCCCCGCGACTCCTAGGGGTGCCTATGCCATTGCGCCGTCGCCCGCTTCTGTTCGCGAGTCGGTGGGCTGTTCCACTGCGTCGGGCTGATTCCAAGCGTAGCTGTAGTGGCTGGCCGGATCAAAGTTCTCCTTGATGGCTCGGGGAGAGACCCACTGCATGAGGTTGTACGCCGATCCGGCCTTGTCGTTGGTGCCGGACCGACGCGCCCCGCCGAAGGGCTGCTGGCCAACCACGGCGCCCGTGGGCTTGTCGTTGATGTAAAAGTTGCCGGCGGCCTGCTCCAGTACGTCGCTGGCAAGCTTTATGGCAGCACGGTCACGGGCAAAGATCGATCCCGTGAGTCCATACGGGGACGTCTCATCCACTAGTGAAAGGGTGGAGGCGTATTCTTCGTCAGGGTACACGTAGACCGTCGTTACCGGACCGAAGATTTCTTCCCGCATGGTCTTTTCCTTTGGATCGTGGGCCCGAACTAGAGTCGGCTCAATGAAGTACCCGGTGGAGTCGTCGTAGTTGCCTCCGTAGATGATCTCGGCATTGTCAGCCTCCCGCACGTGCTCAATATAGCTTACAATCTTGTCGAAAGCTCGTCGGTCGATCACCGCGTTGAGGAAGTTGCTGAAGTCCTCGGGCGGCCCCACGCTGATGTTGTCGAGCTGATTGGAAATCTCTGCGCGAATGTCGGGCCAGAGCGATTCGGGCATATAGAGGCGAGAGGCGGCCGAGCATTTCTGTCCCTGGTACTCGTACGCCCCGCGCACCACCGCGGTCGAGACCTGCTCGACGTCGGCCGACGAGTGCGCCACGATGAAGTCTTTGCCCCCCGTTTCTCCGACGATGGTGGGATAGGTGCAGTACGTATCAAGATTGTCTCCGATCTCCGACCAGAGGTGGTCGAAGGTGCCTACCGAACCGGTGAAGTGAAGCCCGGCAAAATGCACCGACTCAAGGGCTGGTCCCCCCACCGCCGCGCCGTCGTCGGCGGGCAGCATGTTAATGACGCCGGGGGGAAGGCCGGCTTCTTCTAGAATCTTGTAGGTAAAAAACGCGGAATAGACGGAGCGGGAGGCAGGTTTCCACAGCACCGTGTTGCCCATCAACGCCGGGGCCGTGGGCAGGTTGCCCTGGATGGCGGTGAAGTTGAAGGGGGTGACGGCCAGGACGAAGCCTTCCAGGGGCCGGTATTGCATCTGGTTCCGAATGCCCGGTGCGTCGTTGGGCTGGTCCCGGTAAATTTGTTCTGCGAAGTGGACATTGAAGCGCAGAAAGTCGATGAGCTCGCACGCGGCGTCAATTTCCGCCTGATGGATGCTCTTGCCCTGTCCAAGCATAGTGGCGGCATTCAGAGTGTCCCGGTACGGGCCCGAAATTAGCTCGGCTGCACGTAGGAAAATCGCGGCTCGGTCTGAGAAGTCCATGGCCGCCCATTCAGCCTTTGCGTCTTGGGCCGCGTCGATGGCATCAGATACCTCTTCAGGTCCAGACTGGTGGACTCGTCCCAGAAGGTGCTGATGGTCATGGGGGGGGGCAACGTCGGAGGTATCTCCAGGGTAGACCGGCTCACCGCCAATGAACGCTGGAATCTCGATGGTTTGGTTGCGGAGTTCTCGAAGCCGCTGTTGTACCGACTGCCGCTCCTCAGAGCCAGGAGCGTACGAGCGGACCGGTTCGTTCTCGGGGGGCGATGTTTTGGGGTACGCGTTGTTCATGGGACCAGAGAAGGTTGGGCGAAACGAGGTGGGATTGGCTGTGTCTACCAGGTCAAGTTACGTGTTTTTGTTGATCCTTGTTCGTCTTCGAACGGACTCCCGTACTGGATCTTCTCCCTACTGCCTCAGTTGCGGATTCACCAACTTCCTTCCGCTTCTTCCCATCCTTGCCGAGATCTCTCTGTGCCTTTTCAATTTGAGCGGTATATGTCTCTGCGCTACCTGAAGGGGGCGGAAGGACAAAAGGAGGGACAAAGCTTCTTACGATTCATCACCTATGTAGCTATAGGGGGCGTAGCGCTCGGGGTTGCGGCTCTCTTGCTTGCCCTCGCGATCGTTCGGGGCTTTAGTCGCGAAATTGAAGATAAGATCGTTGGCTTCGGGGCTCACATTCAGGTAACAAACTACGTGCAGGGTGCACCCTTGGAGGATGCTGGGGCTCTCCAGGCGCAATTGGCGGGGTTTGACGGGGTCTCACGTGTCTCTGGCGTCGTAGAGCAGCCGGTTCTCCTTCGCCAATCGGAAGAGGCTGTAGACGGGGTGGTATTGCTTGGCATGAACCAAGCTCCTTCCTACCTGCAAGAACGAGTCGAATACGGAGACTTCAAGTTGCGTTCGTCGGACGATGAGCATCCTGGACTAGTGGTTGGGAGCGAGTTGGCCGATCGACTTGGCTTAGACGTGGGGCAAATGGTTACTGCTTTTGCTTTGCAGGAGGGGGGAGGAGGCACGGCAAATCTGCAGCGTCCCCGTGTCAAACAGTTTCGGATCCGTGGAGTCTACAACACTTCGCTGAAGGACATTGACGACGTGTATGTTTTTGGAAGCTTGCGTGCGGCACGTTGGCTCGGGGGTGTCTCTTCCGGGTCTATGAGTCGCTTCAATGTGACGGTCGCGGATCCCTCTCGTATTGACAGTTTGGCGGCCCAGATTGAGACGCATATGGGGTTTCCTATTTCGACTCGAACGATTTATCAGCAGTACGCTGGACTTTTTGCGTGGGTAAACCTCCAACAGAGCATTATCCCTCTGGTGATCGGGGTCATTGTCCTCGTGGCAGCGTTCAACATTATCGGAACGCTTCTCATGCTGATCTTGGAGAAGACCCGAGAGATTGGCGTTCTCAAGAGCCTAGGGACCACAGACGGTGCACTGAAACGGCTCTTTCTTGGGCTTGGACTCCTTATCGGAGGTGTTGGTACCGGCATTGGGACGATTCTCGCTCTCTCCGCCGCGCTCTTACAGCAGCACCTCGGGCTCATTTCACTTCCGGCAGAGGCCTACTACATGACAACTGCCCCCATTGAGCTTAATCTTTTCGACTTCCTTCTCGTTGGGGCGGTGACCATTGTCCTTTGCGGACTGGCGGCGTATGTGCCCGCCCGGGTGGCCGCTCGGGTTGAGCCGGTACGCACCATCCACTTTGAGTAAAACCATCGTTTCTGCTTCTCGCTCTTCATAACCCCCCCTTCACTCCCCATGAGTTCTTCGGATACTGAGTCCTCGGTTACGGTTGGCGATCGCGCACCCGACTTTAAGCTTTTCTCGCACGAACAGGAGCCCTGGAGGCTATCTGATCACCTAGATCAGCCTGTCGTACTTCTCTTCTTTCCCGGGGCATTTACGAGTGTCTGTACGAACGAGATGAATGAAGTCAGCAACACCCTCGATTCCTACGGAGAGGCGCACGTGGTTGGGATATCGACAGACTCCCCGTTTGTACTGTCAGAGTTTCATTCCGTCGAGCAACTCGTCCTTCCCCTGTTGAGCGATCATGACGCTGAGGTCGCCTCCCGGTATGGTGCAAAGTATGCCCGGAACTTCACGCCGATGGAGCTAGACCGAATCGCAAAACGTGCTGCTTTCGTTGTTGACACTGATCGGACTGTCCAGTATACCGAGGTGCTTGATAACGCGGGCCGTCAGCCGGACTTCGATGCGATCAAGCAGACTCTCCGGTCACTGGACGGATCATAATCGCTCCCAAGAAGATGGAGCATTTCTTCTTGATCTCCATCTAGCAGACCAATAGACTATATACTATCCATTGCGCCTCCATGCTCAAGAGGCAATATGGGTGATTCGATGCTTTGTCTCGGCCCCGTGTCGTTCCGAAGTGGCTGGAGGGCCCTGCGGTGGGGGCCGAGAGGCATCGAATTTTTCTAATGTAAAGGATCGCGTCACCTTGTGTAGATTTTTGTGCGTCGTGCAAGTTGGTTATCTACAGTTTTCACCGTCCTACCTTGATGTTGACGCCAATCTACAAGCCGTCGACGCACGGTTATCTTCACTAGAGGTGGATTTGCTTGTCCTGCCGGAGCTATTCACATCCGGGTACTTTTTTCACTCGCAGGAGGACTTGACGCAGGTCGCCGAGCCGATTCCAGGAGGGCGTTCTACCACGGCTCTTCGGGACTGGGCTTCTTCGCTCAATGCCACCCTCGTCGCGGGACTTGCTGAGCAAGACGGCCCGCGGATTTTTAACAGTGCCGTCGCTGTACAACCCGACGGGACCCTGGATACATACAGGAAGGTCCACCTCTACTACGAAGAAAAGGCGCTTTTCACCCCCGGAGATCTTGGGTTCCCGGTCGTTGAGGTTCGGGGTGGCGCGAAAACCTCGGTCCGCCTAGGACTAATGGTCTGTTTCGACTGGTACTTTCCGGAGTCTGCCCGAACTCTAGCCCTTCAGGGGGCAGACATCATCGCTCATCCGTCGAATCTCGTCCTTCCGCACTGTCCCGATGCGATGCCAGTTCGGGCCCGTGAGAATCACCTATTTACTGTTACCGCGAACCGGCATGGGGAGGAGGAGAAGGACGGAGAGACCCTTACTTTCATCGGGACGAGTGAGGTCTGCGACCCAACAGGAACGATTCTCAAGCGTGGCGCGCGCGACTGCGACGAGATTGGAATTGTTAACATCGACCCGACGAAAGCGCGTGATCGTCGACTGAATGCCTACAATGACGTAATGGAGGACCGACGGCCCGATATGTATACCACCCCGGAAGAGGAAGTGTCTTAACTGCGCCCCGCACAGCTTTGACTTGCCGCAGGATCGTCTTCCGCGACTAAGACAAGATGTACTCTGAAAGATTCGCGCGGATACGGTCTTCGGGACTTGGGTGCGTATCTGGTTCAAACGTCCGACCCGTTACCTTTTCGTATAATTCGGCGTACCGCTCTGTCACACGTATCCGAAGTTCGTCGGGAAGATCAGGGATTTGCTGCCCGGACTTTCCCTGAAACCCGTGGTCCATCAGCCACTCGCGAACGAACTCTTTCGAGAGTTGGCGTTGTGGTTTTCCTTCCCGAAGACGCTCTTCGTAGCCGTCCTGATAGTAGTATCGAGAAGAATCAGGGGTGTGGACCTCGTCGATCAGGACGAGATCACCCGCTTGTGTATGCCCAAACTCATACTTGGTGTCGACTAAGATAAGTCCCTGTTGTTCAGCCATTTGGGATCCACGCCGGAACAGTGACAGGGACCACTCCGCCAGTTGGTCGTAGGTATCACGATCAATTCCGGCGCTTGCGATGGCTTCCTCTGGGGTGACGTCCTGGTCGTGGCCTTCTTCGGCTTTGGTAGTCGGTGTGAGAATGGGAGTGGGAAGCTTTTCTCCTTCCCTGAGATTGTTGGGGAGGGGCTGGCCACAGAGGGTGCGGACCCCTTGCTCGTACTTCCGCCAAGCGTGTCCGGCAAGACACCCCCGTACAACGAACTCAATAGGAATGGGGGAGCAGTTCCGAGCCACCGTGACATTGGGGTCGGGTACGTCAAGAACGTGGTTGGGGACCAGGTCCTCAGTCGCCTCAAAAAAATAGACCGCCGTCTGGTTAAGAATCTGACCCTTCAGTGGAATAGTCTGTGGGAGAACGTGATCGAAGGCCGAAATCCGATCACTGGTCACCAGGATGAGGCGCCCATTCTGCCGATACGTATCCCGCACCTTTCCGTGGTACGGCTCCCCCAAATCGTCGAAGGCGGTTTGGGACAGGGTGTGCTCAAGTTGTTCTTCGATCACTGCTCTGTCCATAGAGACAAGCACGGTTAGAAAAGTGAATCGCCTGGCGATGGTGAGGGAGAGGGCGTCATCCTTGATGCTGACTTATTTCTAACGGCGCTGGCTCGACTTGCGTACCTGCAGCCGGGGCTCGACAAGTCGTGAGACATACTCCTCCGGTCCCTGCTTCTTTAGACGGCTCAATAGCAAGTCGGTCGCGGTATTGCCCACGTCGTGCATGTTCTGGGCCACGCTCGTGAGTCCGACGAAACGACTAACCTTGATGTCATCGTACCCGACGAAAGCAAAGTCATCGGGGACTTCGAGCCCTTCTTCACGAAGAGCTTGCCAGGCCCCAATGGCCTGAACGTCGCTACTCGCAAATGCTGCCTCTACTGGCTGGTCCAGGGCAAAGAGATCCTGCATGGCTTCGTAGCCGGACTCTTCACTGAAGCCGTCGTGTTTCCGCGTGTGGCCGTGAACCACCAGATCAGGGTCGAATTCGATGCCGGCCTCCTCAAGTGCCTGTCGGTAACCAGCAACGCGGGCGTTCCGAATTCTGTTGTTGTGGGGAGTGGTAATCATCCCAATGCGTGAATACCCTTGCTCGAGGAGGTGCTCGACCGCTAACCTTGCTCCGGGTTCTTCCTCCCAGTAGAACGAATCGAAGTTGTCGAGGTGGGTGCCCACCAATACAACCGGTGCACCCAGCATGCTGAGTTCCTCCGCCAGCTCGTTATCGGCGGTCACGCCGACCAGTAACAGTCCATCCATTGCCCCGCCTTCAAGGAAGTTGCGTAGGGTTCGTTGGGGCGCTTCCCACTCCAGGTCACAAAGAAGCATGTCCACGTCTTCGTCGTCGAGGCGATCCCGAACACCCTTCAACAGCTCGTTATGGAAGGGGGTCGTGAAGGTGGGAACCGCTACTGAGATCGTCTTCCGGGTGTGCTCGGCAAGGCTCTTCGCCGTTCGATTCGGGCGAAACTGGAGTTCCTGAATCGCACGGTGGACTTTGTCTCGAGTCCCATCTGCTACGTCTTGAGAGTCATTGAGCACTCGAGAAACGGTAGAAATCGCCACGCCGGCATGATCGGCAACATCGTAGATCGTAGCCTTGGATGGACTTTTATCCTCAGTCATGGGCTTGCGGCCTGCTAGGAGAGGGATTGGGGATTATCTGCGTCTCAGTCAACGCTTTACAGTCACTGTACTTCCGAAACGGTAGGCTCTTTTTCAAGCGCGTGGTAAAACGTGTAAGAGTGTTGATCCGGGTTGTCTTGAGCTTCACGAAGAGCTTCTGATACGCGTGCTTTTGCTTTTTGGAGAGAGGGTTCGAACTCTTCCCTTGCTTCCAGGCTTTTGAGCAAGGGGAGAAGCAGTCCGCTTGAGGCACCGTGGTGGTCGTCCAGGCCCGAAAGGTATGGTGCTTCAAATAAGGCGAAATCCTCCCCATCGTAAAAAAGATCCAGGGCGTAGTCAGGAGGGCTCGTTTCTTGATCGTAAAAATGCGTGGGAAGCTTTCCGCAACGAATTAAAACTCGTTTGGCGCCTTGTTGAGCAATGCGCTGTGCAGCTACCTGTGCGTCATCGAGACTGGGAATTTCCATTCCAGCCACAAGGGAGGCGTCGTTGAGGCGGATCGTCACAAGGTCGGCGAGGCTAAGTTTATCTGTGACCGACTCGAGTCCTCGTTGTCCCAATACGTCTTCTCCACTCGGCCCACTGATGGTGAGGTCGTACACGATGGGCCCTCCGAATTGCTCTAAGTGCTCAAAGACCCGATCAGCGGTTGAAGAGGCCCCGATAATGCTAATCTTCGCGCTGGTAGGACTTTGGGTCTTGAATACATGTTCCAGTTGGGCCGATACCGTATCGGATGGTACGTTTAGCACATCAGTGACAACTCCATTCCCCGCGACCACGTGTGACGTGCAGATGGGGAGGGCGCTTCCGGACAGGGCCTGCGTGGCCAATAGATCTGCTTTGAGGCCCCGATCAATGCCGGGGTACAAAGCCCCGAGGACGATCGGACGAAATGACATGCGCTACGTTCGTGGTTTGGAGAAGGAGATTGTTTTATTTACGTAGAGGAGAACAACTCTCAATCCCGTACAATCGTTTGCTTTGCACGAAGGAAGCCCCTACTACTGTACGGAAATGGTAAGCATTCCGCTATTATTCACAGGAAACCGGGTTCTTTTTACCTCCGTTATTGCAAGAAGCCTAATCATCCGGTCGGACACAGCAAGGTACCGAAGGCGTAAAAGACCGTGTCCACAGAAACAACATTCGGTAGACCCTCATTCCGAACCAACAATTTCACGTCGTATACGAGCTAATGACACTCCGCTGTCTTACTCAGCTCGAGACTTGTACGGCGTCTCTTTTCGTGTTTAAACGGTGTAACCGCGTCGCGTCGGCATGGAAACTGTTTCAGTCCAGCGACTCACAAGTGCCCGCATTCCTACTGGGGATGGTGAATTCTCACTTAGCCTGTATGAGAACACCCAGGACGACAAAGATCATCTCGCTCTTGTGTGTGGCGACGTGCGGAACGAGGAAAACGTTCTTGTCCGGGTGCATTCCGAATGCTTTACAGGGGATGTTTTGGGGTCTCTCCGCTGCGACTGTGGTGAGCAGTTAGACACATCAATGCGTCGCATCGCGGAAGAAGGTCAGGGGATCATTCTCTACCTTCGTCAGGAAGGGAGGGGGATCGGTTTGCTCAGTAAGCTCCGGGCCTACAACCTCCAAGATGAAGGATACGATACGGTGGAAGCGAACCGAATGCTCGGTCACGGTGCAGACGAACGTGATTACGCAATCGCCGCGACCATCCTGGAGGACCTGGACGTTTCCTCAGTGCGACTTTTGACGAACAACCCTGAGAAGATCGAGAGCCTCGACGAGTACGGCATTGACATTGTTCAGCGTGTCCCTCTCGAACCCCATGTGAACCGCCACAATGCTGAGTACCTCCAAACGAAGGTACAACGGATGCGGCACATCCTGAATCTCGACTCAAGAAACGGTCACCAGAGCAATGCCCATGGGGGTTCCCTTCGGGCCTTGGCCCAGCGAATCGACCGCCACTTCACTGAACAGGGGACTCCGTTTATCACCCTTACTTATGCGCAAAGCCTTGACGGTTCCATCGCTTCCGAGGCGGGAACTCCACTCCCTATCAGTGGGGAGCAGTCGCTACGGTTTACCCATCGCCTACGTGCACTCCATGACGGCATCCTCGTGGGAATCGGAACTGTCCTTTCGGACGATCCCCGTCTCAACGTTCGTCAAGGAGATGGTGAACACCCCGTGCCCATCGTTCTAGACTCATCCCTTCGTTTTCCGTTCGATGCCCGTCTTCTGGAATGTGGGGGACCTGATCCTCTGATTCTGACAGGTCCGGACGCAAATACGAATCGTCGTGAGACCCTGGAAGACCTCGGAGCAACTGTTTTGGAGCTTGCATGCGATCCCGACGGCGGAATCTGCATCGATGCCTTACTTGAGACCCTTGGGAATCGCAACATTGGAAGCGTTATGGTGGAAGGGGGGCGACAGGTACTCACTACGTTTCTACGTCGAGAGCGAGCTCACCGCGTCATTGTGACTGTCGCCCCCATATTTGTCGGGGGAACACCGGCCGTTAACGCAATAGCTTCTTCTCCGGATGCCGATTCACCAGCGCAGGATTGCTACCCTCGTCTCGACAACATTCAGCAGCGTTGGTATGGTCAGGATCTGGTTTTGGAAGGCGATCCTGTATGGCCATCGGCCGATTAAGTCTTGATGCCCCGTTGCACTTCCAGTTGTCTGCCCATTTTCAATGAGTACTCGGCGCCGAGTACAATTCTCTGCTCCGGGTGAGGTGGAAGTTGTCACTGACCCCATGCCAGTCCCTGATACCGACGAGGTTCGCGTCCGAACGCAGTACTCGGCCGTGAGTCCTGGCACCGAGCGGTTGGTCTACCAAGGTGACGTCCCACGCCATCTTGAGGCCGACTCATCGATTGAGGCCCTTCAGGGTGACTTCTCATATCCGCTTTCCTACGGCTACGCCTGTGTGGGAGAGGTAGAACGGGTAGGGGCTGATGCGGATCAGGCTTGGATAGGAACCTCCGTTTTTGCGTTCCAGCCCCACGTGAGTCATTTCGTCGCATCCCCTGATACACTCATCCCCCTCCCAGAAGGGACGGACCTTGAAGGCGCCACCTTGATCCCGTCGGTTGAAACGGCCGTCAACCTTGTCATGGACGGCCGCCCCATGATTGGAGAATCAGTGGTGGTCTTTGGGCAGGGCGTGGTTGGTCTTCTTACAACCCAACTTCTCGCAAACCATCCGCTAACTCGTCTGAAAGTGGTCGAGCCCGTCTTGTCCCGTCGTGAGCGGGCGGAGTCGAGAGGAGCACAGGCGTTTGAGTCCGCACAGGCGCTGGAGACTTGCGCCCCCTCAGCGGACCCAGGACGCACCGTTCCCGATGACCCGCCCGACCGTGCGGATCTCGTTTACGAGCTGACTGGTCGGCCCCACGTCTTGAATGATGCCGTAGCGCAAACCGGGTTTGGAGGACGACTCGTCATTGGGTCCTGGTACGGCACCAAGCAGGCCCCTTTGAAGCTTGGTGGGCATTTTCACCGATCGCGGATGCGGATCATTTCTAGTCAGGTGAGTACGATCGACCCTGACTATCGTGGCCGCTGGACAAAAGGGCGTCGAATGTCGGTTGTTCTTGACCTGCTTGGGACGCTTTCTCCTCGCCAGTTGATCTCCGATCGTTTTCGTCTCGAGGAGGCCGCCACATTGTACACGCAACTTGCTGACGATGCCTCTACGTTGCAACCCGTGATCGTTTACGACTAGAACTTCTCATCCTGACTAATTTTAGTCCAACGATGTACCAGTTGATGGTTCGACGAGATTTTGTGTCTCAGCACTACCTCACCGTGCCCAACTGTGGGCCAGAGAACGAGTGGCACTCCCATCACTTCGAGGTAGAGGTGCTACTGGAGGGCACTGAGCTCACTGACGACGGCTACCTTGTTGACATCGTAGACGTAGAAGAGGCTCTCGATGAGTTTGTCGAGCGATACCGAGACACAACGCTCAATGATCTCCCTGAGTTTGAAGGCTTAAACCCGAGCATCGAGCACTTCTCACGTCTCTTCTGCACGTCACTTCGTGATCAGTTAAACACGACCTCTATGGACTCTTTAACCGTCAAAATCTGGGAGGACGAGAGTGCCTGGGCCTCTTACACCGCCGACCTTTCGGCATGATATTTTTCCCTTAATCGCGACTCCCAATTTGTGTCCGAACCTGATGCGTATAGTTATCCGCAGTACCTTTCAGCGAAGAAGGCCATTGATGATCGCTCCCTTAACCAACGCGTCTGGACCTGCTTTCTGGAGGATTTGCTCTCTCGCGGTTCGTCGCTTCGTATACTAGAGGTGGGAGGCGGAGTAGGGGCCACGGTCCAGCGCCTCGTTGCTGCTCTGGAAACCCGGAATGCTGAGGCACTACACTACACCTTCGTTGAGCGTGCCCCCAATAATGTCAACACAGCAATTTCCGCACTCCAGACATGGGCTACCGAACGAGGATATCAAGTAACCTCTGTTCAGAACGGGAATGAGCAAGAGCAGCACTGGAGCAACGGACCTCTGGAAGCAACTCTTCGATTCGTCACGGCTGACCTCTACGATATCAACGAACGCTCTTCGTACGATGCGGTCGTGGCCCAGGCATTATTCGACCTCTTGGACATTCCGCGTGCCCTTCAGGTACTTCGTCCGTCGCTGCAAGCGGGGGGGCTCTGGTATCTCCCAATCCACTTTGACGGTGTAACAGCGTTTGAGCCTCCAACGGACCCATCGCTCGACGCTCGGGTGGAGCGGCTTTACCACGAAAGTATGCAAGAGGGAGGAGGGCAGGGAGAGATCGAAGGAGCCCACAGCGGACGACGGCTCCTCGGACACCTACAAAATGTCGGGGCGTCGCTCTTAGAAGTAGGCGGATCCGACTGGTGCGTTTTTCCTGGGCCCAGCGGATATTCCTCCGATGAAGCCTACTTTCTGCACCACATTCTTCATTTTATAGAGGAGGAACTGACGGGGCACCCGGACTTGGAGGAGTCGAACTTTTCGAAGTGGATCAACACTCGGCGGCATCATATTGAAACCGAGCAGCTAATTTACATCGCACACCAGCTCGATCTCCTCGCTCGAATGCCTTAAAGCTTGTAGCCTATCCGTTGAAGTCGGGCGCTTCGTCTACGTAGTAGGACGACGACTTCCCTGGCTGTGCGTGGAGATACGTTTTAGTGGTTTCGATGCTCTCGTGACCGAGGGTCTCACGCACGAGCTCGAGGTCAGCTCCTTTTTGCAAGGCGTGTGAGGCGTGTGCGTGTCGGAACCAGTGGGGAGAGACCTCAGACGTCATGACCGGCTCCCCATCTTCATCCCGTTTTACAGCTCCCTCTGAATCAGTCTTCTTGGTGAGCTTGACTCCAGCCCGCGTCGCTGCCTGTTTAACGACGCGCCAGATCTGAGACCGGGAGAGGGGGCCGCCTTTTTGTGAGCGAAAAACCGGATCGTCTGCTCCGCCACGGCCGCTTGTATGCTCTTCCTCGTGCAACCGAAGAATAAGGCTCCACACCTTGCTATATAGTGTCACGGCACGTGTCTTATCGCCTTTCCCAAAGAATGTAACTTGGCCGCCAGGGCGCCCATCTGGGCCCTCAAGATCCGGGCGGTCTTTCAGGTCGCCCCATCGGAGGTCTTCGACGTCGGAGACGCGTCCCCCAGAGGCATAGAAGAGACGCAGCAGTACGTGGTTACGAAGATTCTTCTCGTCTCGAAGAATAGCCCACAGATCGGCTTCCGAGAGAATCCGTTTCGCACGGTCGTTCCGGACGGAGGGGGTTGAAAGGGCAGCTCCGACGTTATGCGCGAAGTAGCGAAGCTTTGTCCCGAACGTAAAGAGGCTCTTAACGGCGGAGAGTTTTCGCTTCTCTGATGACTTGGCGTAACCCTGTTCTTGGAGATGCTCGCGGTATTCCTGCAGGTGCCCGAGTGTGACGTACCGGAATGGGAGGTCGACAAAATCGACAAACTGCTGTAGATCGCGTGCATACTCGTCCTGCGTCCGCGAACTTTTCTCAGCGAGCCAGCGCTGCACCAAGATATGGTCCGAGTCAATGGTCGAGCTCGCATCGCTAGGTGCGTTATACGGAAGGTTTTCTTTGCCGCGATGGGCCAGCACTTCCGAACCCGTAGATGTATTGCTGGCGTGATCCTGAGGTGTCGACGAAGAGGCAGATTCAGAAGAAGCCATATCAAAAAGGAAAATCCAGGAAGCCGAAAGGCGACGGGTCGGTTCTGGCGATCAAAACAATATCGATACGGCGCAGCCCGAATAAAAGGATCGCCACGCAAAAACGCAACATAACGTTTATTAGATCCCGTTTCTATCGGGCCTGCTAAAACTGTGAACTGCCGGGTGGTGAGGACGTCCCGAAGGTGTCAAACCTCCAGACCGATGTACTCCACTGCGCTATTCTGAAGTGTCCCTTGCCGGTGGTCTTCAGGCGTCACCTTCGCAGCACCAATGGTGCTGGCAAAACGGCCATGTGCCTGAATCATTGGTAGATCTGCTCCACCCTCAAGCGCAAGCTGTAAACCCGAACGCCGAAGCATGTCGATACTTACCGAGCCAAGACCAGCACGCTTCGCATTTCGCTGAACGGCCTTGTAAATACCATCCGCCGATAGGGGCTCGCCAGCGTTTTGGTTGCTCACCGATCGCCAGAGGGCTCCACTCTCTATGCCCTGTGCCTCTTTCATCTC
>CAJXKO010000034.1 GCA_913055845.1 uncultured Bacteroidota bacterium | reverse complement strand
ATCCAGAGCCTCGAAAGCCTGCGCGACCTCGGTAACTCGGTGATCGTGGTGGAGCACGACCGCGACATGATCGAGGCCGCCGACCACGTGATCGACCTCGGCCCCGGCGCCGGCATCCACGGCGGACACGTCATCACCACCGGGCCGCCCTCTGTGCTCACCGTCGATCCGGCGGAGCAGACCAATGGGGCGGCGCACGAGGAGGAAATCGAGTACGAGATCGAGGACAACGGCGTGGCGCGGCAGCAGGTGGCCGAGCGGGCCGCCGCGTACGACAGCGACCACTACGACTTCGAGAGCCTCACCGCCGCCTACCTGCAGGGCGAGCGCGTCATCCCCCTTCCCGACGAGCGCCGCGAGGGCACCGGCGATTTCCTCGTCCTCAAAGGCGCCACCGGCCACAACCTGAAGGGGCAGGACGTAGAGATCCCGCTCGGCACTCTCATCTGCGTCACGGGCGTCAGCGGCTCCGGCAAGTCCACGCTCGTCAACCAGACGCTCTTTCCCATCCTTCATCGCGCGTACCACGACGCCAAGTCGGTGCCCCTGCCCTACGATCAGATCGACGGGCTCGACAACGCCGACAAGGTGATCGAGATCGACCAGCAGCCCATCGGCCGCACGCCGCGCTCCAACGCGGCCACCTACACGAAGCTGATGGACTCGCTGCGCAACCTCTTCGCAAAGCTGCCGGAGGCCGAGATTCGGGGCTACACGAAAAGCCGCTTCAGCTTCAATACCGATCCGGGCCGCTGCGAGAAGTGCGGCGGGACGGGCAAAGTCACGCTGGAGATGAATTTCTTGCCGGACGTGGACGTGACCTGCGACGAGTGCGACGGCCAGCGCTACGGCCCCGAGACGCTGGAGGTGGAGTACAAGGGCAAGAACATCGCCGAGGTGCTCGATATGACCGTCGCCGAGGCGCTCGACTTCTTTGAGAATCAGCCGCGGCTCGTGCGCACCCTCGAGACGCTCGACGCCGTGGGGCTCGGCTACCTGACGCTCGGGCAGCCGTCGACCACGCTGAGCGGGGGCGAGGCGCAGCGTGTGAAGCTCTCCAAGGAGCTCTCGCGTCCGGGGACGGGCGACACCGTCTACATCCTCGACGAGCCCACCACCGGCATGCACTTCGAGGACGTGCGGCACCTCCTCAACGTGTTGCACGGCTTGGTGGATGCCGGCAACACGGTGATCGTCATTGAGCACAACATGGACGTCATCAAGCAGGCCGACCACGTCATCGACCTGGGGCCGGAAGGGGGACGTGAGGGCGGCGAAATTCTGTTCGAGGGCCCGCCCGAGGCGCTGGCGGAGACCGGGACGCACACGTCGGCGTACCTGGGCGAGGAGCTGGAGCGCACGCGGGCGGTGCAGGGGGACGATAGCAAAACGGCCCCGGTGGGCGAGCCGAGCGACAACGGATCGGCCGATGAGACGACGCAACGCCCTGAGCCGGCCGGCCAGTGACGGCCGCGTGCCCCCGGAGCATCGTGTGCGAAATGTGGTGATTTCGTTAAAAGATATTTCGGAAGCGGTTCCGGTTGACTTGGGAGCGCTTCCAGTCAGGCGTTATTTTTTGTGGTTATCGGGGAGTTTTGATAGAGTAAGTGGCGTCATCGACGCTCCCACCACAAAAAATAGCAGATATGGGGATGCACACACGCACGTTGCTTCTTTCTGCGCTGGGGGTCCTTCTCGTGCCGTTCGGGGCGGAGGCCATGGCGGGTTCGGATCCCGCGAATGTCGCTGAGGTGATGCAGTCGGCCGAGCAGACCCAGACGAATCTGGATTACGTCTGGACGATTCTGGCCGCGGCGCTGGTCTTCTTCATGCAGGCGGGCTTCGCGCTGCTGGAGTCCGGCTTCTCGCGGGCGAAGAACGCGGTGAACATCATCATGAAGAACGTGATGGACGCTTCGGCGGGGGCGCTGGTGTTCTTCGCGGTCGGCTTCGGGCTGATGTTCGGCACCTCTTGGGGCGGCCTCATCGGCACCGACGGCTTTTTTCTGACGGGCACGGGCGATCAGCCGCAGACCTGGGTCTACGCGTTCTACTTTTTCCAGGCGGTCTTTGCGGCCACGGCGGCCACCATTGTGTCGGGGGCGGTGGCCGAGCGGATCAAGTTTAGTGGGTACCTGATCTTCTCGGTCACGATCACGGGGCTGATCTATCCGGTCTTCGGGGCCTGGGCGTGGGGCGGCCTCTTCAACGGCAGCGGCTGGCTGGAGGCGCTCGGCTTCATCGACTTCGCCGGCTCCACTGTCGTGCACAGCGTGGGCGGCTGGGCGGCCCTGGCGGGGGCGCTGGTCGTAGGCCCCCGCGTCAGCAAGTACGCGGAGGACGGCACCCCGCGCGACATTCCGGGGCATAGCCTCCCCCTCGCAGCCCTCGGCGTTTTCATCCTGTGGCTGGGGTGGTTTGGCTTTAATGCGGGCTCCACGACCGCCGGCTCCACGGCCATCGCCAAGATTGCGATGAACACGTTCGTCGCGGCCGGAGCGGGTGCGGCGGCGGCCATGGCCATCACCTGGATTGACGGCGGCACCCCGGACGCCACGATGACCCTGAACGGCGTGCTGGGCGGGCTCGTCGGCATCACGGCCGGGTGCGCCGCCCTCACGCCCCCGTATGCGATCCTGACCGGCGCGATCGCGGGCCTCGTGGTGGTCTACGGGACCCGCTTTCTGGAGTGGTACGTGGACGATCCGGTGGGCGCCATCGCGGTGCACGGCCTGGCGGGGGCTTGGGGGACAATCGCCGCGGGCCTGTTCAACTCAGCTGGATTTAGCTTGTCCCAACTTGGCGTTCAGTTCGTGGGAGTCGCGGCGGCCTTTCTGTGGACCTTCCCCATGAGTTACCTCGTCTTCTCGCTGGCCGATGCCCTTATGGGGGGCATCCGGCTCAACGGGGAAAAAGAGGCCCTGGGACTCGATCGACTGGAGCACGACGTGGAGGCCTACCCCGAATTTACGACGGGGCACGATGGCCAGCCGTCGACGGAGACGGAAGACGCCGAGCCGGTCGCGTCGTAGCCGTACGACTGGCCGACACGCTCAGGATATTAATTTGTCCCGCTGGTCACTGCGATGGCGAGCGGAAACTCCTACCCGGAGGCAGGCGGATAAGGGCTGTCTCCGGGGGGAGGGGAGGCGCAGGCTCCGCACAGAACGCCCCATATACGAGTTGTCTTCGGGGGAGCGTAAACGGGGCGCGGTTTGCGGTCGCCGCGCACCAACAACGGTCTCAGGGGGGCGGGCCCGGTGGGAGCCCGCCTTCCTGGGGCCGTTTGTTTATGGGGCGTATTGGGTTTTGTGGCTCACTCAGTATCCGTAGATCGAGAGGTCTTCGCGTCGCATGTGCGTATTCAGCACGATGCCTAAGAGCGCCGTCTGAGCGAGCATCGCCGATCCGCCGTAGGACAGGAAGGGGAGCGGAAGTCCAATCACGGGGAGTATGCCGGTGACCATCCCGACATTGATGAAGATGTGGATCAGGTAGACTCCCACGGCCCCCGCGGCCACGATGCTGCCGAAGGGGTGCTTCACGTCCGCCCCGAGCTTAATGAGGCGCAGGAGTAGGGCGGCCAGCAGGCCCAGGACCACGAGCGACCCGATCAGCCCAAACTCCTCGGCGATCACGCTGAAGATGAAGTCGGTCGTCTGTTCGGGCACGTATGCGCCCTGAGTTTGCGGCCCCTGCATGAAGCCGGTCCCCCACAGCCCACCGGACTGCAGCGCCACCTTCGATTGTACGAGGTGAAAGCCCACGCCCTGCCGAAATTCTTCGGCGCCGGGGTTGGTGAAGGAGAGCAGTCGCTTCACCTGGTAGGGCTGGAGGATTTTGCTGAGCACGAACGAGATGACAGCCGTCACCCCGCCCGTGAATGTAGCCGCGAGGCCGGCGATGTAGCGCCGTTCCGAATGCCACCAGAGAGCCCCAGTAAATACGACGGCAAAGCCGAGGGCGATCGGGGTAGAAATGAGGGCGAGATACCCGGCAATGGCCGGAGAGATCATCAGCAGAATTACGGAGATCGAGAGTCCGCTCCAAAACAGCATGATGGGCACGAGTCCGAAGAAGACGAGGGCGGTCCCCAGGTCGTTTTGTAGAATGACGAGCAGGGCAGGGACCACAATAAGCGCCGCGGCCTTCAGCGCGAAGCGGAGGTCCTGCCCGGCGCGCGTGTGCCGTTCGGACAGCAGTTGCGCCACCGCCAGTACGGTGCCCACTTTGGCCAGCTCCGACACCTGAAGTCGGAAGGGCCCGAGCGCAAGCCAAGCACGAGTCCCATGGACCTCTACCCCGGCCACCAGCGAGAGCACCAGCAGGACGAGCGTAGCAGCATAGGCCGGGTAGGCGGCGTACCGTAGAATGCGAACCGGGAACAGGAGAATGATGCCGATGCCCACCGCCGATAGCCCGATCCACATCAGCTGGCGGTAGAAGTTATCCTGTACGCTCGCGCTCAGATACTCCACCGCAGGGCCATGCGTGGTGCTATAGAGGGCCAGGAGGCCCGCCACGGCGAGCCCGGCCCACAGCAGGAGCGTCCAGGGGTCGAGCTTCCAGGGAGAGTTCTGCATGAGGAGAGATGGACTAACGAGAGGAGGCCTCGGTACCAGTGGAGTCGCGGGGCGGGCTGGCGGGACGGGCGTCGACCTGCGTGGCCGGAGGGGAGGTGGAGGGGGGCGGCTTTTCGGGCGCGGTGTCTTGACCGGGCCCACTGCGCACCTCTTCGCGCAGGCGCTTCCGCCAGTAGTTTCGCTCCCATGTGTCCGCGATCGTGCCGGTCAAATATTTTTCGGCCATGAG
The DNA here is from genome assembly GCA_913055845.1 of uncultured Bacteroidota bacterium. Taxonomy (GTDB): domain Bacteria; phylum Bacteroidota; class Rhodothermia; order Rhodothermales; family Salinibacteraceae; genus Salinibacter. The sequence continues at coordinate 21,373 of CAJXKO010000034.1, read as the reverse complement.
ACTGGCGATGGGGGCGGCGGCGGTCGCGCCGTAGCCTGCGTTCTCGACGGCCACCGCGAGGGCAATCTCCGGATCCTCGTACGGTGCGAACATGATGAACAGCGAGTGATCCTCGCCGTGTGGATTTTGCGCGGTGCCGGTTTTCCCTGCACTCGGGACATCCGGGATCTGAATCCACTTGCCTGTGCCGTCGGTCATCACGCGGTGCATGCCTTCCTGAACCGACTCAAAATAGACCGAATCCACAGGAATCGTATCCGGGGGCGCGAGGTCGGGGTGGCTTGTTCGGCCCGTCTCAGGATGCACGGCTTTACGGACAAGGTGGGGCGTGGGGAGAAGGCCGCCGTTGCTGAGGGCCGCGGTGTAGCGGGCTAGCTGGAGAGGGGTGACCGACATGTCCCCCTGTCCGATGCCGAGGTTAATCGTATAGCCCTGGGTCCACTGGCCGTAGGTACGAGTGAAATAGGAGGAGTCTGGAATTAGGCCCGAGGCCTGTCGAAAGCCGCTGAGGGGCGTCTTTTCCCCAAATCCGAACGTTCGGGCCCAGTCGTGCCAGGTGCCCAACTCCATCTCGTCCATCAGCTTGTAGAAAAAGGTGTTGCAGGACACCTCGATGGCCTTCTCGGCTGTGATTCGTCCTTCGTCCTTGCCCCGATGGTTGCTAAACACTCGACGACCGATGCGGTAGCCGGGGGGACAGTCGAGACGCTGTCCTCGGCGCAGCAGCCCTGTTTGGAAGGCCACCAGGGCCATGAAGGGTTTCCAGGTAGAGCCGGGGGGGTACCCGCTCTGTGTAGCCCGGTTGTAGAGGGGATCATGCGGATTGGAGCGAAGGCTGTCCCACACCGAAGCGCTTACCGATTGGGTAAAGAGGGCCGGATCGAAGTCCGGCGTGCTTACGAGGGAGAGGATGCCGCCGGTGTCGGGGTCGAGGGCCACGGCCGCTCCCCGCTTCCCCACGAACAGCGACTCGGCGAAGGCCTGAAGCTGATGGTCGAGGGTGAGATGGAGGTCGTACCCGCTGACGGCCGGCTCGTCTTTCGTTCCGTTGCGGTACCGCATCACCTCCGTGCCATGCACGTTGACGAGCACAAACTCGCGTCCTCGCTCGCCCCGGAGAATGGATTCGTAGGCGTGCTCAAGTCCGGTACGCCCGATGCGGTCCCCAAGCCGGTAGCCCCGCGATCGCTGTCGGGCAAGGGTTCGGTCGTCGATTTCCTGTACGTATCCGAGGGCGTGAGCGGCGCGGGCGGCCGTGTGGTAGCGCCGCCGCAACTCCACGTCGTAGGACACCCCCGGCAACTCATACAGATGCTCCTGCACGCGGCTAAACGTCTCGAACGATACTTCCTGGAACGACGGCACGGGCCGGAACGCGTTGCGCTCGCGGGCCTGCGTCAACCGGTGCTGGACGGTCGAGTCGGCCACGCCGAGTAGCTTGGCCAACAGAGAGGCCTTCGACGGGTCGAAGTACCGAGGGGTGAGCAGGATCGTGTAGGTGGGCTTGTTGTCGACCAGGAGCGTGCTGTCCCGGGCGTACATCGCCCCGCGGGCAGGGTCGATAGATTGGGACCGCACGGCACTCCCCGGCGGAATGCCGTCGCCGGCAGCTCCACTGAGGCCCTGTAGCTGCACGAGGCGGAGTCCCAGAAGGACAAAGACGAGGAGAACCACCCCGGCATAGATCCGGACGCGGGTGCGGTACTCATCCATGTAGGCTCAACCGTCTCGGCGACATACAGAGCGAAACATGATCGGAAGGAGAGGCATCTTCTCCACGATCAAGTCCCTACAACGTTGGGAATATCGGTGGGTTGCAGAGCGTTCCACGTCGGGAAGAAAACAGCCTCGTTCCATCCAAATCGGACCCAAGTTGGTCCCGTACAGTTGGTGAACATGCAAGCAACGTGCCCCATTTCCCCGTCTTGCAAGGCGGTCGCGCCGCCGGCACTGGCACACGGGAGGAATTCCCTGTGTCCCCTCCCCCCGTAACAGGCGAACCTTCTGGGGCACCAAACAATACCAGAACTGTCCCTTGGGGTGCAGTTTCCGTTAAGCCTCGTTGATTCCGGCTGCATTATGCGACGATTGATTGTTCGTGCGACCCTCGCGCTCCTTACTGTCGCAATCATTGGGGTGCTGCGGCCCGCCTCTGCCCAGTACTTCGGGCAGAATAAGGTGCAGTACGAACAATTCGACTTCCGGACGTTCGAGACGGACCAATTCGACATTTACTTCTACCCGGAGGAGCGACAAGCCGTGGAGGACGCGGCTCGGATGGCCGAGCGGTGGTACGACCGCCACTCCCGCACCTTTCTCCGGGAGTTTCAGCAGCGAAAGCCGCTCATTTTCTACGCCAATAGCCCAGACTTCCAGCAGACCAACGCGGTGCGTGGCCAGCTGGGACAGGGTACCGGAGGCGTAACGGAAAGCCTCAAGGAGCGGGTCATCATGCCGCTTACGGGAAGCTACGCGGAGACCGATCACGTGCTGGGCCATGAGCTGGTCCACTCGTTTCAGTACGACATTGCCCTGCGCAAGAACAACGAGGGCTTTTCGCTCCGCAATATGCCCTTATGGTTTATTGAGGGTATGGCGGAGTACCTGTCGGTGGGGCGCCAGGACTCGCACACGGCCATGTGGATGCGGGACGCGGCCCTCCGCGAGGATTTGCCCACGATCCGACAGCTCACGCGCGATCAGCAGTCGTACTTTCCGTACCGGTACGGGCAGGCGTACATGGCGTACATTGGTGGAAAATACGGCGACGCGGCGGTGACGGACCTATATAAGATGAGTGGCCGCGTGGGTGTGGATTCCGCCTTCGTGTACACGCTCGGCATCACGGCCGACTCGCTCTCGGAGGAGTGGAAGCAGGCCACCCGAGAAACATTCTTGCCGGGGGCCAAGGCTCGAACGCCGGTGGACTCGATCGGGAAAGCTGTGATTGGGAATCCAGGGGGGGAGTACCAGCTCAACATCTCACCAGCCGTGAGTCCAGACGGGCGGTACGTGGCGTTTATTTCGCGGCGCAACCTCTTTAACACAAACCTCTTCGTGGCCGACGCGGAGACGGGCGAGATTGTGCAGCAGCTGGAGGGAACGCGCTCGAATCCGCACTTCGATGCACTTCGATTTATCAACTCGGCAGGGGCGTGGTCGCCCGACGGGCGTCGGTTTGCGTTTATCACCTTTTCGGAGGGGCGCAACGAGATCAATACCTTCAACGTCCAGACGGGCGACATCAGGACCCGAACGGTGATTGAAGATGTGGGGGCCATCCACAATCTCGCGTGGTCGCCCGATGGGCAGTCCATCGCGTTTTCGGGGCTGGAGGGGGGGCTAAGCGACCTGTACGTCTACAATCTGGAGGAGAAGGCGGTGCGCCAGCTCACCAACGATCGCTACGCCGACCTCCAGCCTGCGTGGTCGCCGGATGGGGAAACCCTCACGTTCACGACAGACCGCGGCTCGAACGGTACCGACTTCGAAACCCTCGAGTACGCGGAAGAGCGCATTGGCCTCATCGACGTGTCGTCCGGTGAGGTCCGGACGGTCCGGCCCTTCGCCACGGGGATGCAGCACAATCCGCAGTTTAGCCCTGACGGGCGCAGCATCTACTTTATTGCCGACCAGGACGGGTATAAGGATGTATACCGCTACGACCTGGACGAAGAAGCGACCTACCGCGTAACGAACATCCAGACCGGCGTGAGTGGCATTACGGCCCTGTCGCCGGCCCTCTCGGTGGCGCGACGGAGTGGGCGGATGATGTTTTCGGTCTTCTCGAACGGCGGGTACTCGATCGTAGCCCTGCCGGAGGAAAAGACGCAAGGCGAGCGCGTGACCCCTGAGGGCGAGGCGAGTACGGCCGCGGTGCTGCCGCCTCCGCAGCCGGCCGGCGAAGGCCTAGTGGGCAGCTACCTGGGCGATCCGCTTACGGGGCTGAAGGACATCGAGTCGCCTGAGACCGACAAGGCCAGCGACAGGCTCTACCTTGACCGCATCGTGCCGCCGTCGGTTGGCGCGTCGGTGGGAGGCCCCATCGGGCCGCAGGTGGCCGGGGGCGTCGGCTTCACGTTCAGCGACATTCTGGGTCACCAGAACCTGAGTGTGTTCGTTCAGGCCAACGGCACGATCAAGGACATCGGGGGCGGGGTGTTTTACTCCAACCAGGAGAACCGGATGGATTATGGAGTGGGAATCTCGCACCAGCCGTCCGCCTTCGGACAGCTTGGCCGTACCCGCAACGGGAATTTCGTACAGATCGTGCAGCGTATCTTTCGGACACAGGTAGGGGGGCAGGCGAGCTACCCATTCTCGCAGACGAATCGTCTGGAGGTGGGACTCGGGGGCACGCGGTATGGATTCGACGTGACGGCCCGCGTGTTCGACCAGTTTGGCCGGTCGCAGGAAATTGACATTGGCTCGTCGCGGGATCCCCTTTACTTTGCGCGAGCAAGCCTCGCGTACGTCGGGGACTTCTCAAACTTCGGGCTTACCTCCCCGCTCCAGGGCGGACGCTACCGCTTTCAGGTCACCCCGCAGTTCGGGTCCCGCAATTTCGTGTCGGTGCTGGCCGACTACCGCCGCTACTTCTTCCGCGACCCTGTCACGTTTGCCATCCGCGGCCTGCATCGGGGCAATTACGGAGCGGGCAACTTCGAGGGCACGCTGACGGATTCCTTCGTTCGGGAGACGCTTGGCGACCCCTACCAGCTCGGCTTTGTGCGGGGCTATAGCTTCAACTCCATTTTCGAAGAGCCGAAGTGTCAACGGGAGGGCATCTGTGAGATTGGGCGGCTCTATGGAACCCGGATGGCCCTCGGCAGCGTCGAGCTTCGGGTGCCGCTACTCGGCCCCGAAGTGCTGAGCCTTTCCACCTTCCAGTATCTGCCCACTGATCTCGTACTCTTTGCCGACGCTGGGGTGGCCTGGACGAGCGAAGACCTGCGGGAGCTGTCCTTCTCGTCGAACACCATCGGACAGTCGGACCCGAACGCAGCGAGTGGATCGGTGCCGGCTCAGCCCGTAACGAGCGCCGGCGTGTCGGCCCGCGTCAATGTGCTCGGGGCCATTATCTTCGAAGCATTCTACGCTCGCACATTTGAGCGTAGCAAGAACTGGGACTTTGGCGTCATTCTGCGCCCTGGATGGTAGCCTTGGGGGCTCTAGAGTCGGAACGGTTGGCGGGGGGCACGGCGTCTCGGTCAGGCGTCGAGGCGGCCCCGAAGAACAGTGGTGGCTTGGCCGCCCAACGTGATGCGGTCGGCATCGGGGGCATCAAGGGCGATCCGGACCGTGCCGCCCCGCGTCGATACCTGGCGACCAGTGAGGGTGGTGCGTCCGGTCCGGGCGGCCCAGTAGGGCCCAAGTGCGCAGTGGGCCGAGCCGGTAACAGGGTCTTCCGGTACCCCCACCTGGGGGGCGAAGAAACGAGATACGAAATCGACGTCTTGGGCCTCGGCCGCAGCGGTCACGATGAGTCCTCGCGCATCGCTCAGGGTCTCCAGTGCCGAAAGATTCGGCCGGAGCGTGCGCACGGCTTCTGCGTCTGGAAGGCGAACGAGGTAGTCCCGCCCGCTCCGCGCCACCTCCTCCGGGGAGGTCCCGGAAAGGGTATTGGAAAGTGCGGTCGGGGGGCTGCCGACCACAGCAACGGGGTCGACCGGGAAGTCCAGTTGGGTCCACTCGCCATCGTGCCGGGCAGTGAGGCGGCCGCTCGCGGTGTCGAAATGGATGGGGGCATCGGGGGGCGTGAGGCCCTCGGTTCGGAGCACGTGCGCACTGGCAAGGGTGGCGTGACCGCAGAGATCCACCTCATGGGTGGGCGTAAACCACCAGAGCTGGAACCGGCCCTCCTCCTGTGCTCGGAGGAACGCCGTCTCTGAGAGGTTCATCTCGCGGGCCACGTGCTGCATCCATCCGGCTTCTCGCGACGTGGAGAGCAGGACGACAGCCGCCGGATTGCCGGCAAACGGAGAATGTGTGAACGCGTCGACCTGGTAGAAGAGGGAGGACATGGGGGAAATCAAACGCCGGATAGCGACGAAAGGGACAGGGAAACGAAGCATCCCAGATGCAGGTCCAAGAACACGATATTTGCTGTTCCTTCCTCCGGTCGATCTTCGTGTGCAGGCATGTACCGTTTTCTCCGCCCGCTACTGTTCCGGCTCGGCCCTGAGCGTGCTCACGCCGTCACACTCCGGGCGGCGGAGATGCTGCAGGGCGCCGCCCACTCCTTCGTTGAGTCGCGGTATAAGTTTGAGGACGAGCGGCTCAAGCAGCGGCTCTGGGGGCATACGTTCCCCAATCCCGTGGGCCTTGCCGCGGGGGCGGACAAGAATGCCCGGGCTGTGCCGTTTTGGGAGGCCCTCGGATTCGGCTTTGTGGAGGTGGGATCGGTGAGTGCTCGGCCCGCGGAAGGGAACCCCCGGCCTCGCGCCTTTCGACTGCCGGAAGACCAGGCCCTCATTAACCGGCTCGGCCTCAACAACGACGGGGCGGAGGCGGTCGCGGACCGCCTGAGCCAAAACCGTTCCGCCTACTCCCGCCCACTGGGCATTAACCTGGCCAAAACTCACGACCCCGACATCATGGGCGATGCGGCTCTGGAGGACTTCCGGACCAGCTTTCAGGCCCTGGTGTCGGAGGCCGATTATGTGACACTCAACGTCTCGTGCCCAAATACACCGGATGGGGGCACCTTCGAAGACCCCGAGGCCCTTGACCGACTGCTCCGCATGGTGGCCGAAGAGCAGAAGGTGCCGGGGCTGGCCGTGCCCGTGCTGGTGAAGTTGAGTCCCCCCACGAGCGATCAGGTGTTGTTCGACACCCGCCTGGAAGAGATCCTCGCCGTCGCGGAGGCGCGAGACGTGGACGGCTTCATCGCAACGAATACGACGTCGGACCGGCAGGGGCTTGGCACGCCGCCGGATCGGCTGGGAGAAATAGGAGAGGGCGGCCTGAGTGGCCCGCCCTTGGAGGCCCGGTCGACCCGACTGGTCCGTTACCTGTACCAGGCCACGGCGGGCGATATCCCCATTATTGGCGTGGGAGGGATCCGCGACGCGGATTCGGCCTACGCGAAGATCCGGGCCGGAGCTTCGCTGGTGCAGCTATACACCGCCCTCGTGTACGAAGGCCCCGCGCTCGTGCGACGCATCAAACAAGGCCTCGTCCAGCGGCTGAGCGAGGACGGATACGCCTCGGTTGGCGGAGCGGTTGGGGCCGACGTTTGATGAAGGCAAGGACGAACGCGCCAACCGATGGGCGCCCGGTAGGGCGGAATCGTGCGCGCCCGGGGCGTCAGAAACAGCCTATGGGCTTGCGGGTAGGGCAGCGTGCCTATCGTTTTCCCACCGTCGATCACGATTGCTTTTATGCCCGCGCAGGTCGAATTCGACACCATTCCGCAGTTGTTTCGGCGCCTCTGTGCCCGGTACCGCGGACAGGAACGGCCGGTGCTGCGGCACAAGGTCCGGGGCGAAGGCTGGCACGATATCACGTGGGAGGGACTCGAAGACCGCGTGCAGGCACTGGCGGGCTATCTCCACCGACAGGGCGTACGCAAGGGCGACCGGGTGGCGCTGCTTTCGGAGAACCGTCCGGAATGGGCTGTGAGCGACCTCGCTACACAGCTCATCGGCGCGGCGAACGTGTCGATTTACACCTCCCTACCGCCCAGCAAGGTCGCCTACATTCTTCGGGACGCCGGGGCCAAGGTGTGCATTGTGTCCGTGCCCGTCCAGCGCAAGAAGGTGGAGGAAATTGCGGCGGACTGTCCACAACTGGAGGAGGTCCTCGTGCTGAGTGAGGTCTCCGAGAGTCCTCCCGTGCCCATGACGCACTGGGACGAGGCCCTGGAGGCCGGGCGCACCTACTGGGCCGAGCACGAGGCGGAGCTTACCGCGGTGTCCGAAGGCATTCGTCCCGACGATATGAGCGCGCTCATCTACACGAGTGGCACCACGGGCGAGCCGAAAGGAGTGGTGCTTACCAACCGCAACTTCTGCTCAAACGTGAAGGCCGCCCTTCAGCGCGTGCCGTTTGGCGAGGATGACCATCACCTCTCGTTTCTGCCCCTGTCCCACGCCTTTGAGCGTACGGCGGGACACACGGCCGTCCTGGCGGCTGGGGCCACCATCAGCTACGCCGAGAGCATTGAGGCGGTGAGCCAAAACCTGCAGGAGGTGCAGCCAACCCTCATGATCTCCGTGCCGCGCATGTTCGAGAAGGTCTATAACCGCGTTACGAAGCAGGCCAGCGAGGGAGGGACCATTCAGAAAAAGGTATTCGAGTGGGCCGTGCGAGTGGGCGAGCGCTACGCCCAGGCGCAGCAGTCCAATGGGACGGAGACGGGAATGCTGTTGCGGGCGCAGAAGGCCCTGGCCCACCGGCTCGTCTTTTCGAAGCTCCATGAAAAGCTGGGCGGAAATCTTCGGTTCGCCGTGTCCGGGGGGGCGGCTCTGCCCGAAGAGATCGGTACGTTCTTTCAGGCCGCCGGCGTCACCATTATTGAGGGGTACGGCCTCACAGAGACGGCCCCGGTCCTTACGGTGAATCCCATGGATGCCCCCCGCTACGGCACCGTGGGGCACATTTTGCCGGGGGTCACAGTTGCCATTCAGCCGCTCGACGGCGAAGAGCTGGCCGGATCGGTGAGCGGGAGCGATTACCCCACGTCCCTCACCACGCCGGAGGGGGAGATTTTGGTGAAAGGGCCGAATGTGATGAAAAAGTACTGGGGGCGGCCCGAGGAAACCCGCGCTGCCTTCGACAAAGAGGGCTGGTACCACAGCGGCGACGTGGGGCAGTTCGTGGACGGATACCTCAAGATTACCGATCGCATCAAGCACATGGTGGTTACGGAAGGGGGGAAGAACGTGTACCCGGGGCCCATTGAGGAGTCGTTCAAAACCAAGGGCTGGGTGAACCAGATCGTAGTCATCGGTGAGGGGCGCCCGTTTCTGTCGGCACTAGTGGTGCCGGAGTTTGAATCCCTCCGGATGCGGGTACGGAACGAAGGCGTCGATGCATCCCAGTACGACGATGCAGCGCTCCTTGAACTTGCCTCTGTGCAGTCCCTCTTCCAAGACCTCTTTACCGCGTATAACCGGGATGCGGCCGCCCACGAAAAAATTCGCAACTTCCGGCTCTTGGCTGACCCGTTTACGGTGGAAGAGGGCACGCTCACCCCGACCCTCAAACTTCGCCGCAGCATTATCGAAGAACAGCATGGCGATCTCATCGATGCCATGTACGAGGAGTTTGGACGATGACGGAACCGGAAGAGACGAGCGAGGAAAAAGGCGGATCCTTCCGCTCTGCGTCCCGGAATTCAAACGCGCACCGGCGTATGGATAACCCTTGAACTATCCCTGGGAGGAGGCACACACCGGATTCTGTAGGGGAGGGCGCCGGATCTCGCCTCAAGATTGGCCCTATAAAGCAGGCAGACTTATCGACGGGGCATGGCGCAGTCCGGTAGCGCGCTTCGTTCGGGACGAAGAGGTCGCCGGTTCAAATCCGGCTGCCCCGACCTTCAAAAAGCGGCCTCCACGGTTGGTGGAGGCCGCTTTTTGCATGCAGGGGCGCGGAGCGTCGGGGTGGGGGAGCATTGCGCGCTGTAGTGTCCCGCGCATCGGATCTTCGGAATTTTCCGGGGGCTTCAAGAATAATCCCCAGTTGCGGGCCGTTTGGTTACTGGTCATCAGGGAATACGAAGGTCAAGGCAAACCCTTGCCCCCTGCGAAACACTCTCATTGCCCCTCGTCTTTGTGAGATCGTACTTGCGGGGCGGCTCGCCGACCCCTGATTCGCGCATTCGTTTACGATTGCTCATTACACCCTAGCCGTTATGTTTAAGCGTACACTTACGTCGTTCTGTCTTGGCCTTGCCGCCCTCGCCTTCACCGCCGTCGGCGCGTTTGGGCAGATGCCTCAGCAGCCGGACACCACTACGCTTTCCGCCTCCGAGGTAAGTCAGGAGCAGATCCAGAAGGCCGCGCGCATCGCCGCCAGCATCCAGTCGTCCATGCGGGCCCAGCGGATGAAGATGCGAAAGGAAATGAAGCAGAAGTACGGCAATCCGCAGGAGATGGACTCCACACAGAAGCAGCAAGCCCGGCGGGAGATGCGGAAGCGCCAGATGCAGATGCGGAAGCAGCAGATGAAGATGATGCAGCAGGAGGCTCAGAAGGAAAACATGGAGCCGAAGATGTTTCGTCGCATCATGCAATCGGCCCAGCAAGACTCCACGCTGAAGAAGCAGATTCAGCAGGCCATGCGGGCGGAAATGAAAAAGCAGCGGCCGCAGGGAGGACAGAATCCAAATCCGCAGAATCAGTAGCAACGTCGGGGCTCCGCCTCGCTGAAACAGGGCGGAAGTCCAGGCACATTCTGTTCGGACGAAAAGCGGCCCTTGCCCCTGTGGCAACGGCCGCTTTTCTTGTTGGTGGCGGGCTCGTCCGTTGAGGCCGACCGCTCTTCCTTTTGCTTCGCTGTTTAACGTCCAATTGTCACGTCCGTCATGCGATACCTTCATTCGTCCGCCGACCGTAGCCGGGTCGTGCCGGCCCTTCTCCTCGCAGTAGGCGTGCTGGTGAGCGTTATCCTCGTCGGGTGCGGGCAGGACTCCGCTTTGTCGGACTCGGTCGTTGCGTGCGCTCCGGACGACGGCGGGCTCGCACTCCCGGACGGCTTCTGCGCCACCGTCGTGGCTGAGGATCTCGGGACGACTCGGCACCTCACTGTCGCAGCCAACGGCGACGTGTACGCTGCCGTCCGCGACACCACCGCCGAGGCAGGCATCGTGGCGCTTCGCGACACCGACAATGATTACGAGGCCGACCAGACCGAGTACTTCGGGGACGGCAGTGGGACGGGCATTGGCCTTCGGAATGGCTACCTCTACTTTGGGGCCGACACGGCACTCTGGCGGTACGAGCGCGCGGCCGATGAACTCGTGCCGTCCGGCGATCGGGAGATCATTGTGGACGGTTTTCCCGAGGAGCGGCAGCACGCGGTGAAGCCCTTTGACTTCGATGGGGACGGCCACCTGTACGTGAATGTCGGGGCTCCTTCCAATGCGTGCATGGAACAGATGCGGACGAAAGGCTCGCCCGGCCAGGATCCATGTCCACTGCTTGAGCAGTACGCTGGCATCTGGCAGTATCAGGCCGAGGAGACTGGCCAGACGCACACGCCGGATGCCCGCTACGCGTCGGGGATCCGGAACGCAGTGGCGCTCACATGGAATGAGGACGCCGACAACCTCTACGCGGTGCAGCACGGGCGGGATCAGCTCCACCAGTTCTTCCCTGAGCTGTACAGTCCGGAGGAAAGTTCTGAGTTGCCCGCCGAAGAATTCTTCAAGGTCGACGACGGAGACGACTTCGGCTGGCCGTACTGTTACTACGACTGGCGGACGGAGACCAAAGTATTGATGCCAGAGTATGGGGGCGATGGGGAGACCGTGGGGCGCTGTGATCAATTCGAGGATCCGATTCAAGCCTTTCCCGGTCACTGGGGCCCCAACGCCGTTCTTTTCTACGACGGCGACCAGTTTCCCGACCGCTACCGAGCCGGGGCCTTCATCGCGTGGCACGGCTCCTGGAACCGCACCCCGTATCAGGAAGGATACAAGGTCACGTTTACCCCCTTCAAGGGGGCACAGCCTTCCGGGAACTACGAGATTTTTGCTGATGGATTTGCCGGCCGCGATTCACTCCGAAATCCTGGCCAGGCTGAGCACCGGCCTACGGGCCTCGCCGTGGGGCCGGACGGTGGACTTTACGTATCTGACGACGAAAACGGTACCATCTGGCGCATTGTCTACGAGGGGACTGAAGATAACTAGCCGTAATTTGTTTTTGCGGTGGTTCATGGAACCTCTGACGAACCGCCGTTTGCATCGGGGGCTTTGCTTCTGCTGAGGACGCAGGGCTCCGATCCGTCGCCCGCTTACTTACCAGACGTTCCCCTGCTGTGGAGTATCTGAGCACTCGTACGCCCAATCATCGCGTCTCCCTGTCTGTGGCCCTCCAGAAGGGCCTTGCGCCGGATGGTGGGCTGTACGTGCCCGAGCGGTTTCCCGACCTCGGGCCCGAGGCGTTTGAGGGCTACACCACGATTGAAGGGGTGGCCGAGCGGCTCCTTCGGCCCTTTGCGGAGGGCGATGTGCTGGCCGACGCGCTCCCGTCCATTTGCAGGGCCACCTACGGCTTTCCGGTGCCGCTCCGGGCCGTGGGCCGCGGGACGCACGTGCTGGAACTCTTCCATGGGCCCACGGCGGCGTTCAAAGACGTGGGGGCACGCTTCCTAGCCGATAGCCTCGCCCAGCTGAACGAAGGGGCCGATCAGCCGCTCACCATCCTCGTGGCGACTTCCGGCGACACCGGAGCGGCCGTGGCGGCGGCCTTCTGGAAGAAATCCAACGTGGAGGTCGTCGTTCTTTACCCAAAGGGCAAGGTTTCCGACCGGCAAGAGAAACAACTCACCGGCTGGAGCGACAACGTGCAGACCGTAGCGGTGCGCGGCGTCTTTGACGACTGCCAGGCGCTCGTGAAGCAGGCTTTTCAAGACGCCACGTGGCAGGAGCACCGGCGCCTCTCCTCCGCCAACAGCATCAACATTGGGCGCCTGCTGCCGCAGATGACCTACTACGCTCACGCCAGTCTGCAGCACTGGCGCACTCACGGCACGCGGCCGAACGTGATCGTGCCGTCGGGCAATCTCGGCAATGGCCTCGCCTGCCTCTACGCCCGTGCGTGCGGGCTTCCGATTGGCGAGGTCGTTCTCGCCACGAATGAGAACCGGCCCGTCACGCACTTTCTGGCGACGGGGGACTACGAGGCGTTTGAGACCGAAGAAACACTGGCCACGGCGATGGACGTGGGGGACCCGAGCAACATGGAGCGGCTCCGCTATCACTACCCCTCCGCGGAAGCCCTGCGCGACGCGATTGCCGCCGAACGAGTGGCCGACGCGCAGATCGAAGAGCAGATCCGGCGCGGCCCCGACGCCTGGGACACAGTATGGGACCCACACACGGCCACGGCCGTCGAGGCGCGTGAGCGGTTGGATCCCGACGATGCGCACGACTGGATCCTGGTTGCCACGGCGCACCCGGCGAAGTTTCCGGAGGTAGTAGAGCCGCTCGTAGGGCATGTGGTGGACGTGCCGGAGCCGCTCGCAGACGTGATGGCGCGATCCCATCCGGTGCCGGAGATTGAGCCGACCCTGGACGCCCTGTGGACGGTCGTGGGAGGGGCGGAGGCGCCTACGACTTCCTGAACCGGGGCGGCATTCGAACCCTGCAGGGGACGGCGTGCTTTGGAAGGGGTGTATTCGCTTGGACCGACGCCTCTTCGCCTGTGGCCGACGCCTACGATCCCATTCCCCTCGACTTCACTACGTCTCCGCTCGACGAGATGTGGGGCCGGGCCCACGCCTTCCGCGCGCAGATGAGCCAGCGGCGGTCCGTGCTTGACTTCTCGGGCCGCCCGGTGCCGCGCGGGCTGATTGCGGAGGCGGTTCGAACGGCGGGTACGGCGCCGAGTGGGGCGCACCGGCAGCCGTGGCAGTTCGTCGCCGTGGAAAATCCGGACCTGAAGTCAGAGATCAAGTCAGAGATCCGCGAAGCCGCCGAGGAAGAGGGAAAATGTTCTACGAGGATCGGGTAACGGAGGCATGGGAGGAGGCCCTTGCTCCGCTCGGCACGGGCTGGCGCAAGCCGTACCTCGAAACAGCACCCTGGCTCGTGGTGTGCTTCGCCGAGCAGTACGGCGTCGACGAGGACGGGGAGAAGACGAAAAACTACTACGTGCAGGAGAGCGTGGGCATCGCCTGCGGCTTCTTCATCACGGCAAACCACGTGGGCCTGGCTACGCTTCCCCACACGCCCGCTCCCATGGGCTTCCTCCGCGATCTCCTGGGTCGCCCATCGAACGAACGGCCCTACATCCTTTTCCCGGTGGGCTACCCCGCCGCCGACGCGACGGTACCCGATCTAGAACGCAACGAAATTGTGCAGTGGAATCGGTAGCGCGAAGGCACAGACGCGTGGACGCTCTGGAAGCACGGTAGTGGTTTTTGGTGCTCCCCCACACATCCAGCGCATCTGCGGTCTGCATCACTCGAAGCATCAGGGGCTCGACGCTCTCCCGGTATTTCCGTACGTTAATGTCCCACACCGCCCTTGCGACGATCTGTGCAGTCTCATGTCCAATTCTCCCGCCGTCGCCGGTCACCTCGTCGATCTTCACGACCGGGACATCCGACCAGTGACGGTCCATGTCCAGGACGGCATAATCAATCGCATTGAGCCAACCGACGACGTTCCAGACCGGTACCTACTTCCGGGCTTCATCGACGCCCATATCCACGTCGAAAGTGCCATGCTGCCGCCGTCGGAATTTGCGCGGGCGGCAGTGGTGCACGGGACCGTGGGCACGGTGAGTGACCCCCACGAAATTGCCAATGTGCTTGGCGTAGAGGGGGTGGAGTACATGATTAAGGACGGTGCGAAGGTTCCCTTTCACTTTGCGTTTGGCGCGCCATCGTGCGTACCCGCCACGCCGTTCGAGACGAGCGGGGCCGAGCTCGGGCCGGATGCGGTGTCCGAATTACTGGACCGCGACGACGTATCCTACCTCAGCGAGATGATGAACTATCCCGGCGTGCTCGACGGCGCACCGGACGTACTCGCCAAGATCCGGGCGGCGCAGGTGCGCGACAAGCCAGTGGACGGCCACGCGCCCGGCGTGCGAGGCGACGACGCGCAACAATACGCCGCGGCAGGCATCCAGACGGACCACGAGAGCTTCTCGATCGAAGAGGCGCGGGAGAAGCTGGACGCGGGCATGAATATTGCCATTCGTGAGGGCTCGGCGGCTAAGAACTTCGACGAGCTGATCCCGCTGATGGATGAGGCGCCGGACCGCCTGATGTTCTGTAGCGACGACCGGCATCCCGACGCCCTCGTAGAGGGACACATCGACACTCTTGTCCACCGCGCCCTCGCCCGCGGCTACGACCGCTTCGACGTGCTCCGTGCCGCCTGCGTGCACCCGGTCGAGCACTACGGGTTGAACGTGGGGCTGCTGCGGGAGGACGATCCGGCGGACTTTATTGTGGTGGACGACTTGGACGCGCTCAGCGTGCAGCGGACGTACGTAGAAGGGACGCTCGTGGCCGAGGACGGCGAGACGCACATTGAGCGGGTGCCGTCCGACGCGCCGAACTGCTTCGAGGCCGGGCCGGTGGAGCCGGAGGCGTTCCGTGTGGCGGCGGAGGGACCCCGGATGCGCACCATCACCGCCGTCGACAACCAGCTCGTGACGGGGGCAGAGATCGTGGCGACACCGACCGCGGACCGGCAGGCCGTGGCCGATCCGGACCGCGATGTGCTCAAGCTGGCGGTGGTGAACCGGTATACGGAAGAAAGCAATCCGGCCGTGGCCTTCATCCAGGGGTTCGGGCTCGATCGCGGGGCGCTCGCCTCCAGCGTCGCGCACGACTCGCACAACGTGGTGGCCGTAGGCACGAGCGACGAGGCCCTCGCCCGGGCCGTGAACGCGGTGGTTCGGCAGGAGGGGGGCATCAGTGCAGTGGCGGAGGGGACCCACGTGCTACCGCTTCCCATCGCGGGCCTCATGAGCGACGAGCCGCACGACGTAGTGGCCCGTCGCTACACGCGCCTCAGTAACTACGTGCAGGAGGAGCTGGCCTCCCCAATGGACGCCCCGTTCATGACGCTCTCGTTCATGGCCCTGCTCGTCATTCCGCACCTCAAACTCAGCGATCGGGGCCTGTTCGATGGTGACTCGTTTGGCTTCGTGGACGTGTTCGTAGACTGATCCCGACGCCTTCTGACAGGCTTCTTAAGAATGTTATGAGCGACGATTCAACTGTGTCGGACGCCTCAAACGCAGGGTCGCGGCGGCAGGAAGGCGAGCTGGAGCGCACGCTTGGGCTCACGCAGGCCCTCGCCATCGGCACCGGGACGATGGTCGGCGCGGGCATCTTCGTATTTCCCGGGTTGGCGGCGGGCGAGGCCGGACCGGCGGCCATGCTTTCGTTCGCCATCGGGGCCGTCATCGCGCTGCTCGTGGCCCTGCCGACCTCCGAGCTCGCCACGGCCATGCCCGAGAGTGGAGGTGGGTACTACTTCGTCTCGCGTGCACTGGGCACCCTGCTGGGCTGCATGGTGGGCCTGGGTCAGTGGCTGGGCCTCGTGTTTGCGTCTGCCTTCTACCTGATGGGGTTTGGCTACTACTTGGAGGACCTCGTTCGTGAATTGGGGCTAGCCATGCCTGTACCGGTGGTCGGCATCGCACTTGGGGGGGCGCTGTTGCTTACAGGCGTTAGCATTACAGGTACGGAGAATACGGGCGATCTGCAGAATTGGATTGTGGGGAGCCTGCTCGCTGTCCTTGGCGGGTTCCTGGGGCACGGGGGGTTGGATGTGCTTGGCGTGTTCGGGCGCGAGCAGGTACCGGAAGCGTTTTTCCCGTACGGCGCCTTTCCCGTCCTTACGACCGCCGCGCTGATTTTTACGTCGTACCTCGGCTTCGTGCAGATTGCCACGGTGGCCGGTGAAATCAAGAATCCGCCCCGTAACCTTCCCCGCTCCATGATTGGGAGCGTACTGCTCGTGGGGCTGCTGTACGTGGTCACGATTTTCATTGGGACGAGCCTATTGGGGAGTGAGCGTTTGGCTACGCTGGGAGAGACCGCCATTGTGAACGTGGGGCGGGCCATCGCGGGAACGTTCGGGGCCGCTGCGCTGCTTGGTGGGGGGTTGCTGGCCACGCTGTCGAGCGCCAACGCATCCATCCTAAGCGCCTCCCGCTCCATCTACGCATTGAGCCGGGATGACCTTGTGCCGCAGTACGTGGAAACCCTGAACAGGCGTTATCGCACCCCGCACGTGGCGCTTCTCCTCGCAGGAGGGCCCATCATGGGACTCATTCTGTACGGACGAGTCGAGATTCTGGCCGAGGTGGCCTCACTGCTGCACCTCTTCATGTACGGTCTCATCTGCGTGGCTCTCCTGGTGCTGCGGCGGGCCGATCCGGAGGGGTATGCCCCCAGTTTTCGGTGCCCCGGGCATCCGGTTGTCCCTGCACTCGGGGCCCTAGCGAGTTTCGGCCTCATCGGGTTTATGAACCCGCTGTCGATTGGGCTCGGGGGCGGCATTCTCCTGGCTGCTGGCATCTGGTATCTCATCTACGCACGCACCGTCACGCTATCCGAACTGTCGTCATGACCGATTCCGAAGCGGCGCCCTCGTCCATTCTCGTCGACGTGGAATTGCCGGCGCCGACGCCGCTCCCCGAAGAGCTCGTGGCCGCGCTGGCCCCGCTACGGGTGGTGCTGGTGGGGTGGTATCCTGTGCCGGAGCAGACGACCCCTGCGCAGGCCCGCGACCAGTTCGAGGAGGAGGCCCAGTCCGCCCTCGACGTCGTGGCCCGCCGCTTCGAGGCGGCGGGGGCGGAGGCCGTCGCAAGCCGACTCGTCTTTACGGGCGACAAGTTCGATACCTTCACCCGCATTAGTACGGAAGAGGCGTGCGACGCGGTACTAATTCCCGGGCCCATCGAGCACCTACGGCGCCTCCTGGTACCGCTCCGCGGATTGGAAAACGCGCGCCACATCCTTCCTTTCGTCGCGGATCTTGTGAGGGGAAGTAGCGGCACGACCGACGTCACCTTGCTCCACGTGCTGGAGGAGGGGGAAGTGGAAGGGACCGCTCAGAAGGAGCTCCTCGGTCCCGCAGTAAAGCAACTAGCGGCCCACGGCGTGGATACTGAGCTCGTGGAGCGCCGCGTCCTGGCAACCGACGATCCGGCCCGCAGCATCGTAAAGGTTGCGGGACACTACGACTTGGTCGTGCTCGGCGAAACGCAGCCTTCAGTCCGCAGCATCCTGTTTGGCACCGTGCCGGAGCGCATTGTGCAGGCGGGAAACCTCCCCGTCGTCGTGGTGCGGCACGGAGAATGAAGCGCAGCGACAAGTGCGCCGCACAGGCTACGCTCGGGACGACTTGGCCACCCCGTTGAGGGCAAACCGTGAGTGGGCGTCGGGACGTGTCCCCGAGCCCAGAACGCAAGACGCCGGGCGGCTTGGGGGCCAGCCCGGCGCCTATGCGCTCAGGAACGGAAACACAAGAAGAGTCGCTAGGCGGTCTGGAGTTGTGGGCCCGCCTCCACAATCTCGGGGGCCGCCATGTCCTCGTATTGCTCGAAGTGCTCGTTGAAGAGGCCCACGAGGTGCTCCGCCTTCTCATCGTAGGCCTGCGGGTCGTCCCACGTGCCACGCGGCATGAGGATGTCGTTGGGCACGTTCGGACACTCCGTCGGAACGTCGAGCCCGAAGACCGGCTCCGTCTTCTTCGGGGCCTTCGCGAGTGAGCCGTCGTGAATCGCGTCCACCATGGCCCGGGTGTACTTGAGTGGCACGCGGTGGCCGGTGCCGTACGGTCCGCCGGTGATGCCTGTGTTGATGAGCCATACCTCAGCGTTGTGCTCACGGATCTTTTGGGCCAGCATCTCGGCGTACTTGTCGGGGGGCCACACCAGGAAGGCCGCGCCGAAGCAGGCACTGAAGGTGGCCTGGGGTTCGTCGACCCCGACCTCCGTGCCGGCCACCTTCGCCGTATAGCCGCTGATGAAGTGATACATCGCCTGTTCGGGCGTGAGCTTGCTCACCGGCGGCATGACGCCGAACGCGTCATACGTGAGGAAGATAATGTTGTCCGGGTGGCCTCCCATGCCCGGGACCTTCGCGTTCTCGATGTAGTCGAGGGGGTAAGACGCGCGGGTGTTTTCCGTAATGGTATCGTCGGTGTAGTCGACCTCACGGGTCTTCTGGTCGTAGACGACGTTTTCGAGGACGGTGCCGTACCGGATGGCATTGTAGATCTCCGGCTCGTCCTCCGCGGATAGGTCGATGGCCTTCGCGTAGCAACCGCCTTCGATGTTGAACACGCCGTCGTCACTCCAGCAATGCTCATCGTCCCCGATGAGCTTGCGGCTTGCATCCGCCGAGAGGGTTGTTTTGCCGGTGCCACTGAGGCCGAAGAAGAGAGACACGTCGCCGTCGTCGCCCTCGTTGGCCGAGCAGTGCATGGACAGCACGTCCCGCTTCGGCATCAAATAGTGCATCACCGTGAAGACGCCCTTCTTCATTTCTCCGGCGTACTCGGTCCCCAGGATGACCATCTCCTGGTTTTCGAACGACAGATCCACGCTCGTCTTTGAGCTCATGTGCTTGGTCTGCCGATTGGCGGGGAACTCGCCCGAATTGTAAATCACAAAGTCTGGCTCGCCGAAGTTTTCGAGTTCCTCCGCGCTGGGCCGCACCAGCATGTTGTTCATAAAGAGGGCGTGGTAGGGCCGCGAGGCGATGATGCGCACCTTGAGGCGGTGGTCCGGGTCCCAGCCCGCAAATCCGTCGGTCACATAAATGCGCTGACGGGTGTTCAGGTAATCCTGCGCCCGCTCCTTGTTGATGTCGAACGTATGGGCGTCGATCTCCATGTTGATGGGACCCCACCAGATGTCGTCTTCGCTGTCGGGGTGGCGCACAATGCGCTTGTCCGCCGGACTGCGGCCGGTCTTGTCGCCCGAACGGATGGTCAGGGCCCCGCTATCGACCATGGCCGCCGTGGGGTCGAAGCGAATGGCCTCTTCGTAGAGTTGGGCCGGGTCGGCGTTGCGAAACGTCGTCTCGGCCTGAATGCCGTACTGCGAAAGATCGATATCGGACATAGAAAGTTGAAGGATTGTAAAGAGGAGGCGAGCGATATGACACCCTTAACATACAAACCATCGGGCGACAGTGTACAAAATGTGCTCGCGAAATATCTGATGGACAAGGGAGCGTGGCGTGGGGAAAACTACTGATGGTCGTGTCGGGCATCGCCCCGCACGCCTGGGGGACCCGACGGTGGCCGGTCGGCTTGCGTGTGCATTTCATTCGGCGCAGGTGTACCTTTACAGGTGCGAGATCGAGCGTTGTCGCTGTTCTCTCGATTTGCTCCCACGTCCCCCATGCTCACCCACGAGGCTCGCCTTCGGGCAGACGGCTACGAGCACATCGCCGGGCTGGACGAGGCCGGGCGGGGCTGCTTGGCCGGGCCTGTGGTGGCGGCCGCTGTCATTCTCCCCCCGGGGCTGGAATTGGAGCGTATTGACGACAGCAAGGCCCTCTCTGAGCAGAAGCGACTCGACGCACGCGCTGCAATTGAGGAGCGGGCCGTGGCCGCCGCTGTGGCCCGGTGTTCCCCTAGGGAGATTGATGCCCTAAACATCCTTCAGGCGGCCCTCAAAGCGATGCGACGCGC
Source organism: uncultured Bacteroidota bacterium (assembly GCA_913055845.1). Taxonomy (GTDB): domain Bacteria; phylum Bacteroidota; class Rhodothermia; order Rhodothermales; family Salinibacteraceae; genus Salinibacter. Next base: position 1,023 of record CAJXKO010000034.1, on the reverse strand, counting down.
CGCCGCTGACTGCCAGCCCCCTCCCGACTTTGTGCTCGTGGACGGCAACCAGTGGGAGCGAGACCTGGTGGAAGCCCCTTGGCCCTACGAGACGGTCGTAAAAGGCGATGCGAAGAGCCAGTCCATCGCCGCCGCGTCCATTCTGGCCAAGACCGAGCGCGACGCACTAATGCGGAGGCTCCACGACCAGCACCCGGAGTACGGCTGGGAGGCCAACGTGGGCTATGCTACGCAGGGCCACTACGACGCGCTCCGCGAGCACGGGACGACACCACACCATCGGCAATCCTTCACCCTCTTCCGCGATTGAGTGCGGGCCGTGCGACCGGCCGAGGGGGGCTCAAGTTCGGAAGAACGGCCGCCGCACTTCCCACACCGCCAGGGCCATCGTGAGCAGGGCAAATCCCCCGGTCACGGCGAGACACACGAGGGGACTTGCCAGCGTAGCGGTCGAGTCCGCAAATCCGTGCAGGCCGTGTCGGAGGCCGCTCACGGCGTAGGAGACAGGGTTTGCCCACACGAAGACGCGCAGGATCGGGGCGGCGCCCTCCACCGGAAACATGGCTCCGGACAAGAACCAGAGGGGAAGTAGGAACAGGTTCATGATGGCGTGAAAGCCGCGGGTGGTGTCCATCTGCCACGCAATGGCGAAGCCGAGGGCCGTGAACGCCAGGCCGGTGAGCAGGCAGATGGCGACAATCATTCCCACGCCGAGCCACCCGGGAGACAGGTCCACGAGCGGTAGGGCCCCCAGAAACAGCAAGGCCTGCACCGTCGCGATGAGGGTGCCCCCGAGTGTGGTGCCAAAGACGAGTGCCGTGCGGGGCGTGGGCGCCACCAGGACTGCTTGGAGAAAGCCGGAGGATCGTTCCTCCACGATCGAGATGGTCGAAAAGATAGCCGTGAAGAGCAGCACGAGGGCGAGGATGCCCGGAAATAGAAACGCTCCGTAGCCGTCCGCCGCGCCGGCCTGCGGGGGCTGGAACGTATTCTGAAACCCAAGGCCCAAAAGGAGCCAGAGTG
>CAJXKO010000033.1 GCA_913055845.1 uncultured Bacteroidota bacterium | reverse complement strand
TTTCAGAACCCTACCTGTAGCCCGTGGGCCAGCAACAGCTTCTTCTGCTTGTTCTCACCACCATCATCGTCGGCCTCGCCACGGTCGCGGGGTTCAACGCGTACCAGGAGTCGAGAAAGCAGTCCGCCACCGACCACATCACGCAGAAGGCCATCGAAATCGCGATGGACGTGCAGGTCTACGCCCGGCGGCCTGGCACGCACCGCTCCGAGAACACGACCGGCGACAGCGATCTGGTCGTCGACTTTGGCGAGCTGTCCCACTACGAGACCGACGGGTCCGCCCACGACGGCGACCACGTGGATCCCTACGCCACCTACAGCCTGAACGGCCACAGCACGCTGCCGGAGGGCTACAATCCCGACGCATGCCCCGAAAACAGTTCTGTGAACACTGTCGAGGCGTACAGCCGCGCCCACGACGTGAGCGTCTGCGTGAGCATTACCGGGACGACGGTCGACGACCTAACGACCGGCGTGGCGGAGTAACGAAGACAGATGGCCCCGGCGTTCAGCATCGGTGGGGGCCGCCCGGTGTCCGCCCCCTCCGTTCCGTAACTCCTAAGTGCGTCGGTTACAAGATGTAATCCGCCATCGGGCTCGTCCGCGGCGCTCCGGCTCCCGGGAGGCGTCTCAGAATCCCGGGTCCACGCCGTCTGACAGGGCTGTTGGGCGGTTTGGGCATGGACGAAACAAATCTGGGAAGAGAGGCTCCATTCCCCCACAACTCGGCATGGTTTGTGTGCCAAAAGATTAACGATCCGGGGCGGCGCATCGATTGCACCTCTGCCTCGCCCCGGGAGGCGTGGTCCCTTCAACTGAGAGCCGATCGTTCCCATGGCCACTCGCGAGTACCAATTTCAGGGCGTTGCGCCCGGCGGCCAGTCCGTGCAGGGCACCATCATGGCCTCCTCGAAGCGCAAGGCGAAGGAAAAGGTCGAGGACCTGTCCGAAGAGCATGGCTTCAAGCCCTCCGACCTGAAGAAGCGACGCACCTTTTTCTACAAGGTGCGCCACCCGAACGGAAAAGTGAAGGAAGGGGAGCAGAAGGCCTTCTCGGCCGACGAGGTGGAGGAAGCGCTTCAGAACATGGGCCTGGAGGTGATTAAGGTCCGGCAGAAGTGGTTCGACTTCGAGTTCTCGCCGCCGCAGCAAGACCTCATCATGTTCGTACGCCTCGCGGCGAATTTGCTCCGTGAGAACCTTCCGTTCGACGAGGTGCTGGAGATGCTGGTGAACGACGTGTCGTCGAAAAGCCTCCGGCAGGTCATTAAAGACCTCAACTCCGATCTGAAGGGCGGGATGAACGCCGAGAAGGCCTTCAACAAGCACCGCGACAAGCTCGGCAAGTTTACCGCCTACATGCTGGGCATCGCGTCCAAGAGCGGGAACATGGCCGAGATCTACGAGGCCACGGCCCGCTTCTTAGAGCGCAAGGATGAGTTCCGGTCGCGGGTGCGCAGCTCCATGGTGATGCCGGCCGTCACCACCGTGGGCATGATCGGGGCGATGATCTGGTACGTCTGGTACATCGTCCCCGCCACGGCGGGCCTGTTCACGAACATGGGCATGGACATTACCCTGCCCCCGCTCACCCGCTACTCGCTCGCCTTCTCTCACTGGCTCGACGCCAACTGGCTCTGGGTGCTCATTGGCACGGTGACGCCCATTGTGGCCTTCGTGGCGTGGATGCGGACCGAGCAGGGACAGTTTTATCTGCACAAGTACATGATCAAAATCCCGGTCCTCGGGAAGCTCCTGCACAAGATCAACATCGAGATCTTCTGTCGAGTCTTCGCGATCCTCTACTCCGGGGCGGGCGACAACCTGCGCGTCCTGCGCGTGGCCGCCGAGGCCTGCGGCAACAAGTACATGGAGTACCGCATCCGGAACGTCACCATTCCTATGATGACGGCCCAGGGCGCCAGCCTCGTCGACGCCCTCAAGGCGAGTGGCGTGTTCACGTCGATGGCCATCACGCGCTTCAAAAGCGGGGCCGAGACCGGGAGTGTGCGCGAAAGCGCCCGGCAAATGGCCGACTACTACGAACAGGAGACCGAGCTGAGCCTCGACGCGGCGGTGGAGGGCATTCAGACCGGCGTCTCCATCATCATCGCAATTGGGGTCCTGTTCCTCACGATTCTCTCGGCGGAAATGGCCTTCATCCAGCCCTCGCAGGCCGACATGATGGGCATGTAACCGGGCCTCGTTCGCTGGGCATCTGCACAACTCCCTAGAACTGCTTTCGTCACGACGTCGCACCACGATGGATGAACCCTCCACCCTGGACCTCCCCGCCTCGTCGTTGAGGCCGGAAGAGGCCGACGACCATTCGAGCGACGATTCGGAGGGGGACGACTCCGCTGCGCTCCACCCGGAATCTTTGGGACTAGGGCCGGTGGATTCGCCGCGCTTTTCCATGCCGCCCTTTTCGCAGAAGCAGCGGCTGTTCATGGCGCAGAACGGGAATGGGGCCTCTGAAGCCGACGTGGCGGCCGGTCGTGCACCGGGGCGCGACGACGCGCCTCCCCGATCTACGGGGGACGGTGCGGCGGGACAGCGAAGCCCGGATTCGTCCGCTGAGCCGACGCTCGACGAGCCGCGGTCGGACGCGGAGGAGGCCCCGGCCCTAGAGAGCGCGATCGACGAGCTAGAGGGCCAGATCAACGCCGAGTTGGTCGACGAATTTGCCTCGCGCATGTCGTCGAGCGCGTCGGTGGGCACGAACGACCGCGTGGTGGAGATGCTGTTGCGCCGAGCCGTCGTGACTCCCGATCAGGTGAAGTCGGCCCAGGCGCGACGCGACGCCGATGATCCCGACGTGGCGCTCTGGCGGGTCCTGGCGGAGGAGGAGGGGGTGGACGAAGAGGTGGTCTACGAACGGGCCGCCCGCATCTACGCTTTTTCGGTGGCCGACCTCGACGATGCGGACCTGGATCTCGACTTCGTCCAGTCGACGGTCGAGAGCTTTCCGGAGGATCAGCAGGAAGAGCTGCTGGATCTGGGGGTCGTTCCCCACCATCGAGAAAGCTCGGGGCGAACGCCGAAGGTTGTCCTGATCACCTACGACCCGATGCGCCCGGAGGTGCATCGGCTGGCCCGGTCGCTCAACCTGGATCAGTTCGAGCTCCGGTACGCGCCGAAATCGGCCGTCAACGACCTGCTCTCGCAGGCTTTCCCGAAGGATAACGAGTACCTGGAGCGTCTCGACGAGGAATCGGCGCTCGACCTGGGTCAGAACTTCGAGGAAGAAGAAAACCTCGTTGACGACGAGAAGCTGGAGGAGGAGATCAATCGCTCCACGCTCATCAATCTGTTCGAGGCCACGCTCGTGGAGGCGGTGCGGGAGGGGGCGTCCGACATTCACATCTACCCAAACTCGAACAAGGAAGTGGAAATCCACTTCCGCATGGACGGGCGGCTCAATCACTGGCACACAGAGGACCGGGTGCACCCCGAGGCCCTCCTGTCGGTGATCAAGGACAACTCGATGAACGTGGACCGCTTCGAGAGCGACGCCGCGCAGGACGGCTTCATTCAGCGCGACGTGGACGGGACCCGCATCCGGTACCGGGTCTCGATCATGCCCATCGCCAGCTCGAATCAGGACATCGACTCGGAGAGCGTCGTCATCCGCGTCCTGGACGACCGGAAGGTGATCACCGACCTCAACAAGCTGGGCCTGGGGCCGCGGGCGCTCGACCGCTTCGAGCACGCCATCAACCAGCCCAACGGCATGGTCATCCTCACCGGGCCCACGGGGTCCGGGAAGAGCACGACGCTGGTGGCGGCGCTGCACCGCGTCATTGGGCCGGAGGAGAACGTGCTCACGATTGAGGACCCGGTCGAGTACATCATCGAGGGCGCGCGGCAGATCAAGCTCAGCGACAAACTGCAACTGAAGGACGCCCTACGCTCCATCCTGCGCCACGACCCGGACACGGTGATGGTGGGGGAGATGCGGGACAAGGAGACCGCCGAGCTGGCCATTAAGCTGGCCAACACGGGGCACCTCACGTTCTCGACGCTCCACACCAACGACGCGCCGAGCGCCGTGAGTCGCCTCTACAAGATGGACATCGAGCCCTTCCTCATCGCCTACGCCATCAACCTGGTGGTGGCCCAGCGCCTCATCCGGACGCTGTGTCCGAACTGTAAGCAAAAGGTGTCCAACCCGGACTTCGTGAAGCTCGAACAGCTTGGGTTCGAAGAGGAAGAGGTGGATAAAGGAACGATTTATACCCCGCCCGACCACTCGAGCTGCGGCCAGTGCGGGGGCACAGGCTACGACGGCCGCCGCGCCATTGCCGAGGCGCTGTACCTGACCCAGCCCATCCGCCACATGATTGTCGAGGCCGAAGGGGTGGTCGATGAGGGCGCAATCCGCGAGCACGCCGAGCAGGAAGACGGCATGCGGTCGCTCCAGGGCTCGGCCCGCGAGGCCATCCTCAACGGGGAAACCTCCGTGGAAGAAATGATCCGCGTGGTGGCAACGTGACTCCTCAATGGCCGCTTTTCAATGGCCGCTTTTCCGTTCCGTAGATTCTATCCCACGCCATGCAACAGACGCTTCTCGCGCTGCTGAGCCTGCTTATCGTCACACTCCTGAGTTTCAATCAGCAGCAGGCCAGAATCCAAGGACAGCAGCAAGCCATTCGGGCCGAGCTACAGCAGATGGCACTGGGGGTCGGGATGCAAACGATGGAGGTGATCCGAGCCCGGAAGTTTGACAAATACGTGGCGGAAGTTGGTGGGTACACGGACCCTAACACATTTTCGAAGCCCGGGAGTGGAGAGTTCGGGATTGCCGGTGATTGCAAGCTTCATCCGGAGGGAGACGGAGTGGACTGCGGGTTTGTCGAGAGCTTTGACGGAACAGAGTCGGTAGTTCCACACCCTCTCCCCGACAGCAAGACCTATCCGTTTAACGTAAATGTGGAGGTTAGATATGTCTGTAGCGATTTGGAGCCGGCAGATGAAAGCGGCGCGTGCTCTGCTCCCACAAGTCGAAAAGAAGTGGTGCTGAAGATTCGCGATGCACCGTCTGACGGTGAGCCCCGGCTCTCCCAAATTCGGTACTCAGAGGTTATCACGTATCCGTAAGGGCAGTTCTGCCTTCGGCGGCCTGCACCAGATTTCCTGACAACGCGAAGTTGAGCTTATGGCGTTTATCTACGATAACCTGACAGCATCGGTTGTGTCGGGAATGGTGATCCTCGTCCTGTTCTCTGTTCAGATGCGGGCCACAAACTCAAGTGTCGCCCAAACGGGGCGGAATGTGGCCCTGAACCAGGCCCGGACGTTCGCCACCTGGCTCGAGCAAGACCTGCAGAGAATGGGCCGCAATATCCCTGAGGGGGATAAGGTGTTTACGCCTCCCTCGCGGGAAGACATGGCTGCATCGGCCACAGGAAAGACCCTCTCAACCGGGGACGACGTGTTTGCCTTCTATTACAAGAAGATCCCGGGCAGTTCGGGAAAAACACCAGTCACGTACGACATTGAGTCCGAAACTCGTGACGTGGGAGGAGACCCCCGTACCCTCTTTCAGTTGACTCGACAGGTAGGCGGAGGAGACGACGGACAGAGCCCGCCGAACTTGGGCTACTTTGATATTCAGTTCGTAGACGGAAATGCAGGTCTCGTAGACCCAAAGAAGAACCCTGACCGAATTCAGGCCATCCGTGTGCACTTTTCTATTGTTCCGCCCTTCCAGAACGATGAGACGCCACTAGATGAAGTACATCGGATGGTCGTGGTGCCGTTCACGCCCGCGCTTTGAAGCGTTTTGTTTTGGAACCGCGGAGCAGGCCTCCTGCGAATCAGGTCTATCTGCGCAGTCCCTTGTGCTTTGCGATGTACCTTCTGAACCCGAGGATCTCCTAGAAAGAATTGGCGCTTGATTTTTAACTCAGACCCTCCTGTCCCATGGGTAAATACGCTCTTCTTATCACGTTTGCAGGAGTGCTTGGGCTGTCGTACCTCGCCCAGCAGTCCCAATCTACATCCCTCGATACCAGCGAGGACCAGGCTGAACGGCAGCGCACCGTGATCGCGCGGCAGATTGCCCGATCGGCCTTCAACAACGGGGTGAGTGCGGTGAAGCGAAATTGGCCCACGGTCCCGTCCGATGAACAGGGGGCGTACGAGCAAGGGGATTACAGGCTGAACTTCTCGTCTCCTAGTACGGGAGAAGAAGGTGAAGAGGATGAGGATGATGGGTCGGATGAGGACAAAAAGATCAACATCGCTTCGACAGGCATTTTCCCTCAGACAGGCAGCCCCGACGAGGTGAGGTACCTGATCGAGGGTGTGGCGGAGCAAAAGAAGGTTGCGAGTGGACTCTTCAGCGGATTGACAGCCGGAGGAGTAATCTCATTTACTGGCTCGTCGGGGAAGGGCTGCAGTGGAGCGGCCTGCATTTCCGGGCTGACGCCCAACGGAGAAAACCGTCGTGGAATGAGTCTTCCGGGTGAAATGGGCGAAGGAAAGTCGGACGACTGGTGTCCGGGAGGCTTCGGACCCGGACAAATCCTGGGGAGTGGCGGGAAAGGGGGAAGCGACTGTGATGTCCAGGTTCGAGATAAGGCGTCGGACGATTGGGTGAAGGAGAAGATGAGTGAAATGAAGTCGCGGATAACGTCCAACAAGGACAAACCAGAAGTGACGGTCTGTGGCGAAGGGAATCCCGGAGGTGGTTCCGGAGATAATCCTGGAGAAGGAGGAGAGAGCAATCCTGGAGAAGGTTCCGATGAGAATCCTGGAAAGGGGAATAACAAAAGCTTCGGAGGTAGTTTTGTGGTAGACCTTGCGGGGGGACCTCCAGGGGGGCCTAGAGTAAGAGGGTCTGGTACCTTGCAGGAAACTGGCGCTGAGGGCAGTTCGAAGGGTGGGCCTCCGGGAACTTGTAGATTTAACGGAAACAAGGGGGGGAGCGGCATTCTCTACGTGCCACCAGGAGAAAGCTTGCGATTCAATGGCGGGGCTACATGGGATGGACTCGTCTATGTAGCTGACGGGGGACAGGTCAGAATTAACGGTGGGGGAGGTAAAACGAATATAAATGGTGGGCTTCTAATGGAAAAAGGGGCGACATTCAAGATGAATGGAGGAAACAGAGTCCAGTATAACCCAGCGGAGCTCCTGAAATACGTCGACCTTCTTCCCTCGATTGAAACCACTGAGGTAACGATTACCGATCGGCGCTCGAAGGTTGTTCAGTGAGTAGGGAGTAGAAAGATCGGGGCTTCTGGGGGCTGCTGACGGATGGGTAAAAAGATAAGATTGTGATTGGGAAGGGGGCTGCCTCTGCCGCTTCCTCGGGACATCGGGGCAGAAGCGCTGAGGACAGGCCCCCTCTCCTGTTTCAGTCCGGGTATACACTTGCACTAGGGGACTCAGCAAGTGCCGTGCGGCGGTAGGATCGAAATTTGCTCACCACTTACGTGGATGATCGATTCGCCTCTCCCCGCATGAAGCCAACTCATCGGTCCCGTGTCGCATCAGACCCCGGAAAACATTTCCCCTCCTTCCACGAACGGCGAAGAAACGCCCCGTTCATCGAGCGAGTCTGCGGTGCCTCCTCTGCCGAAGGTGTGCACCCAGATCATCGAATCCATCCCCGAGTCGTACCGTGGGCAGCGCCGGCTCCGCTACCTGGCGGAAAAGACGAACGAGCTCGCCGTGGAGCACGAGAATGCGCTGCGGAACCGGATGGAGCAGTTCGCCAAGCGCGCCCTGGAGCTCGACGCCAGCGACATGGACCTCGGGGGAAGCGCCTGCGACGGCAACGTGTGGTACCGGGTCGACGGTGAGAAGCGCCGGGAGGAGGACCTGGGCACGTACACCCCGCTGGAGACGGATCTCCTCGTCCTCAACCTGCTGAATGAGAAGCAGACCCGGCACCTTCTGAACGAGGGGGCGGCCGACTTTTCGTACCGGCTCGACGTGGAGGGCAACGACGGGCGGCCCCGCCGCTTCCGTGCCACGGCGTACTCGGACTACGACCACGCCGCGCTCAACATGCGCGCCATCACCGACGAGGTGTTCGCGCTGGAGGACCTGGGTTTCCACGAGAAAATTCAGAAGGGCATGATGTTTCGCCACGTGCGGGACGGCCTCACCCTCATCACCGGCGTTACGGGCTCGGGGAAGAGCACCACGCTCGACGCCATTATCGACGCCAACAACCAGGACGTACCGGGCCACATCGTGGTCATTGCCCAACCGGTGGAGTACATGCACAAGCCCAAAAAGTGCATCGTCCGCCACCGCGAGGTGGGGAAGGACGTGGAGTCGTTCAAGGCCGGCATCACGCAGGCCCTCCGGCAGGACCCCGATATCGTGGTGATTGGGGAGATGCGCGACCCGGAGACCATCCAGGCGGCCCTCGAAATTACCGACTCCGGTCACAAGGTCTTCTCCACCCTTCACACCTCTTCGGCCATGGAGACCATCGACCGCATCGTGGCCGAGGTGCCGCCGGAGGAGCAGGAGCGCGTGCGCCACCGCCTGGCCGACGTGCTGCGGTGCGTGATTTCGCAGCAACTGCTCCCCAAAGTGGGCGGCGGGCGGCAGATGGCCAAAGAAGTGCTCTGGGTCGACGCCTCGGCCCGCGCCGCGATCAAAAATGACAACGTGGGCGAGGTCTACCAGATGATGTGGGAGGGGGGGCAGGATGGACAGACGACCCTCGAACAGGATCTCTACCGCCTCGTCCGCAAGCGGAAAATTAAGCCGGAGCACGCCATGGACTACGCCAACAACAAGAAGCGACTTCGCCGCCTGTTCTGAGGCGCTATACGCCGGCCCCGCACGGGGCTACGGCCGTACACGGCGCGGCCGCTGCACGTCCACGACCACTATTCTGATATGGCTTCGCCCCTGAACTGATGAGTACACACGCCCTTGGCATTATGGTGTCGGCAGACGGCCTTTACGCCGTGCTGCTGGAGCGCGAGAACGAGGAGACGACCGTCCAGCTTCGGCTGTCGTCCGGGGACATGGACGAGGCCGAAGAAGACCTCCCGTTCGACGATTCCGGTGAGATGGCCCCCGGCATGGAGGAGGAGTCGGACGACGTGACCATCCAGTTTGGCGACGATGAGGGGGGTGGGGGCGACATGTTCATGGACTCGGAATTTGGCGACATCGATGGGGATGGGGGAGGCGTTGGCGGAGGGGGCGGCATGGCGTCCCGTAACATCCAGGCCGAACTCGATGATCTCCTCGATGAGTGCGAAGAGCGCGGCTACGAAGATCCGGAGGTGGCCTTCTGCAGTACCACCGCGGAGATTGACGACGTGGAGCTCCGGCTTCCCCCCGACGAGGGCACCGAGGAGGACCCCGAGGAAACCGAACAGGGCCTTCCGCTGCCCACCTCCCGGTCCACGCTCCTGGAGATGCTGGAGGAGCAGTACGAGGGAGGGGTGGAGGACGGACGGGTGGGTTTTGTGCCCATGCACCGCACCGGCGACGGGCGCCAGCGGGTTCTGGCCCTCATCGCCCGCCCCGGTGGGCCCGTCTTGTCGACCCTGTCGCAGATGCAGGACCAGACCCTGGCCCGCTCGCCGCGTGCCCGGCTGCTGGACACCGAGGTCTCGCTCTATCTGGGGCTCGCCCGGTCGATTCTCCAGTTGCCGCCCGGCACCCCCGAAAAAACAATCCTCGTGCGGTCGAGCCCCGAGGATACGCTCGTCCTCTTTATTGAAGGCAATACACTTCGCCAGTCGGAGCACCTCCCGGAGCTAACGTCCGAGGACTCCGCCGAAACCATCTGTAGCCGGGTGCTCCTGCTGCAGGACGAGTACGGGATGGGCGAGGTGCAGCACCTCATGCTCATCGCCGAGGACGACGAAGAGGTGCTCGCGGACGCGTTCAAATCCTACTTTGCGGGAGCCAACCTGCGGCTGTTGCGCACGCACCTGCCGGGGGGGGAGGAGACGGAGGCGGAAGCGTATGTGGCCGCCACCGGTGCGGCCCTTCGCCTGCTCGACGACCCCGGCTACGCCTCGTTTTTCCAGCCCGTCAACCTGCTTTCCAGCGAGTATACCCCGAGTCGGTTTCGGCTCCCGGTGGGGTGGTCGGTACCATTCCTCCTGGGCCTCCTGGCCCTCACGACCCTTGGGTTCGTGTGGTACTACCTCGCAAACGCAAGCGCGATCAACGAGCGCCAGTCGGAACTGCGCCGGTTGGAGCAACAGGTCGAACAGGTCGACCAGGACGCCCTCCAGTCTCGCATCGACAGCGTCCAGTCCGCCGCGGCGCAGTACGCCGACGCCAATGACGTGATGGGCACCCTCCTCCGCGGCAGCAACAAGTGGAGCGCCGGGCTCGCCACCGTGACGGGCGAGATGAACCGCATCGGGGGCCTCTCGGTCGACGAGTGGAGTCCGGAAAGCGAGACCACGGTAACGGTCACGGGCCGGTCCACTGAGCGGTCGAAGGTGGTGCAGCTGGCCCAGCGGCTCGACGGCGGGATTCGGGAACTTACGTTTACCGAAACGCGCGACGTGTCGCTGTACGATTTCCAGCTCACCGTGCCGCTCGACAGCACCAAGCCCGCCGCCATCGACTATTGGCGCAAACAGCAGCGCGAACGCTTGGCCGAGGCCGAGGACACGACGCAGGCCCGCGTGGCGAGTGCCAGCGCCTCCCGCCCGGACACCGCGACGGAGACTTCGTCGCGCACAGGGTCGGTCTCAAGTTCTCCCTCTGCTGCGGTGCCGGCCTCATCGACTACAGAGCGCGACACGTCGGAGGCCAACTGGACGGTGGTCGTGGCGTCCCTCCTGGAACGCTCGGCGGCCGAAGCCGTGGCGCGGCGCTTCCGTGAGCGCCTAGAGAGCGACCAGCACCCCGTTCAGATTCGACACGACGCCCAACAGGAACGCTACCGCGTAGGGATGGGGGCGTTTACCTCGTTTGAAGCCGCGCTGTCTGTGCTGCGGGGCATGGACGGCATTCTGCCCTCCGACGCCTGGCTCCTGAAATTGTCGGACACGGGCAGTGATGCCTCCACGGTGGAGGCCGCTGCGCCCCCGGCCGACTCCTCAGCCCGTCTGTCCCCGGAGCGCTCTGGCTAATCCACAGGGGGCTCATTCCAACTCACGTCGCACAGTCTTCTCCCGCCGGTCCCGGACGACATGTTTACGATCGACTCCAACCAAGTCCTGCTCCTGTCCTGCCTCCTCCTCCTGATTGGGGTGGGCACCTACCTGACCTACTTCCGCCAGCAGGACACGATTGACTCGCTCGACAAAAAGATTGAAGCCAAAAAAGAAGAGCGGGAGCAGATTCGGACCCTGCAGGCCAATCTTACCGACGCGACGGCGAAACTCAAGACCGTGCGCCAGCGGTGGCAGACGCGCTACAAGGTGGTGCCCGAGACCATCTCGACCCCGGACATCGTCGGGTACCTGACCGAGCTCACTCAGACGGGTTTCAAGACCTTCGACATCACGGCGTCCGGGGCGGACGCGCGGGAGGGGTACAGCGTCTATACCTTTGGTGCCCAAGGGGAGGCGTACTTCACGAGCCTGTACGAGTTTGTCTGGACGATTGAAAACAACCGTCCATTCTACCGCGTCCGCAACCTGGACCTGAATTATTTGGAGGAGCGCACAACCGACGAAGACTCCGGCCGGACGACGATGGACATTCTGGTGTCGTTTCAGATGGAGGTGGAGGCCATCTACGGGGCCGCAAAGGGGGTTGGGGGACCGGATTCGCGTTCGTCGGACCGTGGGGAGGTGGAGCAACTTCCGGTGGCCCAAACCGCCCCGAGCCCGCCCCTGCCGTCGTCGGTCCTGCCGACCCCGGCGCCCGAGGTTAACCCGTTCTATCCACTGGTCTTTGAAGAAGTCCCGCCCAACCAGTACGGCCGCCTCAACGTGGAGTCGGCGCAACTCGTCTCGATCATCGACGGGAAGGCCATCTTTCAGACGAGCGATGGGCTACAGCGCGTGGGGGAGGGCGACCGGGTGTACCTGGGGCGCATCGTGGAGGTGGATCCGGCCGGGGGGCGCGTCGTGGCGCGGCTGAATCGGGGCGGCATCGTAGACCGCGTGGAGCGCACCCTCAACCCCGAAAGTCCCCTCCGCCAAATCCGTGACGGTGCTGGCAATAGCAGCGAGCCGGAATAGTCCTTGCGTCTACAACGGACCCCGGTTCACCTTGCACCTGGGATCCAGTCTCGACTCTTTACACGCCCTTCCGTACCGTTGACCGCATGAGTTCAATGACCCACCGCTCTCTGTCCGTTCTCTCGTCCGTCGCGTCCGCCCTCCTTCTCGTGTTGTTGATGGGCGGGCTGGCCCGGTCGGCCAATGCGCAAGAGCGCCCCGACCGACGGAAGACGCGCACCAACATCTCCCCTGAGCTCCTGGTGTCGTTCGAGAAAGACACGCCGCTCAACCAGTTCATTGAGATCGTGAATCCGATCTTCGAGCGGGAGGTGGGCAAGCGCGTGGTCGATCCCGAGAATCGGACCGTGCCGATTGGGGTGTCCATCACCGGCCAGTACTACCTCGATGCGCTCCGGGCGGTGCTGGAGGCCAACGGGCTCACCTACCGCGAGACCGAAACCGTCTTTCTCGTCCAGGAGGCAACCCAGACGCAAGGGGCCGCTGCCCCTCAGGACACGACCGGCACGCCGCCGGCCACCTTGGGCACCCGGGAAATTCGGATTAATGCAGTCCTCTTCAATCTTAACCTGACCAAGGTGCGGAACCGCGGCCTGCGATGGGACGAAATCTTAGGGTCGACCCAGGGCAACCAGCAAGGAGGGCAGGGGGGGGGCCAAGGGGGCGGGGGCGGTGGTGGTGGCGTCGGGGGGGGGCAGGGCGGCCAGGGGCAGCAGCAAGGCCAGTTTGCGATCAAGACCGACGATCTCTTCGAAAGTGTCGACGGCATCCTCCAGGCGCCCGAGCAGATTGCCCTCTCACGGTTCCGCCGCTTCCTGAACTTGATCGAGCAGGAGAACATGGGCCGGACCGTCGCAAACCCACAGGTCACGGTGCAGAGTGGCGAGCAGGGGCAAATTCAAATTGGACAGGACGTGCCCATTCAGACGACCGACTTTGCGGGCAATACCGTTACGGAGTTCGTCCAAACGGGCATCATCATCGACGTAACGCCCACCCTCTTGAGCCAGTCGGTGGCCGATACGTCCGGGGCCCCCATTCTAGACTTCATCCACATGGACGTGCGGGTGGAGGACTCGAACAGCCAACCCAGCGCGGCCGGAACCATCATCAACCGGAACCAGGCAAACACTCAGGTTCTCCTGCTTGATGGCGAGGCCACGGCCATTGGGGGGCTCATTTCGACTCAGAAAACACAATCTCGCAGTGGGGTCCCGATCCTCAAAGACCTACCGGGCTGGTTCTTCGGGCTCCGATACATCTTCGGCAACGAGACCACCAACGTCAGCAAGCAGGAGCTCTTGATTGTGCTGCGGGCAGAGGTGGTGAAACCCCTCCAGGCCCGCGCGGAGGAGAAGATCGATACAGAACTTCTTAGGAAGCAGCGTCAGAATGCACGCGAGGCCTTGCGGAAGCTCGATGCGGAGTACCCGGAAAAGATGAACTATCCCGAATCCGAGATGCCTGAGGGCGGCGAGAAGTAGCGCCCGTGGCGAGACGTCGCCTGCACAGAACGCTCCGGGGCCCGGGAACACCCCTTCCCGTGCCTGATAGGGGAGGAGCGTCGGGTTTTCAGAAGCTCCTCTCTTCCTCCTCATGGTCCCCGTTTGGCTTACCGATACCGTAACGAGTGACCTGAACCGAGCCCTCCACTACACCCAGCTCTGGGGGCTCCACGGCATGGAACTGCGCACGGTTGGGGGGGCGGACGACCGCATCCCGTTCGTCAACGAGAAACAGATCCGTGAGCAGCTAGAAGGGACGGATCTGCTGTTGGCCAGCGTGGTGCCCAGCATGTTCGAGGGGCCCGTGAGCGACCGGGCCGCCTGGATGAACGATCTTCTGGAGTTTGAGGATACCCTCAAGTTGTGCCGGCGCGTCGGCTGTCCACGGGTGACGATTAGCCCCTTCGCTGCGGAGCCGGGGGCGTCCCTGGCCCCCATGGCGGAGGCGCTGCAGCAGGCCGGCGAGAAGGCGGCCGAGTACGATCTCCTGGTCGCCGTCCGCAACGGCCCCGAAACGGCGTGCCCGACGGGTCAGGCCCTGGCCGATCTGCTGGCCCGTGTGGACGCGCCCAACGTGCGCGCAGCGTGGAATCCGGTGGGGGCCCTCCGTGCCGGGGAGGACCCGGCCGCTGGACTCACCGCCCTGGCCGGACTCGTCACGCTCGTCCGTTGCAGCGATGGCTACATTGAAAACGGGCGGTGGGTCGACTGCCCGCTTGGGGAGGGAGCGGTGGGATGGAGGGACCAGCTGGCGCAATTGGCCGCCCACGGATTCCAGGGCCCCATCAGCCTTGAGGTCTACATGGAGCCCCGTCCCAAGCATGGCCTTCGCTCCGCCACCACCCTCATTCACATGATCCGTGACGTGCGTGCCGGAACTGCCTCGGCGTAACGAGACGGGAGAAACTCCCCTATCATTGTGCATGTACCAGTGTCTCGACAACGCTTCTCTGTGAGTTTTCGAATCCAGCCCGCCCACTTCCATGTCCGTTTCCCGCGAGGACGTTCAGCACGTGGCACAACTCGCCCGCCTCGACTTTTCGGACGAGGCGGAGGCCCAGATGGCGGACGAGTTGAGTCAGATCCTCGGCTACGTTGACAAGCTCAATGAGCTCGATACGTCCGGCGTCCCCCCGATGTCGCACGTCCTCGACGTCACCAACGTCTTCCGAGCGGACACGGTGGAGGAACGAATCGACCGCGCGCAGGCCCTTGAGCCGGCCCCCGATGCAGACGGTGAGTATGTCCGGGTACCGAAAGTGATCGAATAACGGTCGATTAGGAGGGACAGAATTCCGGAAGGGGGGCATATCGCGCGCTGCTCCCACCGAAGACCGTGGTGTAAGGAATTCGTAACGGCGTTGAACGCCGGAACCTCTTGGTCTCAGTTTATGTGTCGCAACACGAGAAAGAGGAAGAATAGAAGCTATGCCGACCGTGGGACGCATCTTGCGGGAGCACATTAAACAGACGGTTCCGTTCGAGGGGAAGGCCCAGGAGGCAATGCTGAATCTCTTCGTGGCTTCCGCGCATGTGCGACGCCGTGTGGAGCAGGTTTGTGCGAAGCACGATCTCCAGTTCAGTCATCACAACGTGCTCCGCATCCTTCGGGGGGCTCATCCGGACGGGCACCCGCGATGCGAAATTGTAGAACGCATGCTCGATCCCTCTCCGGATGTGACCCGCCTCATCGACAAGCTGGTTGACCGGGATCTGGTTCAGCGTTCCAAGAGTCCCGAGGATCGTCGGGTAACCATTCATACGATTACCGATCAGGGACTGGGCCTTCTCGACGAGATGGATCCGAAGATCCAATCGGTACAGCAGTGGTTCGACGATCGGGTGTCGGATCGCGACCTCCAGCACCTGTCCCGCATCTGCGAGGGCATCTACGCGGACTTCGCGTCCTAATTTTTCCCAAAAGTGTGTTGCAACGTACGCTGTTGCAACAGGAATCCTCTCCGTTCAGGCTGTTGAGGAAACGCTCCCAGACCTTCCTGAAACGGAGAGCCTCGCGTCTTCATTCGCGCAGTACTTTCATCCATAACCCCACACTCCCATGAGTGATCTGAACGCGCTAGACCAAGAATTGAACGACATGATCCTCCAGGGCGAGATCCTTGAGGCCTTCGACAAGTTTTACGCCGATGACGTTGTCATGGAAGAAGACGACAAGCGGCGGGAGGGCAAAGAGGCCAATCGGGAATACGAGGAGCAGTTTGTCGACGCTCTGCAAGAGTTCCACGCCGCTGAGATCAAGGCCCGCGGCGTCGACGAGGACAACAACGTGACCTTCTCCGAGTGGGAGAACGAGATGACGCTTGAGGGCGTCGGCCGTGTCGAGCAGAAGCAGGTGGCCGTGCGCACCTGGAACGACGACGGGCAGATCACCCACGAGAAGTTCTACAAGATCGGGTAGCCTCCCGGAACGACTCCTATGTCCCATTGGGAGCCCCCCCGAGGTCGCTTTGGCCTCGGGGTTTTTGTTTGGCATCTGCGCTTCTAGCGTCCGCTGTGTTTTCGGGGGACCGCATAGCAGCCGGGCGTGTGCCGCATCAGGTGTCGTCGCGTAGCACCGCGGCGTCTCGTTCTGGAATCGACGGGTTAATGCGCAGGCCGGTCGCCTGCTCGTACCCGGCTTGCACCGTCGTGCGGGGCCGGATGCGGAGGCTCCAGTGGAGGTGTGGCGCCTCATCGGGGTCGTAGTCGAGGGCCGTGCGCACAAAAAAGTTGTAGTCGGGGTCGTCGAGTCGTGCCCAGAGGCGCCCTAGTACGTCGCGTAGTGTCCGGGCGAGGACCTCGCGCTTCGGGGCGGTAAGTCGCCCGAATTCGGGGGCGTGCGTTCGGGGGAGAATCCACATCTCGTACGGCACCTCGGCGGCGTAGGGGACAAAGACGACGAAGTCCTCGTCCGTTCGCACGAGGCGGGCCTCGGCCGTCAGTTCCTCCTCAATCATGACGCAGTACGGGCACCGTCCCAGTTCGTCGTAGCGAGCCCGTGCCGCGTCCTCCTCACGCTGGATGAGTGGAGGGGGGAAGTCCGGGGCAATGAGTTGGCTGTGGGGATGGGCGATAGACGCTCCGGCGCTGGCGCCGTGGTTTCGGAAGAGAACCGGGATGAGGTCCGTGTCGCGCCGCCGGATGGTCCGGTACCGCTCCAGGTAGGTCTGGAGCACCGCATCGACCTGGGGCACCGACAGGTCGGTCAGCGACTGATAGTGATGGGGGGTCTCGATGATGACTTCTTGCCTTCCCCGGCTGGCCCGCGACTGGTACAGCCCGCAGGTCTGGTCCTGAGCGGGGCGGTCGGGAGACAGGGCCGAGTACTTGTTGGGGACGACACGGGTCTGCCACGGGAGGGGGGAGTCGGCAGCGTCCAGTTCCCAGCGGATCGACGGAAGCATTTCTTCGTGGCCGGGACAGAACGGACAGCCCTCTACGGGCGGCGATTCGTGGCCGGGCGTGGCGTCCGGCTCGGCGGTCGTGTGCTTCGGGCGGCCGCTCCGGGAGGGGGCGAAGGCCACCCACTGATTGGTGATTCGGTCCCGGCGGGTCTCGGGTGTGTAGGCGGAAGCCATGGGCGGTAGGGACGGTGGGCGGAGTCGAGAATCCGAAACAAAGCGACGGCAACCCGTCCAATCAAGCGTGTCGGCCGGGTTCTCCCTCAAAACGACAACAAGATTGCATGGCCAATCGTCCCAAGAACCGTGCGGAGAGGGTGGCGGGGCACTACGACCGGCTCGATGCTTTCTACCGGCGCCTCTGGGGGGAGCACCTGCACCATGGATTGTGGCCGTCGGCGTCGCTTTCGCCGGGGCAAGCGGTTCGACACCTCGTGCGTCGGGTGGCGCAGGATGCCCGTATCGCGGTGGGCACTCGGGTCTGCGACGTCGGCTGTGGATATGGCGCCCCGGCGCGCCTGTGGGCCAGCGAGTACGGGGCGCAGGTGACGGGCTTCACCGTTTCGGAAGCGCAGTACCGCCAGGCGTGTGGGAGGTCGGTGCAGGGACCGCCCCCCGTCTATCAGCTCCAGGATTTTCTGGCCCACGACCTACCGGCGGAAAGCATGGACGCGGTGATCGGAATCGAGAGTCTCACGCACATTCGAGAACCGAAGGAGGTCTTTCGGGAGGCCGCCCGGCTGCTTCGGCCCGGCGGGCGGCTCGTACTGTGCGTGTGGATGGCCGCGCCGAACGCGTCTCGAGGGGCGCGCCGGTGGCTCCTCGATCCTATTTGCGAGGAGGGACGGCTATGGGGGCTCCCAACGGCGTCTTCCCTCTACCGGTGGACGGAAGAGGCCGGGCTTTCCGTCGAGCAGCTCGACGACCTGACGTCGCGGGTGCGGCGTACGTGGACGGTCGTTCTCCGGCGGGTCGGGCGTGCGCTGGTCAGCGACCCGTTGCTGCGCAGGGTTCTGGTCGATCGCTCTCACCCGGACCGTGCCTTTGCGTGGACGCTCCTGCGCATCTGGGTGGCGCAGCACATCGGGGTGTTGCGCTACGGGTGGCTGGTGGCGACGCAGGGGGGCTGACGGCCTCCGCGCAAGTCTATTGGCCACGAGAACTTCCGTGGAGACGGGCCGCCGACGCCGTCCTCGATCCGGAGAAGACCGGGGACGTTTGCGCACATGGGTTACACCTCCTATATTCCAACGGCGTTCTAGGAAAGGTCCCCGCAATGGGCAAGCGTACGCCCCGTTCTTGGGGCGTGGGGCCGAGCAGCTCCCTCCGTGACGCCGACGTGTGATCGCAGAATCTCGCTGACTGCTCTCTGTCGCGCCACCAAGCAGACTTTATGGAAGACGTTGTTCAGTTTCTTAACGATCTGGTCTGGACCTTCGGTATTCCGCTCGGGGGCGGCCAGTACATCCCCTGGGTCGTGCTGCTTCTGCTCGGGGCTGGGATTTACTTCACTGTTCGCTTGGCGTTCATCCAAATCCGGCAGTTTGCGCACGGCGTGGCGGTCACGTCGGGCAGGTACGACGATCCGGATGATCCGGGCGATGTCTCCCACTTTCAGGCGCTGACCACGGCCCTCTCGGCGACCCTCGGCATCGGAAACATCGCGGGGGCCGCGCTGGCCATTCACATCGGGGGGCCGGGCGCCCTTTTCTGGATGTGGGTGACCGGCATCCTGGGCATGGCCACCAAATACAGCGAGGTCACCATCGCTCAGTTCTACCGCAACGTCGACGAGCCCACGGAGGAGGAACAGGGCACGTGGCAGCAGACGTGGAAGGGGACCGTGGCCGGGGGGCCCATGTTCTACATTGAGAAGGGCCTGGGCAAGAACTGGAAGCCGCTGGCCATATTCTTCGCCGTGATGCTCATGATCACGTCGTTTCTGACCGGAAACGCCGTGCAGGCCAACACGGTGGCCGACGTCATGAACTCGGAGTTTGGCATTGCCGTATGGCTTTCCGGCATCGTGCTGGCGGCCATCATCGCCCTCGTGATTCTTGGGGGCGTCACCGCCATTGGGCGTGTGACGGGAATTCTCGTGCCCGTAATGGCGGCCCTCTACGTAATCGGCGCCCTGCTGGTGCTGGCCTTCAACTACACCGAGGTCCTGCCCACGCTCGGCAGCGTCTTCACCAATGCGTTCAACCCATCGGCCGGGGTGGCGGGGACGGGGGCTGGAGCCTTCTTATTAACCTTCCAGTACGGAGTGCAGCGGGGCCTTTTCTCCAACGAGGCCGGCATGGGCTCGGCGCCCATTGCCCACTCCGCGGCCAAGACCGACGAGCCGGCCTCCGAAGGCGTCGTGGCCCTCCTGGAGCCGTTCATCGACACCATCACGGTGGTTACGCTCACCTGCCTGGCCATCTTGGTGAGCGGGGCCTGGGGCAACCCCATCCCGACGGAGTTCAACCTTGATTCCGGAAGTGTAGAGTACCGGGTGGAGGGAGAGGGGGGCATCTTTCCCGACAGCGACATCCCGGAGGAAATCCAAATCGAGGATGGGCGGCAGCAGGTGGGGGGCGACGAGCCGCAGTTTGCCTGGCGGCAGGCAGTGGTGAGCCGCTTCTATACCGGTTGTGCCAACGAATGCGAGACGGAAGGCGACCTGCAGCAGCCCTTCACGGGTACGCTCTACCCGCAGAAGAACGTGGCGGTGTCCGAGGACGGAACCCAGTACGAGGTGCTGTACGGGCAGGGCGTGCGCAGTGGGGCGCCGCTCACCCGGCTCGCCTTTGAGCGCGGGTTGTCGCCGCTGGGCGACTGGGGCGGATACATCGTGATCCTGAGTGTGCTGCTCTTCGCCATCTCGACCTCCATTTCGTGGAGCTACTACGGCGACCGCTGTGCCTACTACCTGTTCGGTGAACGGGCCATTTTCCCCTACAAGGTGGTCTTCGTACTCATGAACTTCACGGGTGCGGTCACGGCGCTTACGACCATCTGGACCATCGGGGACATTGCCCTTGGCATCGTCATCGTGCCCAATCTGATTGGGGTGATCCTGCTGACGGACAAGGTCAAGGAAATTACCGACGATTACCTGGAGCGCAAGCCCTGGCTGACGATGCATCAGGGCGAAGAGCAATAGCTCTCCGGGTCCGCCCCGCATTGTCCTTCGCACCGACGTATGGAGCCGCCAATGGATACCCTCACTGTCGTCGACCATCCGCTGCTCAAGCGCGACCTGACGATTCTGCGCCGGGACGAGACGCCGCACGGCCAGTTTCGAAAGACCGTGTCCGACGCCGCGGCGATCCTGGCCTACGAGGCCATGAGCGACATCGACCTGAAGGAGACCGAAATCGAGACACCGCTAGAGTCGACCACTGGCTACGAGATTGCCGAGGATGTGATGGTGGTGCCCATCATGCGGGCCGGACTCGGGATGGTGGACGGTTTTGTGCGGTACGTGCCGGAGGCACGGGTGGGTCACCTCGGGATGCAGCGCGACGAGGAGACGTACAATCCGGTCGATTACTACAGCAACATCCCGTCGGGGATTGACTCGGCGCACGTGTTTGTGGTGGACCCGATGCTGGCGACGGGGGGCAGCGCCAGCTTTGCCATCAACCACCTGAAGGAGCACGGGGGCGAGAACTTTACGTTTGCCTGCCTGGTGGCGGCCCCCGAGGGGGTGGAGGCGCTTCGCGACGAGCACCCGGACGTGCCCGTGGTGACGGCGGTGCTGGACCGGGAGCTCGACGAAAACGCGTTTATCCGGCCCGGGCTCGGCGACGCGGGGGACCGCATCTTCGGAACGAGATCGTGACTGAGGGACGACGCTTCCTGATGATTACTTCCGCTTCGCTCCCGCGCACGCTCGTCCTGTTGGCTGGGCTGTTGTGTGTGGGCTCCGTGGCAATGGCCCAGGACGGAACGGGCATTGACCTGCCCGATCCGGTGCTCACGGGCATCGAGTTTTCGGTCACTGTGCCCGGCGACTCGTCGCTAGCGGCCTCCGGCACGCCGAGCGTGCGGGTCGGAGGCGAGACCGTGCCCCTCGCGTACGACGCCGACGCTGAAGAGTGGACGGCAGAAGGGAATACCGCCGCCGCGAGCGGGACCGTCTCCGTGGAGGTCGTGGCGGACGGACAGGTTCTCCGGTCCACGAGTACGCGATCGATCCCTGGGTGGCTCTCCATTCTGCCTCCGCTGCTGGCCATCGGGATGGCGCTCGTCTACCGGCGGGTGGTGCCGGCGCTGTTCTTCGGGGTCTGGGTGGGGGCCGTCCTCGCCATCGGCCTTTCGCCGTGGGGCGCGTTCAAAGGACTGCTCGACACATTTGAGGTCTACGTGCTCAACGCGATGGCCACCTCCAGCCACGTGGCCATCATCTTGTTCTCGCTCATGATTGGGGGCATGGTGGGCATCATCTCGAAGAACGGAGGCACGCTCGGGATCGTCGAGCGTCTAACTGGCTTTGCGAGCAACTCGCAGCGGGGACAGGTGGTGACTGGCATTCTCGGGGTGAGCATCTTCTTCGACGACTACGCCAACACGTTGATCGTGGGCAACACGATGCGCCCCGTCACCGATCGCCTCCGCATCTCGCGGGAGAAACTGGCCTACATCGTCGACTCGACCGCGGCGCCGATTTCGACCCTGGCGCTCGTCACCACCTGGATTGGGTATCAGGTGGGGCTGCTGGGCACGGCCATCGAGAACATTGAAGGCTTTTCGCAGGGGGCGTACTCGGTCTTTCTGAATTCCATTCCCTATAACTTTTACCCGTTGCTCGCCCTCTTTTTTGTCTTTCTCGTGGCCTACCAGGGCCTCGACTTTGGGCCCATGTACAGGGCGGAGCGGCGGGCCCGCGAAACGGGCGAGGTGCTGGGGGACGAGGCCAACGTCGATGAGGCAGCGGCCGAAGGCGAAGAACTGGCCCCTCCGGAGGGCACGCCCCACCGGGCCTTCAACGCGGTAATTCCGATCCTCGTACTGGTGGGCGGTGTGCTGGTGGGATTGTACGCCACGGGCGTTCAGGCGGTCGGGGCGGACGCCTCCCTCAGCGACATTATTGGGGAGGCCAACTCCTATACGGCGCTCATGTGGGGCTCGCTGATGGGCGTACTGGTCGCCGCTGCTCTTTCGCTCGGGCAGGGCATTCTGGACCTGGAACAGACCGTGGAGGCCTGGTACGAGGGCCTCAAGTCCATGCTTTTTGCGATGATTATTCTCGTGCTCGCCTGGGCGCTCTCGAACATCACTGACGTACTGCACACAGCCGATTACCTCGTCTCTGTCCTCGGGGAGACGCTACCGGCCGGAGTAGTCCCGGCCATTATCTTTGTGCTCGCCGCCGCTACGGCCTTCGCCACGGGATCGAGCTGGGGCACAATGGGGATTCTCATGCCGCTCGTGGTCCCGCTCGTGTGGGCCGTGCTCGTCCAGAACGGAATGGATGCGCCTGCGCACTACCACATTCTTTACTCCTCGGTCTCCTGTGTGCTTGCTGGGTCGGTCTGGGGGGATCACTGCTCCCCGATTTCCGACACGACCATCCTCTCGTCGATGGCCAGCGGGTGCGACCACATCGAGCACGTGCGCACCCAGTTGCCGTACGCGCTGAGTGTGGGCACGGTGGCCATTCTCCTGGGCACGCTGCCCGCCGGCTTCGGGATGCCCTGGTGGCTCGGGCTCCTTCTGGGAGGAGGGCTGCTCTTTGGGTTGCTGCAGGTGGTGGGCACGCCCGTCGAAACCGCCGAGCCTCCGTTCGAGGAAGTGAAGAAGCCCGCGAAGGTGTAGCGGGTACACTGCTGCACGCCAGGTCTTCTAAGGGGCCGAGGGAGGTCCGACACATCGCCGCACGAACGATTTCCGACTGCTATGTTACTTGACGCCGACGATCGTCCCTGGGGCCGCTGGGAAGAGTATCTGAACGAGCCCGGCTACCGGGTGAAGCGTATCATCGTAAATCCGGGCGAGCGCCTCTCGCTGCAAAAACACGAGCACCGCAAAGAACACTGGGTCGTGGTGCGGGGGAGGGGCGTCTTTACCCGCAATGACGAGCGCATTGACGTGTCCGAAGGGGATACCTGCTTCATCGATGAGGGGGACGTGCACCGCATCGAAAACGACGGCGACGAGCCGCTCGTCTTCATCGAGACGCAGATGGGACTGTGCGTGGAAGACGACATCACGCGGCTGGAAGACGATTACGGCCGAGAGTAGGGAGGGAGAGGGGGAACGGGAGAGTTTGCGGGATTTCTGTCTCTGGGCCGGCCGCGCCCGGCACTTTTGGGGGGATCGGTGCGTTGTACTTCTGCTCACGTAGCCTCTTCGCAACTGCTTTTGCCTATGGTACTTCCCATCTACGTCTACGGCCACGAGGCCCTTCGGGAAGAAACCGAGCCTGTAGAGGAAACCACGGAGGATCTGCAGTCGCTCATCGACGACATGATCGAGACAATGCACAACGCCGCCGGCATTGGCCTGGCGGCACCGCAGGTAGGCCGCAGCGAACGCCTTTTTGTGGTGGACCTGACGCCCATGGCCGATGAGATGGCGAAGGCCGAAGAGCCCCTTCCACCGCAGCCGATGGTCTGTATCAATCCGACGCTCGTCGAAGAAAGCGACACTACGGTCGACATGGAGGAGGGCTGCCTCTCGATCCCGGAGGTGCGGGAGGCCGTCACCCGCCCCGAACGGATTCGGATGCGCTATCGCGACCGTAACTTCGAAGAGCAGGAGATTGAGGCCGGGCACATGCTGGCGCGGGTGCTGCAGCACGAGCGCGATCACCTCGACGGCGTGCTGTTTACCGACTACCTCAGTAGCTTCCGTAAGCGCCTGCTCCGCCGGCCCCTCCGTGAGATGGTAAACGGGGTGGTGGAGGCGGACTACCCGCTCGTGACGAAAGGGGATGAGCGCGTGCCAGCCCGCTAAAGAGTAGCTGAACGATGATGTCGTCCCGTCGCGTCTTGTCTCGGGCGGATGCACGAGCGGTCTACGACCGCGTTGGGGCCTGGCAGGACCCCCAGGCGTTCTATGAGGCCCCAGCGCTCGATGCGCTGGCCGAGCAGGGCGCCTTTGAGGCCGCCGGCACTGTGATCGAAATTGGTTGCGGCACCGCACGATTTGCCAGGCGACTGCTTCGCACCCGTTGCCCCCCGCCGACGCAGTACGAGGGCATCGACCTCAGTGGCACGATGGTGCGCCTCGCAAAGGCCCGTCTGGCGTCCTTCGGGCCGCGCGCCACGGTGCGGCAGACGGACGGTGGATTGACGTTTGACCGCCCCGACGGAGCAGTGGACCGCGTGGTGGCCACGTACGTGCTGGATCTGCTGTCGCGCGGCGATGCCCGTACCCTGATCGGCGAAGCCCACCGGCTGCTGGCGGCGGACGGGCGGCTCTGTCTGGCGGGGCTCACCTGGGGCGAAGGGTTGCTCGCACGTGCAGTGAGTTGGGGGTGGGATCGGCTGCATGCGTTCCGCCCCGAGTGGGTGGGGGGCTGCCGTCCCCTGCGGATGCGTCCGTTTCTCGAGGGGGCGTGCTGGCAGGTGCGGCACCATCGTGTTGTGACGGGGTGGGGCGTGCCGTCGGAGGTCCTCGTTGCGGTTCCTGAGTGAGACGCCCCCGAACCGTGAGGCGCGCGTGACGTTCAGCCAATCTGGCGGTGCTCCCCCCTCGACTCCCGTTCACGAGCTTTCTTTTCTGGCGTGTCGTTTCTCGCGGTCGACCGGCTTGCCGTTGCGCTCGACGGGCATCCCATCCTGCGGGACGTGAGCTTTGAGGCTGCGTCGGGCGAGTGGGTGGGTGTGCTCGGGCCCAACGGGGCCGGCAAGACGACGCTCCTGCGGGCGCTCGGCGGCCACGTGCCGTTCAGAGGGGAGATTCGGCTGGAGGGAACACCGGTCGATCAAATGGGGGTGTCGACGCGCGCTCGACGGATGGCGTTCGTGCGCCAGGCCCGCTCGTTGACGTTCGACTTTACGGTGGAAGAGTTTGTGCTTCTCGGCCGGGCTCCCCACCGCGGCTGGCTGGAGGCCTACCGGAGGGCCGACCGGGATCGGGTCCGCGAGGCGCTGGCGCGGGTCGACCTGGAGGGGTTTGCTACCCGCTCGGTACTGTCGCTCAGTGGCGGCGAAATGCAGCGCGTGTTTCTGGCGCAAGCCCTGGTGCAGGACGCCGATCTGCTGCTGTTGGACGAGCCGACGGCCCATCTCGACGTACAGTATCAGTTCGCCTTCATGGAGCAGGTGCGCGCCCAGGTGGCCTCTGGGCGCACGGTGCTTGCGGTGGGGCACGACCTGGAATTGGCGGCCCGCTACGCCGATCGACTCCTCCTGTTCGCCGATGGCAGGCTTCGAGCGGCGGGGCCGCCCGGCACGGTGCTCACGCCCGGCCGCATCGCGGAAATTTTCGGCATGCGGGTGGACCTGGGCCGCCGTCCGGACGGTACGCTCCGCATCGACTACCAGGGGCCGGTCGCGTCCGCGCCCGTCCAGGCAGAAGCTTCCCTGTGACCCGTCGCGCGATCGCCGACTCGGAAACGCGATCGGCGGTGAGACGTGCCACGCTTTCCCCTCCGACACGCTGCTCCCACTTGGTTCCCTCTCCCCTTCGATGAGCAAGAAAATCTATACGGGCACTGGCGATGATGGCACCACGTCTCTCTTCGGCGGCGAGCGTGTGGGCAAGGGCAATCCGCGCATCGATGCGTACGGCACGGTGGACGAGGCAAACTCCATCGTCGGGCTTGCCCGCGCTCACCTGCGGGGAGAGCCCGGCGAGGAGACGCTCGATCCGGTACTGGGCGACCTCCAGGAAGAGCTGTTTGTTCTTGGGGCCGATCTGGCGACGCCCATGAACGCCAAGCCCGTCGTCGAGCGGATTGAGGAGGCCCACGTCGAGGCCCTGGAGGCCCGTATCGATCAATTCGACGCCGACCTGCCCTCCCTCGACCGCTTCATTTTGCCGGGGGGGACGCCGACCGGCGCCTCTCTCCACTCGGCCCGCACCGTGTGCCGCCGCGCCGAGCGTCATACCGTGGAGGCCCGCACCGCGACGCCCATCAACGAACAGGCCATCGTCTATCTCAACCGGCTGTCCGACCTGCTCTTTGTACTCGCCCGATGGGCCAACCGCCAGGCGGGTGTGCGGGAAGACACCTGGGAGCCAGGGGCAGCCCAGCCGGACAGCGGGGATTCAGCACCGGACGATTGACAACTCCCCGTCCCCCATTTCTGACGCCTCCGTCCTCCTCAGTCTGCACC
>CAJXKO010000032.1 GCA_913055845.1 uncultured Bacteroidota bacterium | reverse complement strand
AGCCCCACCGGCGAGGCCTGGGAGCACTTTCCGCACGACCACGCCCGCAGCCGCGCCTACCGCTGGAACGAGGACGGCCTGGCGGGCTTCTGCGACCGCGACCAGACCGTCTGCCTCGGCCTCGGCCTCTGGAACGAGCGGGACCCCATCCTCAAAGAGCGCCTCTTCGGCGTCACCGGCACGCAGGGCAACCACGGCGAGGACGTGAAGGAGTATTACTACTACCTCAATTCCACGCCAACCCATTCGTACGCCCGGATGCTCTACAAGTACCCGCAGGTGGCGTACCCGTACGCCGACCTCGTGCACGAAAACGAGCGACGGGGCAAGGACGACTCGGAGTACGAGCTCGTCGATGCGATTGGCGAGGCCCTCGACGCGGGCCGCTACTTCGACGTGTTCGTGGAGTACGCGAAGGCGGGGGAGGAAGACATTCTCTGCCGCATCACGGCCCACAACCGCGGGCCCGACGCGGCGCCTCTGCACCTGCTCCCGCAGATCTGGTACCGGAACCGGTGGTCGTGGCGACACGAGGCCGAGCGCCCGCAGATGGAGGCCACGGGCGACCGCGAGGTTCGGCTCCGGCAGGAGGACCTCGGGGAGCGATGGTGGTACGCCTCTGCGCCGGAGGAGGCGGCGGTGGACCTGCTCTTTACCCACAACGAGACGAACCGGGCACGCCTCTACGACGCGGCCAACCCGAGTCCCTACGTCAAAGACGGCATCAACGACCACGTGGTCGACGGCGCCTCAGACGCCGTACACCCCGAGCAGCGCGGGACGAAAGCGGCTGCGCACGTCCGGTGTGAGATTCCCGCCGGGGCGTCTCGTGCAGTCGAGATTCGCTTCACCCCCGAGCGCAAGCAGCGCCCCTTTGTGCACTGCGGACGGATGATCGACGACCGGCGCGAGGAGGCCGACGCCTTCTACGACGAGGTGCAGCGCGACGACCTGTCCGACGACGAGACGCGCATCCAGCGGCAGGCCTTCGCCGGGCTCATGTGGACGAAGCAGTTTTACCACTACGACGTGGATCGGTGGCTGGAGGGGGATCCCGCCCAGCCCGACCCGCCCGAAGGCCGCTGGCGCAATCGCGACTGGACGCACCTCCACAACAGCGACGTGGTCTCCATGCCCGACGCCTGGGAGTATCCCTGGTACGCGGCGTGGGACCTTGCCTTCCACATGATTCCGGTCGCCCTCATCGACGCGGAGTGGGCCAAGCGGCAGATGGTGCTCCTCACCCGCGAGTGGTACATGCACCCCAACGGCCAGATGCCCGCCTACGAGTGGGCCTTCGACGACGTGAACCCGCCCGTGCACGCCTGGGCGGCCTGGCGCGTCTATCAGATCGACCGCAAGCAGCAGGGGGAGGGCGACACCGAGTTCCTGGAGAAGGTCTTCCACAAGATGCTGCTCAACTTCACCTGGTGGGTCAACCGCAAGGACCGCGACGGCGACAATGTCTTCCAGGGTGGCTTCCTGGGGCTCGACAACATCGGCGTCTTCGACCGGAGTCAGGAGCTGCCCACGGGCGGCCACCTGGAGCAGGCCGACGGCACCGCCTGGATGGGCATGTTCTGCCTCAACATGCTCGCGATGGCCTTAGAACTGGCCAAGACGAAACCGGCCTACGAGGACGTGGCGACGAAATTCTTCGAGCATTTCGTCTACATCGCCGACTCGATCAACAGCCGGTGCGGGCGGAACGGCCTCTGGAATGAGGAGGACGGGTTCTACTACGACACCATCCACTGCCCCAGCGGGGAGATGATTCCGCTGAAGATCCGCTCGTTCGTGGGGCTCATCCCGCTGTTTGCCGTCGAGACGCTGGACAAAGAGCAGCTGGAGGAGCTGCCCGACTTCCGGCGGCGCATGCGGTGGTTCATCGACAACCGGCCCGAACTGATGGAGCACCTCACGCTCGATCCGGGCGGCGAAGAGACCCCGCGCATGCTGCTCTCGCTGGTCGACGAGGACCGGCTCCGCCAGATCCTCGACCGTATGCTGGACCCTGAGCAGTTCCTCTCGCCTTACGGCCTGCGCTCACTATCCAAAGAGCACGAGGATAATCCCTTCACCTTTCGCGCCGAGGGGCAGCAGTTTTCCGTGCGGTACGAACCGGCGGAGTCGCGGAGCGGCCTCTTCGGCGGCAACTCGAATTGGAGGGGGCCGGTCTGGTTTCCGGTGAACTACCTCATGATCGAGTCGCTGCAGAAGTTCGATTACTACTACGGCGACGACCTGACCGTGGAGGTGCCGGAGTCCGACGAGCCCGAGCCGCTGTGGGACGTGGCAGGCCACCTGTCGCGTCGCCTCTCCCGCCTCTTCCGAAAGGATGAGGACGGCGAGCGTCCGGTCTTCGGCGGCGAAGACCTGTTTCAGGACGACCCGCACTGGCAGGACTACCCGCTCTTCTACGAGTACTTCCACGGCGACAACGGCGCGGGCATCGGCGCGAGCCACCAGACCGGCTGGACGGCCCTCGTAGCCAAGCTTCTCCAGCAAAGTGGCGGTTCCCCCGAATAAAGGGGGAGTACTCATTGTCCCCAACGCTTACA
Source organism: uncultured Bacteroidota bacterium (assembly GCA_913055845.1). Taxonomy (GTDB): domain Bacteria; phylum Bacteroidota; class Rhodothermia; order Rhodothermales; family Salinibacteraceae; genus Salinibacter. Next base: position 24,432 of record CAJXKO010000032.1, on the reverse strand, counting down.
TCCCCGCGTTTCCATGCCCCCACGCTCTCCAACCATCGACTTCGCGCGCGACCGCTGCAGTGATCTCTCCATTTCGCAGAGCCGCGAGTGGCTCGTCACCAATGGCGTCGGCGGCTACGCGATGGGGACGGTGGGTGGGCCCCGCACCCGCGCCTACCACGGCCTCCTCGTCGCCGCCCTCGACCCGCCCCTCGGCCGCACCCTGCTCGTCTCGCACGTCGACGAGACGGTTGCCTACGACAACCACGAGTACGAGCTGGCGACGCACCGCTGGGGCGACGGGACCGTCGATCCGCGCGGCATCGTGCACCTCGATCGCTTCCGCCTCGACGGCACCGTGCCGGTGTGGACCTTTGCGCTCGGCGACGCGCTCCTGGAAAAGCACGTGTGGATGGAACCGGGGGCGAACACGACGTACGTGCAGTACCGCCTTCTACGGGCCCGGACGTCGGTGACACTGCGTGCGAAGACGTTCGTCAGCCACCGCGACCACCACGCGCCAACGCGGGCCGGGGACTGGCAGATGGACGTCTCGGCGGTCGACGACGGGCTGCGCCCCGAGCAGAGTGAGGAAGTAGGCTCCGGGCTGCGCGTGGACGCCTACGACGGCGCGACGCCCATTTTTCTGCGTAGCGCCGGCGCCGAACTCACGCCCGCCCACACCTGGTATCGCGACTACGCGCTGCCTGTGGAGACGGACCGCGGCCTGCCGGACCGCGAGGATCTGCTCCACGCCGCCACGTACGGGACCCCACTCGCCCCGGGAGAATCCCTCACGCTTGCATTTAGCACCGAGGCCGATGCGTCGCTTGACGGTCCTGCGGCCCGTGCGCGCCGACGGGCGCGGGATGAGCAACTGGTGAGGCAGGCGGATCTTGACGACGCCCCCGCCGACATCCAGCACCTCGCCCCCGCCGCCGATCAGTTCGTCGTCGACCGTGCCACGGCGGACGATCCCGACGGGAAGTCCATTATCGCCGGCTACCCGTGGTTCGGCGACTGGGGACGGGACACCATGATTGCCCTCCCCGGCCTCACGCTCACGACGGGACGGCCCGACGTGGCCGAGAAGATTCTGCGCACCTACGCCCGTCACGTGGACCGGGGCATGATCCCAAACCGATTCCCGGACCAGGGCGATACGCCCGAGTACAACACCGTCGACGCCACCCTCTGGTACGTCGAAGCCATTCGTGCCTACGTCGACGCGACCGGCGACACCGCGCTGCTGCGTGATCTCTTTCCGGTGTTACAAGACATCGTCGAGTGGCACGAGCAGGGCACGCGGTACGGCATCCAGGTGGACCCCGACGACGGGCTACTGCGGGCGGGCACACCGGGCGTGCAACTCACATGGATGGACGCGAAGGTGGACGACTGGGTCGTCACGCCCCGTATCGGCAAGCCGGTGGAGGTCAACGCGCTCTGGTACAACGCGCTACGGAGCCTGGAGGCCTTTGCCGAGAAGCTGGACGAGCCGGCCGCCCCCTTCGCCGACCGGGCCGAGCGGGTGAGTGCCGCGTTTAGCCGCTTCTGGGCCCCGAAGTGCGGCCACCTCAAGGATGTGATCAACGGCCCGAGCGGGGACCAGCCGCGTCTGCGCCCAAACCAACTCTTTGCTGTGTCGCTCCCGCACAGTCCCCTTTCGTCGGAGAAGCAGCGGGCCGTTGTGGAGACGTGCGCCGCCCACCTCTACACGCCCCACGGCCTCCGCAGCCTGGCGCCCGAAGGCCCGGATTACGTAGGCGTCTACCGCGGCGGCCGCGAGCACCGGGACGGAGCGTACCACCAGGGCACTGTGTGGAGCTGGCTCATCGGACCCTTCGTGAAGGCACACCTGCGGGTGTACGACGATCCCGAGACGGCCCGCTCCTACCTCGCGCCCCTGCGCCGCCACCTGGAGGGCCACGGCGTGGGCAGCATCAGCGAAATCTTCGACGGCGACGCGCCCTTCACGCCGCGCGGCACCCCGGCGCAGGCGTGGGGCGTGGCGAAACTGCTGGAAGCCTGGGCGGCGGTGCAGGACGCCGCCGCGGAGTTGAGCCGAGACGGACCGACATGACGGAACCATCGGAGGGTGCTTGGGGAGATCGGCGGCGTCAACCGATCGTCGACATCCCCACGACGAGCGTGTACAGCATCGTCCCCATCACGAAAAGAGCAGCGCCCCCGTGTACCCATCGCCGATCGGTAGCAATCAGTCCGCCCAAGAGAGACGCAAGGATTAGGTTTACCCCTACATTTTTCACGAGGCGGACGGTCTCGATAACTTGGTCGCCCTGCACGCCCCACGCGGCTACGTTGAATAATTGGGTGGCGATCAGCAACCCGATAAAGGCCCCGAAGAACCACTGGCGATGTGCGGGTGAGAAGTAGAAGGCTTCCAGGTCGAGGGCCTCCCGTCTCGGTGTGTCCGCTTGGGACGGGGCGCTGTCCCCAAGGGACGTCCGATCGGGGTCGGGGAGGGCGAACGCACAGATCAGATACAGAAGAAGAAAGCCCAGCAGCACCGGAACGAAGACGGCGGCGTGTGACAATGCCTCGTTTTGGAGAAACCTGAACGACTGCCACCAGATCTGTACGATCACCAGAAACGCGATGGCCGCCCAGGTGAGGGGGAGCCAGTGCCAGTGTACCGTCCGTCCCGGACGCACCAACTCCCGAAGACTCCGGGCGAGGTCCGTCAGCCCGAGGCCGACGATGATGGACACGAGGGCGATCAGGTACTCAAGTTGCGTCATCGCGGAAGCAGGGAGTTCGGCGATCGGATGAGTGGTACCACGTAGCCTTTCCCCCGCCGCAAGTTCAGCGGGGCCTCGCCCCTGGTGGGGAACGGGAGGTGTTGTGGGGACGATGTCCCGAAATGCCCGGACGCAGCGGTTCGGCCCCGCACGGAACGCCGCACAGCGACCGGGAGTGGGCGGCCGGCTGACGAAGTCTCGATCGCTGCGACCACACAAGGAAGAGGCGTGTAATGGGCTGTAACGGATGTCCCCCCTGCACTACAGAGTCGCTGAGCGTGGAAATGGAGGCGTCCGCCCTCGCACCTGCCGGGAAAGCCGGCCTTCCCCTCGAGCATTTTCTTCCGACACATCCGTCCGCTAAGCCATGTCCTCTTCCTCGCTCCACGAGACCTGCGTCAACACGATCCGCTTCCTGGCGGCCGATGCCGTGGAGGAGGCCGGCAGTGGCCATCCCGGCATGCCGCTCGGCGCGGCGCCGATGGCCTACGTGCTCTGGGATCGCTTCCTGAAACACAACCCGGAAAATCCGGACTGGCCAAACCGCGACCGCTTTGTACTGTCGGCCGGCCACGGGTCGGCGCTCCTCTACGCGCTGCTGCACCTCTACGGCTACGACCTCCCGCTGAAAGAGCTCAAAAACTTCCGTCAGCTGCACAGCAAGACCCCCGGCCACCCCGAGTACGGTCACACGCCTGGCGTGGAGACAACCACCGGCCCCCTCGGACAAGGCTTCGCCAACGGTGTGGGAATGGCCCTCGCCGAGCGCTACCTCTCCGGCACATTCAACACCGAGGAGCACCCGCTCGTCGACCACTTCACGTACGGCATCGTCAGCGACGGCGACCTGATGGAGGGCATCTCGGCGGAGGCGGGCGCCTTGGCCGGCCATCTCGGCCTCGGCAAGCTGATTTACCTCTACGACCAGAATTGCATCTCGATTGAGGGAGAGACGGACCTTGCCTTCACCGAGCGCGTGGCCACCCGCTTCGACGCGCAGGGCTGGCACGTGCAGCACGTGGAGGACGGAAACGACCTCGACGACATCGAGGCCGCCATCGAGGCGGCGCAGGACGCCACCGAGCGGCCGTCGATCATTTGTGTTCGTACCCACATCGGGTACGGCAGCCCGCAGCAGGACACCGCGGCGGTGCACGGGTCGCCGCTCGGAACCGACGATCTGGCGGCGACGAAGGAGCACTTCGGGTGGCCCACGGAGCCGCGCTTCCATGTGCCTGAGGACGCCTACGAGCACTGCCGGCGCGCCCTGCGGACCGGGGCCGAGCAGGAGACGGCCTGGGAGGACACGCTGGAGGCGTATCGCGAGACGCATCCCGACGCATGCCGCCTCTTCCTGCGGGCGATGAAGGGAGAGGTGCCCGAGTACGAAGCCGACCAGGTGCCCACCTTCCAGCCCGACGACGGGCCGATGGCCACGCGCAACGCCTCGGGCGAAACGCTACAGGCACTGGCCGACAACATCTGCACGCTCGTGGGCGGCTCGGCCGACCTGGCGCCCTCCAACAAGACGCACCTGGAGGGCTACGGCACCTTCCAGGCCGACCAGACGGGCCGCAACCTTCACTTCGGCGTCCGCGAGCACGCGATGGGCGCCGTCACCAACGGCATCGCCCGCCACGGCGGTCTCCTCCCGTTCGACGCCACCTTCTTTACCTTCTCCGACTACATGCGCCCGGCCCTCCGCCTCGCGGCGCTTATGGACCTGCACCGCGTCACCGTGTTCACGCACGACTCGATTGCGCTCGGCGAGGACGGGCCCACGCACCAGCCGGTGGAGCACCTGATGGCCATGCGGTCGATTCCGAACTACACGGTCCTCCGTCCCGCGGATGCCAACGAGACGGCGGCGGCCTGGCGGTTTGCCATCACCCACGACGGGCCGGTGGGCCTCGTCCTCACGCGACAGGGCCTCCCCATCCTCGACGCGGCGCGCATCCCGGACGACGCCATCGAGCGCGGGGCATACGTGCTGGAGGACCCCGACCGCGCACCGGACGTTACCCTCCTGGCGACCGGCTCGGAGGTGAATCTCGCCCTGAAGGCCGCGGCGGCTCTCGACGACGAGAACATGGCCGCACGCGTCGTGTCGATGCCGTCGATGGAACGGTTCGAGGACCAGCCCGCATCGTACCGCCACGACGTGGTGTCGCCCGACGTCCCGACGGTGGCCATCGAGGCCGGGACGACGCGCGGTTGGCATCATCTCGTCGGCGACGACGGCGCCGTGATCGGGCTCGACCGCTTCGGCCTCTCGGGGCCCGGGGAGGAGGTCTACGAAGAGCTTGGCTTCACCGTCGACCGCGTCGTCAACACGGTCCACGACGTCCTGGAGGGCCAAGCGTCCCCGACCGTCTCCTGATCCTGTGCCCGATCTCTCGCACCGTCGGCCGCAACGCCCGACACGCATCGTTCCAACGCACAACCCAAGTCCCATGCCCGAAACTCAAGCCGCCTCTTCGCCCACCCTCGCCGCTCGCGATGAGGGCCAGTCCCTCTGGCTCGACTACATCCGCCGCAGCCTTATGGACAGCGGCCAGCTCCAGCGCCTCGTCGACGAGGACGCCCTGCGGGGCCTCACCTCCAATCCTGCGATCTTCCAGAAGGCCATCGGCGGAAGCGACGAATACGACGATGCCATCGCCGCCTTCCTCAACGAGGACCCGACGATGGAGGCCGCACAGATTTACGAGCGGCTGGCGGTAGAGGACATCCGGCGCGCCGCCGACATTCTGCGCCCCGTCTACGACGAGACCGGTTACGACGGCGTCGTGAGCCTGGAGGTGTCCCCCCACCTCGCCCACGACACTGAAGGCACCATCGACGAGGCCCGCCACCTCTGGGACGCCGTGGACCGGCCGAACCTCATGATCAAGGTGCCGGCCACCGACGAAGGGATCCCCGCCATCGAGCAGCTGCTGAGCGAGGGGATCAATGTCAACGTCACCCTCATGTTTTCGCTCGACCACTACGAAAAGGTGGCCCAGGCCTACCTGCGCGGGCTCCGCCGGGCCGACGACCCGAGTGGGATCGTCTCGGTGGCCTCCTTCTTCGTGAGCCGCGTGGCGCGGGAGGTCGACACCCGGCTCGAAGAGCGCGGCCTCACGGGCGAGGTCGACTTCGATGGCAGCGACGTGGCCATCGCCAACGCCAAAATGGCCTACCGCCGCTTCCAGGAAATCTTCCACGGCGACGAATTTGCCGACCTCCGCGAGCAGGGCGCCTTCGTGCAGCGGCCGCTCTGGGCCTCTACCAGTACCAAGGACCCCAACCGCTCGGACGTGCTCTACGTCGACTCGCTCATCGGGCGGGAGACGGTGAACACCATCCCGCCCCACACACTCGACGCCTTCCGCGACCACGGCACTGTGGCGGGCCAAACGGTGGCCGACGACCTCGACCGCGCCGAAGAGGTGCTCGCGCGGCTCGAGGAGGTGGGCATTGACCTCGACGACGTAACCGAGACGCTCCAAACGCGGGGCGTGCAGAAGTTTGCGGATCCGTTCGATGATCTGATGGAGACGCTTGCGCTCAAGCGCGACGAGATTCGGGACGAGCATCCCGATCCGGTCTCCTTTCACCTGAACGGGTACGAGGATCGTGTGGTGGAGCGACTGCAAACCTGGAAGACCGACGACTTTGCGTGCCGCCTGTGGCGCCACGATCCCACGCTCTGGGCCGACGAAGATACGCCCGAAATTACCAACCGCCTCGGCTGGCTCGACCTTCCCGACTCGATGCAGGAGGAAGCCGAGAAGATCACGGCCTTCGCCGACGACGTGCACGGCGACGTCGACGACGTCGTGGTGCTCGGAATGGGTGGCTCCAGCCTGGCCCCGGACGTCTTTAGCAAGGTGTTTGAGCCGGCGGACGGCTACCCCGAGCTCACCGTCCTCGATAGCACGCACCCCGATGCCGTGACGGCCCTGGCCCGCGACCTCGACTTGGAGCGCACGCTCTTCGTCGTCGCCAGTAAGTCGGGCACTACCACCGAGACGCTCTCCTTCTTTCGGTACTTCTGGGACCGGGTCTCGGAGGTCACCGACACGCCCGGCGATCATTTCGTAGCGAACACCGATCCGGGCTCGAACCTGGAGGCGCTGGGCGAAGAGCGTAACTTCCGCGCCGTCTTCCTTGCCCCCAACGACGTGGGCGGCCGCTACTCGGCGTTCACGCCCTTTGGGCTCGTCCCGGCGGCCCTTATGGGTGTCGACCTGAAGACACTGCTTGACCGGGCCTGGGCCGCCGAGGCAGGCTCCGACTTCTGCGTGGAGGCCCCGAACAACGCTGGCCTGGAACTGGGGGCTGTCCTCGGTGAACTGGCCGAGGGTGGACGCGACAAGGTAACCTTCGTCACCTCCCCCACGCTGAGCGCCTTTCCGGCGTGGCAGGAGCAGCTGATCGCGGAGAGCACGGGCAAGGACGACACCGGCATCGTGCCGGTCGACGGTGAACCGCTGGCCGATCCCGACGCCTACGGCGACGATCGCGTGTTCGTCTACTTCGGCCTTGAAGGGGAGCAGGACCGTGCCACGATTGACACGCTCGATGCGCTCGGCGAGGCTGGGCACCCCGTACTCCGCATTCGGCTTGACGACCACTACGATCTTGCCCGCGAGATGTACCGCTGGGAGATGGGCGTGGCCGCGGCCGGCGCCGTGCTCGGCATTCATCCCTTCAACCAGCCCAACGTGGAGGCCGCCAAGCGCCTCGCCCGGCAGGCCATGCAGTCCGACGACGGGACCGCCGGCACCACCCGCACCATCGTGGCCGACGACACTGGCGCCCTGGAGCACGAGCTGGCCGACTGGCTCGGCGCGGCCGACGCCACGAGCTACATCGGCGTGCAGGCGTACCTGCCGCCGACGCCGGCGGTGGAAGAGGCACTGCGGACCCTTCAAGAGACGCTTCGCGACCGAACCGGCCTGGCGACTACGCTCGGCTACGGCCCCCGTTTTCTGCATTCCACCGGCCAGCTGCACAAGGGCGGCCCGCCCAACGGCCTCTTCCTGCAGCTCGTGGACACGCCGGACAACGACGTGCCCGTGCCGGAGACCGACTACACCTTCAAGGAGCTCATCGCGGCCCAGGCCACGGGCGACTACCAGGCCCTCCAGGAAGCGGACCGGACCGTGCTGCGTGTCCGCGTCGATTCTTCGGACCTCGGTCGCATCGTCGACGCGATTGAGGCGCAGAGCGCGTGATGCGTGACGCGTGAATGGCTGCCGGCCCGAGTGCCTCACTCATCACGCATCACGTTCCACCCACGAAGCGAATTTATCCCCCTTCTGACTTCCCCGGTTGACGAAGACGTCAAAACACGATGCCCGAAATCAACGCCTTTGTCTTCGACCTCGACGGCACGCTCGTACAGACCGAGCGGCTGAAGGCCCGCTCCTACGCGAAGGCTGCCGTGGAGCTCTGCCCCGAGGACGTGACCGAGGAGGAGGTCCTTGAGGCGTACAAGGACGTGGTCGGTGAGTCGCGCCAGACCGTGGCGACCACCCTCATGGAGCGCTTCGACCTGGAAGCGGCGTCCGCCGAGCGCATGACCGCGGTGGGCGTGGACGCGCCCTGGCAGGCCTTCGTGCAGGTGCGGCTCGGCTACTACGAGGACCTTGTGCAGGACCCGGCGGTGCTCCGCGAGAACCGGTGGCCCCACACGCTGGCCCTTCTGGAGAGGGCTCGCGAGAACCAGTGTGCCGTGGCCCTGGCCACCACCTCGCGCCGGAAACAAGCGTGCCACGTCCTTGAGGTGCTCGGGCACGATGACACGTTCGACGTCGTGGCGACGGCCGACGACGTGGCGCGGACCAAGCCGCACCCCGAGATCTACCGAATGTGTGCGGTCGAACTCGGGGTGGCCCCTAACCGCATGCTCGCCATCGAGGACTCGCCCACCGGCACCGAGGCGGCTCTCGCGGCCGGCCTGTACTGTATCGCCTTCGGGACGCCGTTCACGGAAGAGCGCCTCCGGGCCGAGTCGCCTCTCGACGACCGCTGGATCGTGAGCGACCCGGAGCAGCTGATTGCGGCGGTCGATGCCCGTCTCGGCCGGGAGGCCACCGGTGCGACATCGGCTTCCTAAGATTGCGGACGCTTCCTCTCAACAATCAAGACACTTCTCTACCATGACACTTGGAATGATCGGACTGGGCAAGATGGGCGCCAATATGAGCCGGCGCCTCATGCGCGACGGCCACGAGGTCGTGGGCTTCGACCTTGACGAGAGCGCCGTGCAGGAGATTGAGGACGACGGCGCCACTGGCGCCACGGCCCTCGACGCCCTCGTCGACGAGTTGGACCCGCCCCGCGTCTGCTGGATGATGGTGCCGGCGGGCGATGCCGTCGACGCCACGCTCGACGACCTGCTGCCTCTCCTCGACGAGGGCGACATCGTCGTGGACGGCGGCAACTCGAACTACAAGGACACCCTCCGCCGCGCCGAGCGCGCAGAAGAGCACGGCCTCCACTACGTCGACGTGGGCACCTCCGGCGGCGTGTGGGGCCTGGAGGAAGGCTATAGCATGATGGTGGGCGGCGCCGACGCGGCTGTCGACCAGTTGCGGCCCGCCCTTACCACGCTCGCGCCGGGGCCGGACAAAGGATGGGGGCACATGGGCGACGTCGGCTCCGGCCACTTCGTCAAGATGGTGCACAACGGCATCGAGTACGGCGTGATGCAGGCCTACGCCGAGGGCTTCGACATCATGAAGTCGAAGGAGAAATTCGACCTCGACCTGCAGCAGGTGGCCGAGACGTGGCGCTTCGGCAGCGTCGTGCGCTCCTGGCTGCTCGACCTCACGGCCCGCGCGCTCGACCAGGACCAGGACCTCCCGGACATTGCGCCGTGGGTGGACGACTCCGGCGAGGGCCGCTGGACCGTGAAGGAGGCCATCGACCTCGACGTGCCGGCGCCCGTCATCACCGACGCCCTCATCTCCCGCCTCAGCTCCCGCGTGGAGGACTCCTACACCCACAAGCTCCTCGCCGCCATGCGCAACCAGTTCGGCGGCCACGCAGTGAAGGAGGCGGAGGAGTAGCGCCGGGGGGCTTCGGCCCGGACAAAGCCGCTCAGTTGAAACTGCCCTAGATAGAGAGGGTGAGGCCGCGGGCGCCTGAAGCCAACAGCGTTCGTCTCCAGGCGTCCATTCAGGATCACCAGCCCTCGCCTCAGCCCCTCGGCGTGAGACGAGATACGCACTACGAGATACGCATCACCCACCGCCATGCCCGACATCCAGCCGCACCTATTCGTCATCTTCGGGGCCACGGGCGACCTCACAAAGCGGAAGCTCATCCCGGCCCTCTACCACCTGATGCAGGACGAGGACGTGGCGCGGCGCTGCGTCGTCCTAGGAACTGCCCGGTCCGATTGGTCCGACGAGCGGTTTCGGGACGAGGCGCGGGCAGCCCTCCGGGACAACGGCTACTCGGACGAGGACGTGGCCAAATGGTGCACCCGCAATCTCTACTATCAGTGCCTCGGGGCGAAGGGCGACGACTACGGGCGTCTCCGCGACCGCATCGAGCAGCTGGAACGCCACCTCGACTTGCCGGGCAACCGCGCGTTCTACCTCTCGCTGCCGCCCAGCATCTACGGCCCCGCGATCGAGGGCCTCGGGACGGTTGGCCTCAACACGAGCCCCGGCTGGACGCGCGTCGTGGTCGAAAAACCATTCGGGTACGACCTTGACTCAGCGCAGTCCCTCAATGAGCAGGTGCACCGCCACTTCGACGAGGATCAGGTGTACCGCATCGACCACTATCTGGGGAAGGAAACGGTGCAGAACCTGATGGCCTTCCGGTTTGGCAACGCGCTCTTCGAGTCGATGTGGAATCGGGAACACATCGACCGGGTCGAGATCACCGTGTCCGAGTCGCTCGGCGTGGGCGGCCGGGGCGGCTACTACGACCAGTCCGGCCACGTGCGCGACATGATCCAGAACCACCTCACCCAGCTCCTGACGCTGGTGGCCATGGAGCCGCCCTCCAGCATGGACGCCAACGCCATCCGGGACGAGAAGGTAAAGGTGCTGCGGGCCACCCAGCAGCCCGATCCCGAGACCGACGTGGTACTGGGCCAGTACGCGGCCGGTACCGTGGAGGGCGACCCGGTGCCCGGGTATCGGGACGAGTCGGACGTGCCGGAGGAGTCGACCACTGAGACCTTCGCTGCCCTACGCCTCAACGTGGCCAACTGGCGGTGGCAGGGCGTGCCCTTCTACCTGCGCACCGGCAAGCGGCTGCCCCGAAAGTTGACGCAGATTGCCGTGCGCTTCCAAAGCGCCCCCATCTCGCTCTTCCAGGCGGACGGCGACCCGTGTGTGCCCCAGAATGCCGACTGCGAGGCGCCGCCCAACGAGTTGCTCATCACGCTGCAGCCGGACGAGGGCTTCGACCTTCGCTTCGAGGTGAAGGCGCCCGGCAACAGCGACGACGGCACCATGACCCTGGAGACACAACAGCTCAGCTTCTCCTACCAGGATGCCTTTGGGCCCGTGCCGGACGCCTACGAGACGCTCCTGCGCGACATCATCGTGGGGGATCCCACCCTCTTCGTCCGCGCCGATGAGGTGGAGGCGTCGTGGCAACTCTACGCGCCCATTCTGGAGTCCGACGCCCCCGTCCATCCCTACGAGGCCGGCACCTGGGGGCCCGACGCGGTGGACCGTCTCCTCGACGCGTGGACCTCGACGGGCCGGGCCCACCCTGCCCGCTCTCCAGCCGGCGCCACGTCGTAGATCGGCGCATCCGCACCTTCACTCGCTGACCCCAACGCTCAACCCAAGTCGCTCAACGTGTCCAACCCTGATGCTTACGACCTTATCGTCATTGGCGCCGGCCAGGGCGGTGGCCCCCTCGCGGGCACCGTCGCCGAAGAGGGCCAGGACGTCGCGCTCCTCGAACGCAAGCACGTGGGCGGCACGTGCGTAAACGAGGGCTGCACACCCACCAAAACCATGATCGCCAGTGCCCGGGTAGCCCACCTCGCCCGCCGCGCCGAGGACTACGGCGTAGAGGTTGGCGATGTGTCGGTCGACCTGGAGACGGTCCGCGAGCGCAAGCGCGACATCGTCGAGTCGTTTCGGGCGGGCAGTCGCAACAGCATCGAGGCGAAAGAGCGCCTGGACCTGATCGAGGGCGACGGCCGGTTCGTGGACGCACATACCGTGGAGGTGGCCTTAAGCGACGGGGGTACCCGCACGCTCACGGCCGACCGCATCGCAATCAACACCGGGACGCGGCCCGTCATTCCGCCCATCGACGGCCTTGACGGGGTGGACCCTCTCACCTCCACGTCCATCATGGAGCTGGGCACGGTTCCCGACCACCTGCTCGTGCTCGGCGGGGGCTACATCGGGCTCGAATTCGGGCAGATGTTTCGCCGGTTCGGGGCGGACGTCACAATCATTGATCGGGGCGCGCACATCCTCGGCCGGGAGGACGCCGACGTGGCCGAGGCGCTCCAGGATATCCTACGCGAGGACGGCATCCGCATCCTCAACGAGGCGAGCATGACGGCTGTGGAGGAGGCCAACGGTACGATCACGGCCCATCTGGACGGTGACGACGTTCCCGCACAGGTCGTGGGCGATGAGCTGCTGGTGGCCGTGGGGCGGCGCCCCAATACCGACACCCTGAACCTGGGCGCGACAGGGGTTGAAACCACTGAGCGGGGGCACGTGCAGGTCGACGAGCGCCTCGCCACCACCGCCGACGGGGTCTTCGCCCTCGGGGACGTAACCGGCGGCCCCGCATTCACGCACGTCTCCTACGACGACTACCGCGTGCTCTGCGACAACTGGCTGTACGACGGCGACCGCACCACCGACGACCGGCTCGTCTCCTACACGCTCTTTACCGATCCACAGCTCGGGCGCGTGGGCCTCACGGAGAAGCAGGCCCGCGAGCGCGACCTGGACGTGACGGTGGCACAGATGCCGATGACGCACGTGGCTCGCGCCCTGGAGGTCGACGAGACCCGCGGCCTCATGAAGGCGGTGATCGACTCGGACACAAACCAGCTCCTCGGCGCGGCCATCCTGGGTATTGAGGGCGGCGAGGTGATGTCCGTTTTGCAAACGGCCATGATGGGCGGGCTCCCGGTGGATCGTCTCCAGTCGGCTCCCTTTGCCCATCCTACACTGGCCGAGTCGCTTAACAACCTCTTCGCCGGTCTCGACCTCGGCCCGTCGGAGGGGCGACCCCGCTGCGACGAGGCGAACCCTGCGTAGGAGGTCCCGTCATTCGTCCCGTTCCCCAATCGTGCCTCCCCCCGTGTCGACTCACCGTCCCGCTTGGCTGGTCCTTCTGGTCGCGTGTGCCCTGGTCCTGGTGGGCTGTGGAGGGGGCGAGCCCTCCGGCGACGCGCCCTCACCGGAGGCGACGAACGTCGTCCCTGAGAACGAAGTGGAGCGCCGCGTGGAGGCCGCCCGGGAGCGGCTTACCCGGAGTGAAGGCGGGCGGCGCGTCCTGCGAGCCATCGAGGCGCACGGCGGACTGGCGGCGTGGTACCGAGCACCCACCAGTTCCTATACCTGGGAGTACTCGAATAACGACGCAAACCTCCACTTCAAGTCGTTCCTCGTCGTGGACAACCGCACCCGACGCGCGTACCACGACCTGCTGTTCACAGGCACGCCCGGCAAGACCCGTCGGGTCGACGCCCGCTTCGCATGGGATGGAAAACAGGCCTGGGTGGCCCCCGATTCCATCCAGCGCCCCAATCCCCGCTTCTGGGCACTCACGGGTTTTTACTTCCAGCAGATCCCCTTCGTCCTCGCCGACCCCGGCCTCAACTACCGAGCGCTCCCCGACGACACGATCGACGGCACGCCGCACGACATGGTGGAAGTGACCTTCGACCGTGGGGTGGGCGACGCGCCTGGAGACACCTACACCCTTTATCTCGACAAGGGGACGGGGCAGGTCGACGCCATCCGGTATACGGTGAGCTACGGGCAGGAGGTGGCGCCCGGCGCAGACCTCCCCGAAACCTTCTTCGACTACGAGGACTACGTAACCGTCGACGGCCTCACGGTGCCCACCCATTTCCGGGGGTACGCGTACTCCGAGGCATCGGGACCGGGCCGCACACTTCGAAACGAAGCCGTTGCCGACAGCATCTCCTACCGGCGCCCGTTCGACGAATCTAAGCTCAAACGGCCCAAGAATGCACGAGTCGTACCGCTTCCCGGAGCCGACTAAGCGTGCGGATCGCTGGGCGGTCAATGCCCTACAAGGCCGCCTCGTCCGCTGGACCGTCGCGGGCCGGCTCCTCGGGCTATGTGTGGCTGGGCTACTGGTGGGATGCAGTGCGTTTCAGAGCGTGCGCTACCACACGGAGCTCCACGCCGTGCAGCGTCCCGAGCGGGCGGCGAGGTGGTATGGAGACTACACCCTCGCGCGTGGGGAGACGGACGATGGCCCCCGGCACATCTACGAGGACGGGCTCGTGCGGATGGCCTGGCTGTTCGACAACACCTCGATGCGCCTCGACGTGGAAAACAAGACGGCGTACAGTGTCCGGGTGCGGTTGGACAAGGGCGCTTTTCGGCTGCCGAGCGGCCGGCGGGACCGGCTGCTTCGGGGAGACATGAGCTACCAGGAGCGAGACGCTCCGGCCCCGCCCCTCCTCATCCCCAGCGCGGCCCCGATGATCGATCAGGGCACCTCCGACGCGTCGGTCCACCTGCTGCCGCGCAGCAAGGTCGACTTTACGGCGTACTCGGGCGACCGGGACGGCTACGGGTCGATCGACGAGATCATCGAGCCTACGACGGGCACGGCCGACTCCGCCGCGGTACGCGCAAACATCGGCGAGCGGTTCTCGGTGACGCTGCCCATCGAGACGCGGCGCGGGGTCGACAACTACACCTTTGTCTTTGAGGTAGTTGGGGCACGGCTTCCGGGCGAGGACGGAGAGGAACAGATCGTGGGGGAGGTCCCCGTCGAGGACTAAGGTGCCCGCTGGAAAGTACAGTCCACCCGGCTCCGCAGTGGGCCTTACCTGTCTCCGAGTTCGACCCCTCGGATTTCAAACCGGGTGCCCCCGTCGCGCCCCTCGGTCGCCGAGACGGTCCACCCGTGGGCCTCCGCAATCGTTTCCACGATGCTCAGGCCGAGCCCCGTGCCCTCGTCCGCCGACGAGTAGCCGGCCTCGAACACCTTTTCCTGCTCTCCCTCGGGGAGGCCCGCGCCGCTGTCCTCCACGAAGAAGCCGTCGTCGAGGCGTCCGACCCAGATCGTTACGCCGTCGCCCCCGTGGTCCACGGCGTTGCGGAAGAGGTTCTCCAGCAATCGCCGGAGCCGGCCTTCTTCGGCGATGAGGGTCGCCGTGGTTTCCATCTGCAGGCGAGCGTCCGCCATGTCCACATGGCTCCAGCACGCTTCGGCGAGGTCGGGGAGTGCACACGGCTCCAGGCTATCCGAGTCCAGGTCCTGGCCGCCCCACGTGAGGGCCAGGACGTCCTCGATGATTTCGTCCATCCGGTCCAGCACCCGGTCCACAGCCGCCAAGTGGCTCCAGTCGTCCTCGCTCTGGGCCAGTTCGAGCCGGCCCTTCGCCACATTGAGTGGGTTGCGGAGGTCGTGGGTGACAAGGCTGGCGAAATTGTCGAGTCGCTCATTTTGGCGTTCCAGGCGCTCGGTGGTGCGGCGCTGCTCCAACTCGTAGCGGGCCCAGCGGGACATCAGTTCGACAAACGTACGCTCCCGCTCCGTGAACGACGTCTCGCGGGGCTCTGAGGCGGCAAAGCAGAACGTCCCGTAGAGCTCTCCCTCCACCAGAATCTGCGAGCCGATGTAGGTTCCGAGTTCAAACCGCTCGTAGCTGGGATCGTCGGCCCACCCCTCCACGGCGGCGTTTTGGACCGACAGGAACCCGTCGTTGCGCACGGTCTTGCGGCAATACGACTCCGCAAGGGGGCATGCCGCTCCGGGCTGCAGCAGAGGATGGGCCCCGGAGGCATACACAATGCGCTGCGTGCCGCTCGAGATGCGGGTCAGGAAGCCGTACGGGAGTGCCAGGTACTCGCGCCCGAGGTCAATCAGCCCCTGCACCTTCTCCGCGAACGAGGCCTTCTGGTTGGCGGTGATCCGGTACATGGCCCGCAGGGCATCCTGCTCGTCCCGGAGCGTTTGCTCCCGCTTCTTCTGCTCGGTAACGTCGGTATAAATGGCGTAGCCCTCGGGTCGGTCGCCTCCGGAAAAGAGCACCGAATCGAGCTGGAAGTGCCGGAGGCCGGCCTCCGTCTCCCGAACGACCTCCGCCTGCACGCTTCCGGTTTCAACGGCGCGCTGGGTCAGGGTCTCGGCTTCGCCGGAACGCTCCTCCGGGGCAATGAATGCATCCAGGGCCTGCCCCGAGATCGCCGCCTCGGGCATGCCAAAAACCTCTTCGAACGCGGCGTTTACTCCCTGAACGATGGCGGTTCCGCCTTGCACCTCGTAGTGGACCACCGGGCTGGGGAGGCCCGCGTACAGTGCGGCCAGCCGGTTGCGCTCGTGGCGAAGTTCGCGCTCCCGCACATCACCTTCCGGCATTTTCCGGGCAACGCCCACGATGCCCTCTGTGGGGCCGGCGCCATCGGGGAGCGGCCGGCCGGCAAATTCGCAGCGGATCTCGCGGCCCTGCTCGGCAACGAGGGAGACGTTGGGGGTGGGGGGCTCCGTGCCGGCCCGGACGGCCTTCAGTACCTGCCGAACGGGCTGGATGTCCGATTCCGCGAACAGCGCGGGGGGCGTCATGCCGTGGAGAGACTGTGCCGCGTAGCCGGTCGTCTCCTGAACGGCACGGTTCCACCAGGCAAGCTCGTCGTCGGCGTCGAACACGAAGACGAGACCGGGCAGCGTGTGGAGGAGCGCCTCTGCAAAGTCCGCTCCGGGCCGGAGAGGGGCGTCCGACGGTTCCTCGGACGGGCCCTCTTCGGGGCGGGGGACCTGAGGCGTATGGGGCGCCATCGCGGTAGTAGAGGCGGGAACAAAAACAGCGAAGTGCAGGCCACAGAACGGACGGCCCGACACGCCATGGTGAATTCGAAAATTTTAATATCAGTGTAGGGGCTGCGTTCCGTCGCAGATCGCGGACGGCGTCCTCGGAGGCGAAGGCGTCGGAAGGGAGGGACGTCCAGTCGGTTAGGCCCGGTACTCGCTGGGCTCCACCCCCAGGCGCTCCATGCGGGATAGGAGGGTGGTGCGCTTGAGGCCAAGGAGCTGCGCGGCCCCGTCGTCGCCTCCCACCACGCCGTCGGTACGCTCCAGGGCCCGCTCAATGTGGCGGCGCTGCACCGCTTCCAGCGTCTCGAACGAGGCGGCCCGGCCCTCTTCCGCGGCGTCCCGGATGGACAGATGCTCGGCCCGGATGTGGCGGTCGCGCGTGAGAATAACGGCCCGCTCGATAATGTTGGCCAGCTCGCGCACGTTGCCAGGCCAGTTGTAGCGCCGGAGCACGGCCATTGCGTCGGTGCTCAGGCCCTCGATGGGCTTGCCAGTGCGGGAGGCGTACATCTCGCAGAAGTGTTCCGCCAGCAGCGGGATGTCGCCCGTGCGCTCCCGGAGCGGGGGGAGGTCGATGGGGAAGATGTTGAGGCGGTAGTACAGGTCGGAACGGAACTGGCCCGCGTCCACGGCTGCCTCCAGGTCGCGGTTGGTCGCGGCCAGGATGCGGGTGTCCACGGTAATCGTCGCACTTCCTCCCACCCGTTCGAACTCCTGATGCTGGAGCACGCGTAGCAGCTTGGCTTGTGTGTCGAGCGGGAGCTCGCCAATCTCGTCGAGAAAAAGAGTGCCGCCGTCCGCCAGTTCGAACCGGCCCTCACGCTGCTCGGTGGCTCCGGTGTAGGCGCCCTTCTCGTGCCCGAAGAGTTCGCTCTCGATGAGATCGGTGGAGAGGGCCGCGCAGTTGACCTTTACGAGCACCTGGTTGGCACGGGCGCTCCGGTCGTGGAGGGCGCGGGCTACCAGTTCCTTGCCGGTGCCCGTTTCGCCGGTAATGAGGACGGTCGTTTCGGTGTCGGCTACCTGGTCGATGGCGTCGAATACCTCCTGCATGGGCGGGGAGGTCCCCACGATCTCGTCGAAGTTGTACTCGCTTTTGAGCTCCTCCTGCAGGTACGACCGTTCGGATTCGAGCTGGGCAACCTCCTCCTCAGCCTGCTTCAGCTCGTCCACGTCACGCAGGATGATAAGGTACCGGTCCTCGGTGGGCAGTTGCACCGGGCAGAGTGTGGCCTCCACGGGGAACGTGGTCCCGTCGGCCCGACGTGCCTCCAGGCCCTCGGGGGCAGAGAGGTAGCGCCCTTCGGCCTCGGGTGATTCCGCGGTGTCGTCGTCCTGAGCAGCCTGATGCGCCTCAATGTGGCGGCGCACGAGCGCCTCGAACGGCTCGGTGAGAAAGGCGTCGAGCGAGGTGCATTCGGCCTCCTGGGCCGAGCACTGAAAGATATCCTCGGCGGCAGCGTTAAAGAGGTGGATCTCCAGTGAGGGGTCGATGCTGATGATGCCGTCGATCGCCGAGTCGATGATGCGGGTGAGGCGGGCGCGGCTCTTGCGGAGGGCGCGCTCGGCGCGTTTGCGCTCGGCCACTTCCTCTTTGAGCGTCTCGTTGGCCTCTCGTAGCTCGGCGGTTCGGGCGGCTACCTTCTGCTCCAGTTCGTCGTGGGCGCGGCGCAGGGCCGCCTCCGCTTCGCGGCGCGCCCGGCGCTCCTCTGCCTCGCGGAGAGCACGCCGCACGGCCGGGCCCAGGCGCGAGAGCTTGTCCTTCAGCACATAGTCCGTAGCGCCCTGCTTCAGGGTCTCGATGGCGCGCTCCTCGCCAATTGCGCCGCTTACGAACACGACGGGCACGTGGGGACGCTCCGCCTGGGCGAGCTCCAGTGCCGACATCCCGTCGAACGTCGGCAGCGAGTAGTCCACCAGGATAATGTCGGGGGAAAACGCGTCGAGCGCCTCAGCGAAATCCGCCTCCGTCGTCACGCGCCGTGCCTCAAACGAAAAACCCTCCCGTTCCAGTTCGCGACGCACGAGTTCGGCGTCGGTGGCCACGTCTTCGAGCATTAGAATGTGAAGGACGTCGTCGGCGGACATGGGCACGCTGCCGTGGGATGCAGCCGCTGCGTGCAGAAGGGATGTACAGAGGGGATCAGTAGATCGGGGAAGGGGGACGTCGGTTCCCGCGCTCCCTCATGGGGGACACTGCCCCACCCGCTCGTTCGTCTGGAGCCAGTAGGTCCCGATGCGTTGTACGGTCTCCGTAAACGTGTCGAAGTCGACCGGCTTTACCACGTAGCTGTTGGCGCCGAGGGCGTAGCATCGGGTTACGTCGCTCTGCTCGTCGGACGAAGAGAGAACGACGACCGGGATGTGGGCCGTCCGATCGTCGGCCTTGAGGGTGCGGAGCACCTCGTGCCCGCTCAGTTTGGGCAACTTCAGGTCGAGCAGGACGAGGCCGGGCGCGTCCGCGGGGCTCCGGTCGGCGTAGGCCCCGCGCCCAAAAAGGAAATCGAGGGCCTCGGCCCCGTCGTCAACCCGGTGCGTCCGCTCGTCGAGGTCGAGGGTTCGCAGGGCGCGCAGGGCGAGTTCGGCGTCGGATGCCTGATCCTCGACCAGGAGGAGGTCAACAGTACGAGGGACAGTCGTGCTCGTCATTCGCGGTCGTAGGATACGGAAGCGAAACGTATACGGTGGTGCCTTCCTGTTCCACGCTTTCGGCCCACGCCCGGCCGTCGTGGCGTCGCACGATGCGGTCCACGATGGCGAGCCCCACGCCCGTGCCCTCCACGTCCGCAGGGTTGTGCAGCCGCTCGAAGACGCCGAACAGCTTGTCGGCGTAGTCCATGTCGAAGCCCACCCCGTTGTCGCGGACGGCAATGACGGCGTGCCCGTCCTCCTCGGTACCGTAGACCTCAACGTGGGGCGTGTCCTCCGTCCGGGTAAACTTGACGGCGTTGGACAGCAATTGGGTCACGACCTGCCGGATCATCGACGGGTCCCCCACTGCACGGGGCAGGGGATGGAGGTCGAGCGTCACGTTGCTCGCGTGGGCCTGCGTTCGGCACAGGTCGTCGTAAGCGCCCCGCACGAGACCGTTCATGTCGAGGGGCCGCTTGTCCAGGTCGCACCGGCCGAGGCGGGAGAGGGTGAGCAGGTCGTCGATGAGGGCCTCCAGGGTGCCCGTGTTCTCGCGGACGACGCGCAGGAGACGCCGCCCTTCGTCGTTGAGCCGGGACGCGTGGTTCTTGTGAAGGAGTTCTGTGTAGCCGTCGATGGCGCGGAGAGGGGTGCGCAGGTCGTGCGACACCGAGTAGGCGAACGATTCGAGTTCGGCGGTGCGGGCCTGAACGCGCTCTTCGAGCGTGCCCGTAAGGTCGCGCAGCTGTTCGGCGAGGGCCCGCTCCCGCGTCACGAACCGCAACAGCAGCACCGTGGCGGCCCCTGCGAGGAGGTTAGCCGTCGTTTCCGGATACTCCCCGCCGGCCGACAGGGCACGTTCGGCGCCGTGCTCCGCAAACACGAGCATCTCATGGCCCTGGTGAATCGTCATCAGCACCAGGACGCCCACAAACAGCACGGGGCGCCAGTCCTGGAGCCGGTAGGTGACCACGAGCGTGTAGGCGGCACTTCCGAGGAGGACCGCTCCGGGAAGGATTGTAAAGAGGAAGAGGTCGAACATGGAGGCCTTTCGGGACGGAACGGGCGTCTGGGAGGGCGCCGGATGGCACAGTGGGGTGGGAAACTGTGCAGTCCAGGCAGGAAGCGTTACGCCGTGCCCGTCGCGGCCGAGGGGAGGGCAAAGTAGAAGGAGGCGCCGTCGCCCGAAGCGCCCTCGGCCCACGCCCGGCCGTCGTGGCGGCGCACGATGCGGTCCACGATGGCGAGCCCCACGCCCGTGCCCTCGAACTCGTCGTCGGCGTGGCCCCGCTGAAAGACCCCGAACAGCTCGTCCGCCTGCTCGGCGTCGAAGCCCACGCCGTTGTCCGCCACCACGTACACGCACTCGTCGTCCTGCCGCTCGCCCCGAACCTCAATCCGGGGGGCGTCCTCCGTTCGCGTGAACTTAAGGGCGTTGGACAGCAAGTTGGTGAGCACGTGACGGATCATAGACCGGTCGCCCATGGCGTCGGGGAGGGGGGCGAGGTGGAAGGCATCGGTCGCATCCTCCGGGTGGGCGCGGCGCAATTCGTCGACGGTGTCCTGCACCAGGGCCTCCATGTCGATGGGCGCGCGGGTAATGTCGCGCCGCCCGAGGCGGGAGAGGGTGAGTAGGTCGTCGATGAGGTTCCCCATCGTCTGGGCGCTGTCGTAGACGACGTTCAGCAGCCGCTGGCCCTCGTCGTCGAGCTGATCGGCGTGGTCTTCCTTCAGGATGCGTGTGTAACCGTCGATGGCGCGGAGGGGGGTGCGCAGGTCGTGCGACACCGAGTAGGTGAACGATTCGAGCTCGGCGGTGCGCTCCTGCACCCGCTCCTCGAGCCGCTCGCGTTGTGCCTGCACCTCTTCCAGAAGCTGGCTCTGCCGGAGGGCAATGGCCATGTGGTCGGCTAATTCGCGCCCTACTCGCCGGTCCTCGTCCGTAAAGGCGTCGGCTTCGGTGCGCCCCACGTGCACGACCCCGATGACCTCGTCCTCCACGACCATGGGGACGCAGAGGACGGACCGAAGTCCCATCTCGCGTATGCGCTCCTTCGCTTCCGGGACGGGCTCGTAGGCCGTGTCGGGAATGACTTCTGTCTCGCCGTTGCGCAGGCGGTCGCTGAGGTAGACCTCGTCGAGCGGCAGGGTGGTGGGGGCGGCCAGCACGTTGTCCCGCGCCGCCAGCACGTGGGCGGTGTCGGTGTCCCAGTCCGTAACCGTTACGGTGGCGCTCTCGTAGGGAAGAATGTCGTGAACACGCCGGATGGCCTCTGCCGCAATCTCCTCCGGCGACTCGGCGGCCAGGATGGCCTGGTCAATGTCGCGGAGGGCCCTCAGGCGCTGGGTTTGATGAGACAGACGCTCGTTGGCACGCTCGAGCTTGGTGGTGCGGTCCTCGACCCGCTCCCGGAGGCGGGCCTGCCGGAGGGCGATGGCGAGGTGATTGGCCAGTTCCGTGCCCACGTCCCGATCCGTCTGGGCAAACGCGTCGGGGTCGGTGCGTCCAATTTTGAGGAGCCCGATGAGGTCGTTTTCTACCACCATGGGGAGGCACAGGACGGCCCGAATGCCGATGTCTCGCACGCGGGCTGCGGCGCCGGGAAGGGGGCGGTTTGCTAGATCAGCGATGATCTCCGGCTCGCCTGCCCGCAGGGTGTCGGTGAGGTAAAAGTCGTCGAGGGGAATCGTCGTGCCCCCCTCTAGAAACGAGTCCTCTTGGCGTGTGGCGAGCATCTGCGCGCAGCCCGCGTCCCAGTCGATCACCGACACGCTGGCGCGGTGGAAGGGAATGATTTGGCGGGCGCGCCGGAGCGTCTCCGTGGCGATCTCTTTCGGCGACTCGGCGGCCAGGATGGCCTGGTCGATGTCGCGGAGGGCCTGCAGGCGCCGGGTCTGCTGTTCTAGGCGGTCGTTGGCCCGCTCGAGCTCTGCGGTCCGTGCCTCCACGCGGGTCTCCAACGCATCACGTGCCTCCCGCAGGGCGACCTCCATGCGCCGCCGCTCGGTCACGTCCACCATCATCACGAGTCGCTCGGCCGAGCCGTCGCCCAGGGCAACGGGGCGCATCGTGAGACTCACCCAGATCCGGTCGCCATCGGGAAGGCACAGCTTGACCTCGTCGTCGCGCACAGGCTGTCCGCTTTCCAGGTGGTCCGCCAGTCGCTCGGCGGCCTCGTGGCCCGCCGCCGTGTCCGCGCAGAACTTGGGCAGCGTACGCCCCACGAGGGTTGATTCGGAGGCGCCAAACAGGTCGGTGGCCCGCCGGTTGGCCATTCGGATCTCGCCGTCGGGGGTGGCGGAGAGATACGCGGCGGGGGCATTTTCGTAGAGCTCGCGGTACCGGGCCTCGCTTGCGCGAAGGGCCTCCTCCTGGGCCGCCCGCTTCTGGTCGAGGGCAATGCGGTGCAGGGCCATCGACGCCTGCGCCGCCATCATCTGAAGCGTAGAGATCTGCAGGGGCGTGTGCTGGGTGCCGGGGGCCAGGCCCGCAACAACCGTCCCGAAATCGCGCTCCAGTGTCCCCAAACGCACGAGGGCGAGGCGGTCGATCCCGTGCTCGGAGAGACAGCCATCAGGAGAAACCTCCACCTCGTGGTGGGAGGGGCTGCCGCTCCCGTCGGCGTCGGCCGACGCGTTGGGGGCCCACTGGCGCAAGGCGTCGACGACGGAGTCGGGCAGTGCGCGTGCCCCTGCGCTCCCAAACACGCGGGGCTCGTCGTCCTCCTCGTTCGTGAGCACCACGGCCTGCAGGTCCGCCAGCCCCATCGAGCGCAGGGCGCCCGTAAGCAACCGGGCGACCTCCTCGGTCGAGTCGAGCATCGCCAGGGCCGACCCGAACCCGAGAACAGAGGACGGATCGAGGTCCGATGTGTGATGGGAAAGCTCCATGGTGCGTGGGGCCGGTGGGGGCTATTCGTCCGCGGTGAGTTCCGCCCGCACGGCCTCCGGCGACTCGTGGAACGGATTGGGCACCACGACATCGCCCATGACGCAGTACGGATGCGTGCGGAGCGCGTCCATGATGACGTCGCTCTCAAAGACGGTCAGGTCGAACTGGCACAGAGCCAGGAGGTGCCAGTCGGCCGAGTGCTTGTCGTAGAGTGCCTCCCAGCGCAGCATCTCGCAGACGGTCATGTCCCGGGCCAAGGCCCACTCGCCGTCTCCCGACCACCGCACGAACGGTTCGTCCTCGTCCCGCGCCTTCGCGTCGACCCGGTCGGCGAGGCGTTTCATGTCCGCTTCGGTGGCCTCGCCGGGATGCAGGAGAAGCCGGCCGTTCGCCCGCGCGTCGTCGGCGTCCACTCCGCGGTCGGTCAGCCAGTCGCACAGCTGCTCTCCCACGTCGGGCCGCGAGATGAACACGCACCGGTCGCCCCGGCGCAGTCCCGTTTCGATGTAGGGCCCGAGCACCGAAAATCGCTGCGCGTCGCCCCGGAAGAAGTGGGCGATGTGGTCGCCCACGGCGGCCTCCACCCCGCCAATCCCGAGCGGGATGGCGTCGTGCGTGCTCCGTGCCGATGATGTGTGTGCGTGCTCAGGTGTGTCCATGACAGTCCCCGCTGCGGTCTGGAAGTTTTGTCTGTGCTGATCTCTTTAAGAAACGACCGCGTTTGGATAAGATCCAGCTCAGGCGTCGTGCGTGCGCGAGGTTCGAAGGTGTGGGGCACGAGGCCTCTGTGGGACGTCTGTGCGAGCCGTTACAGCGGGCGGGCGACGCGCACGGGAATGTCGACGAGGGGCGGTGTGCCCGCGGGGCGTAGAGTCATGCCGCGGTGCCGTTTTCGTGTTCCTGAATCCGAGTCAGGGAGGCCTCCAGGGCGTCGCGGTGGATCACCTCGCCGCTGTTGGGCTTCACCTGTCCAAATTCCAGCACGCCAGTGGGGCACGTCTCCACGCAGGCCGAGCACCGGACGCACTCCGGATCGTCCATCGGCTCCCCCTTCTGCGCGAACGCCATCACGTCGATGCCCTGGTGGCACACGCTTGTGCACTCGTTGCACGAGATGCACTTCTTCTTGTCGGCCAGGATGCGGAAGCG
>CAJXKO010000031.1 GCA_913055845.1 uncultured Bacteroidota bacterium | reverse complement strand
TGCTCGTCCATGCTGGAACCAATGATCAGTTCGTACCCGTCACTGCGGTCGATCATGGGCTGAACAGTGACGCCGTCAAATCCCTCCTCAACGCCCGCCTCGATGCTCGCGAAGGCCTCTTCCACATCGGCATCGCTGGTGAGTCCCAGCTTTACCCCGCCCACGTCGGATTTGTGGGTGATGGAGGTAGAGTGCAGTTTCACGACCACAGGATAACCAATGTCGCGGGCCGCCGCCACCGCCTCGTCTGGCGTCTCGGCCACGCGGGTCGCCACGGTCGGGATGCCGTAGGCCGCCAGCAATTCCTTCGAGGCGTGCTCGGTCATCAATACGCGGCCGGACTCGTGTGTCGCCTCAACGATATCGGCCGCTCCGTCCCGGTCGGGCAGGCCCGCCTCGTCCTCCGGCAGGCTGGGCGTCTCGTAGAGGGCGCGCAGGTTGTAGCTGTAGCGCCACATGTGGTTAAACACGCGCGCCGCCGTGTCCGGATACGCAAAGGTGGGCAGGCCGGCCTCGTTGAGAATCTTTTCGCCGGAGGCCACGGCGTCGCCCCCCATCCAGCTGGCTAGGATGGGCTTGTCGTTATCGCGGGCGTAGGGCCGCAGGTGCTCGGCCGTTTTGGTGGGCTCGGTCATGGCCTGGGGCGTAAGCACGACCAGCAGGCCGTCGCTGTGTTCGTCGTTGGCCGCCACCTCCAGAGACTTGGCGTAGCGCTCCGGATCGGCATCGCCCAAGATGTCGACCGGATTGCTGTGGCTCCAGGCGGCCGGCAGGATCTCGTCGAAGTCGTCCATGGCGTCCTCGGAGAGGGGTGTAAGCTCGCCCCCGCCCCCAATGAGGGCGTCGGTCGCCAGCACGCCGGGGCCGCCCGCGTTGGTGAGGATGGTGAGGTTTCGTCCTTTGGGGCGCGGCTGCTTGCCCAGCACCTCGGCCATGTAGAAGAGGTCGTTGATGTCGTCCACGCGCAGCACTCCACTGCGGCGGAAGGCGGCGTTGAGCACCGCGTCGCTGCCGGTAAGCGTACCGGTGTGGGAGGCTGCCGCCTGGGCTGCCGCCTGCGTACGCCCGGCTTTGATGACAATGATGGGTTTGCTCTGGGCCACGTCCCGCGCCGCCGACAGGAATGAGCGCGCGTTCCCGATCGACTCCATGTAGAGCACAATGCTCTCGGTCTTCGGGTCGTCGCCCAGGTACGTGATCATGTCGCCCCAGTCTACGTCCAGCATCGACCCAATGGACACGAACGCGCTGAAGCCCACATTCTCGCGGAAGCTCCAGTCGAGGATGGACGTCAGCAGCGCACCGCTCTGGCTCACAAAGGCCACGTCCCCCGCGTTGGCCATCGACCCGGCAAAGGTGGCGTTGAGCCCATTGGGCGGTCGCATCACGCCCAGACAGTTGGGGCCGACGATGCGGATGTCGTAGTCACGGGCAATCTGTTTGATGTCCTGTTCCAGTTCGGCCCCCTCTTCTCCTACCTCTCGGAAGCCAGCGGACACGATGATGAGCCCTCCCACTCCCGCCTCTCCACACTCCTCCACGATGCCGGGCACCGTGGGCGCCGGGGTCGCAATCACCGCAAGGTCCACGTCGGCCTCCACCTCGCCGATGCCCGTGTACGCCTCAATGCCAAGCACACTGTCGCGCTTCGGGTTCACGGGAAAGATGGTCCCGCCGAACGGATTGCTCACCAAATTCCAAAGCAGTGTGCGCCCTACACTTCCCGGCTCTTCGCTGGCCCCGATGACAGCGACGTTGTCGGGGGCAAAGATAGCGTCGAGCGGTTGGCGGCGGGACGCGACGAGGTCGTGGGACGGATCACTCGTGGGCGTGGAGTCGGGAGCGGGGGAAGAGGCCATAAGAGGAGAAGAGGAGTGCATCACGGAAAAAACCAGAACCGGGCCCTCCGCGTCGGAGGGAATATCGAAAGTACGGGGGGCGTCTGGTCGTTTCAAGCCCTTCCGCGCCCCAACCCGATTTCGCTGAAACTCCGCATCCAGGGCTGCACGCACCCCCACTACTGCCCTCGTGTACCGCCCCGCCTCTCCCTGTGTGTTCAGGACTACAGGCTGTCCGGTGGATGGCCCACATTCGGCCGCGTCAGTCCGTCCCCCACCGCACGGGCTGGGCCGCAAAGATGTCGGTCACAATGGCAGACGGGACCTTGAAATGAGAAAAGGGCGCTACCTACGCCGCCGGGACCTCCCCTAGATGCCCCTGGCACATGATTTGCGGATATCTCTTATTCCAAGTCAAGCTGACAGAATGCGGTCCCTTGAAGGATCGCGTTTCCTGTTCTCCAACAACAAGATACGTCTTCTGCCATGAAGGACCTCACGTTCTCCCTGTCCAAGGAGGCTCGGCAACGTCGCCCATACCGCAGCCTCTACGCGGCTGTTCTTTTTCAAAGCTTCGAGGACGCTCTCAATGAGGCAATGGCCGCGAACACGCCGGCCGATCGGGACGCGACCAAAGGCGTTCCCCCGGAACGCCACGCCGCCCCTGCCGGCCAGCCCGCGCTCACCCAGTAGAGAAGCCCCACAGTCGGGAGGCACTCCGGACGCGTAGCAGAAGCAGCCCCCCGCCCCCCTCTCCGCTCCCTGGGATCGGTGAAAGAGACGGGTCAATAGAAGAGGTCCTCCATCTCCTCGTCCGGGTCGGCCTCCCCATCGTTACTTCCGGTCGTTGCCGGATGGGCACGGAGCGCGTCGTAGAAGTCCTGGTCGTAGGTGCGCGTCTTCACGACGATGGGCATGGGCACCGCGTGGCCCAGCAGGAGCGCCTGCTGCTTCGCGTCGAGGGAGGCCAAAATTTCGCGCAGCGAGGAGGCATCGCTCGTGCCCACGAGGGCCGCGCCGATGTCCTTCTCGTCGCTGAGCTTCGCCACCATCTTGGTGCCGATCTGGCTGAGCACCTCCTCGTCGATGGCGCTCGGCCGCTGGTCCACCACCAGCAGGCTCACGAAGAACTTCCGCATCTCGCGCGCAATCTTGCCGAACGGCGTCTCGTGGGCGATGTCCGGCGAGAGGAATTTGTGCGCCTCCTCGATCGTGATCATGAGGGGCCGAGGCTTGTCGGCCTCGTTCTGCGTCTGCCGGTATCGGTTCGTCTTCTCTTCGTAGGCCCGCCGGATGCGGCGGGTGAGGGCATTGGCCACCAGCAGGTACACGCGCAGGTCGTCGTACTGCCCAAACTCTAGCACCACCGACTTGCCGCTCCCCAGGTTTTCGAGGAGGGCGTCGAGCACGTCGTAGTCGTCCGGCGAGGTCTGGGTGGTAAAGAAGTCGTACTCCTGGAACGGGGCGAGCTTGCGGCGCAGGGCCTCGATCGAGTTCTTGTGCGCGCCCGTCTCGTCGGCCAGCCGCTCGAAGTCATCGCCACTCTGCGCCTCCAGGAGCGTCGTGAGCCACCGGTCGCCGTACTGGTTTTTGAGGAGATAGCTGCTCTCGGCGGCGGTGGCGTTGAGATTGAGCGTGTCGCGGAGCGGCAGGATGTCGGCCGGCTGGATCTGGTCGGCGTGCAGGTGCACTTCGTGGTCCGGCGTGTGGCCGCGCTGGCGGGTGGTGGAGGGATCGAGCGAGAAGAGACTCACCTTGCTCGGGAAGAGGTCGCGCAGTCCTTTCACGAACTGCGCCTGCCCGTTCTCGCCCTCCGCCTGGCTCCCGTAGCCGTACTCCGAATGCATATCGAACACGAGATTCACGGCCCGCCCCGTCACGATCGTCCCCGCCAGCAGCAGGCGCGTGAGGAAGGTCTTGCCCGTCCCCGTCTTGCCGAAAATTGCATTTGAGCGCTCGGCAAACTTCGAGAGGTCGACGCAGACGGGACTCTCCTCCATCCCGATGGGGTGGCCCACATGGAAGTAGGTGCGCCCGTCCTCCCACGTCTCGTCGCCGAACACGCGGGCCACGTCGTCGGCCTCCGCCTGCGCCACCGGCGAGAAGTGGGCGGGAATGGTCTTCACAGAGGCCGGCTCCTCGTCCGTCAGCTCCGGGTGGTCAGCGTTCGGCATCATGAGCATCGGCTTCAGCTGCACCGTCACGTAGGTGCCGCTGCCCTGCATTACCTCGCGCAGCAGGTCGTCGGACGGGCCGGGTGGGTTGAGTAGAATCTGCTCGTTGGCCGCCTCAATCTCCACGTCCGTGATCATGCAGAAGAAGTCGAACTGCTCCCCCTGGATGACCACGAAGGTGCCCGCCACCACGTTCTCGACCGACTCGCCCGGGTCGAGCTTCATCTCGATGCCCTCGTTCAGCGAGCCGTGCGTGATGACGCCGAGGTGCTTAGACCGGAAGCCCGATTCCTCAAACATGGCGGAAACGCGTCACGAGTAAACAAGTCATGAGGGCTCACATTAATTGCTGCGGGACGAATCATTGGGTCGCGGGCCCGCTCCGTTTTCTCCGGCGGTAGGTTGGCTGCGGACCGGGCGCTCGGTCGCACGACGCGTCAGGAAGAGTCCCAACGCGACGAGCAGGATCTCGCCGATGAGGCCGAAGAGGAAGCGACGCGTCATGCTTCGGAGCACGCTCGGCAGAAGTCGGACGGCGGCGTAGAAGCCGAGAATGCCGAGCAGGCCCTGAACGAGCCGGGTGAGCCAGTCGGGGGAGTTGGAGGTGGAGAAGCCCATAGTCAGAAACGGAGATGAACGAAATCGGTGTGTGCAATACGCCTACCTACGAGGATCGAGATCGAGAATCGAAGGGGAAAAGAGGAGAACGGCGAGAGGTGTCCCGTCTTCCCGGTGCGAAGTGCTCATCCTTTGACCCTCGACCCTCTACCTTCCCTGCTCCCATCCATCACTCCTCCTCGTTCGCCAGCTGCCCGCACGCCGCGTCGATGTCCTGCCCCCGGCTCCGCCGTACGGTCACGGTCACACCCTCCTGCACCAGCACCTGCACGAACCGGTCAAGCTGTGTCTCGGAGGTCCGTTCGAAGTGGAGGCCCTCCACCGGGTTGTACATGAGCAGATTGACCTTGCTCGGCGCCCATCGGGTAATCTCCGCGAGGTTGCGGGCGTCCTCCTCGCTGTCGTTGACCCCCTTGAATAGGCAGTACTCGTAGGTAATCTGGCGACCGGTCGTCTGCGAATAATACTGGAGGGCTTCCTTGAGTGCCGGAAGGCTCGTCTTCTCCGCCTCGTTGACCGGCATGATGTCGCTGCGCGTCTCGTTGTCCGGCGCGTGGAGCGACACCGCGAGATTCGTCCGCAGCTGGTCGTCGGCGAGGTCCTTGATGCGACGTGCGAGGCCGACGGTGGAGACGGTGATCTTCTGCGCCGAGAGGTTGAGACTGTCCTCGTCGGTAAGGATGTCGATGCTCTCGAGCACCGCGTCGTAGTTGAGGAGCGGCTCGCCCATCCCCATGAACACGACGTTCGTCACGGGTCGCCCGAAGCGCTCGTGGGCCACCTCGTTCATGTGCCACACCTGGTCGAAGATGGCCCCGGGCGTCAAGTTCTCGCGGAAGCCCATGAGACCCGTGGCACAGAACTCGCAGCCCATCGCACAGCCTACCTCGCTCGACACGCACACCGTAAGACGCCGCGCCTCCCCCCGCTCGTCGATGTCGGGGATGAGCACCGTCTCCGCCTCACGGCCCGACGGCAACTCGAAGAGCGCCTTCACCGTCTGGTCGGCGGCCTGCTGCTGATCGACGATCTCGATGTCCTCGACCGTCGCGTCGCGCTGCAGGCCGCGCCGCATCCGCTTTGGCAGGTTCGACATCCGATCGAAGTCGGACACCCCCTTCCCGTAGATCCAGTTGAAGAGCTGGTCGCCGCGGTAGCGGGGCGCGCCGTGCTCGGCGACAAAGTCTTTGAGGGCCGCGCGGTCCATTGTCTTGAGGTCCACGCGGTCCTCGGCGGTGCCGACAGTATGGGAGGCAGTCTTAACGTCAGGCATATCGAAAGGGTGAACGCCGCACACGAGCCGGACGTTTCGGCACTGCCTCATTGGTAATCTTCCCTGCTTGTGCTCCCTTTCTCTTCAACTTTCCAACGTTCCAACGTATTTGCAAAAACATTCCCTCCGCTCGAAAATAGAGGTATCCGTTCGATCCACGCGTCTCACTCTCCCGACATCGATGATCCCGCTGATTACCCCCGACGACACCGCCCGCCTCGACGCCATCATGAGCCGGGGCGGCACCTTTAGCGACGAGGTGGACGCCACCGTGGACGACATCTTGGCCCGGGTCCGCACGGAGGGGGACGCGGCCCTGCTCGACCTGACCGAGAAATACGATGCGGTACGGCCGGATCCCGTCAAGGTGCCCCCGTCGGCGCTCGACGGGGCGGCCGATGCGCTGGACGACGACCTCCGGAGCGCGCTCGAAGAGGCCGCGACCAACATTCGCCGCTTCCACGAGAAGCAAGTACGCGAGTCGTGGTTTACCGAAGATGGCGATGGCGTAGTGCTGGGACAGCGCGTGGTGCCGATGGCGCGGGCCGGGCTTTACGTGCCGGGCGGCACCGCCTTCTACCCGTCCAGTCTGCTGATGAACGCGATTCCGGCGCAGGTGGCGGGGGTCGACGAGATCCACCTCGTTTCGCCCCCGCAGGAAGATGGACGCCCGCACCCGCTCGTCCGTGCCACCGCCGCGGTCCTCGACCTGGAGCACCTCTACGCCGTCGGCGGGGCGCAGGCCGTGGGGGCGCTCGCCTACGGCACCGACACGGTGCCAGCGGTCGACACGATTGTAGGACCGGGCAACGCGTACGTGGCCGCCGCAAAGAAGAAGGTATTCGGGCGCGTGGGCATCGACTCGGTGGCCGGCCCGAGCGAGATTGGGATCCTGGCCGACGACACGGCCGACCCTGAGTTTGTGGCCGCCGACCTTCTCTCGCAGGCCGAGCACGACGAGCGCGCCTCCGCGATCCTGATTACGCCGCACTCCCCGCTGGCCAAGGCGGTGCAGGCGCACGTCGAGGACATGGTGCCCGCACTTCCACGGGCCGACGTCATCGAGCAGTCGCTGACCGACTACGGCGCGTGCATCGTCACCAACACGATGGACGACGCCATCGACCTGATGAACGACCTCGCCGTGGAGCACCTGGAGATCCACACGGACGACCCGTGGCGGACCATGACTGACATTCGACATGCCGGGGCCATTTTTCTGGGCGAGTACTCGTCCGAGCCGGTGGGCGACTACTTCGCGGGCCCCAACCACGTGCTCCCCACCGGCGGCACGGCCCGCCACGCCTCCGCCCTCGGGGTGGACGACTTCGTGCGCACGCAGTCCGTTCTGTCGTATACGGAGGAGCGCCTCCGAGAAACAGGTCCACAAATCACGACGCTCGCGGAGGCCGAAGAGCTGCAGGCCCACGCCGAGGCCATCCGGACCCGGCTCAACCAAGGTTCGGACAGCCCCCCAGGTTCGAAAAAGCCGTGACGTCGGAGACATTGTCTCGGGCAGACGGTACCTTTACATTCCGTCCCTCATCTCTCTTCCAGAGCGCCCGCCGGTCCATGGCCGTCAACACCGCCTCCCCCTCCATCGATGACCTGCTTCAGCACATCCGCCCGGCCGTGCGGGAGCGGAGCGAGTACGTCGTGGACATGCCGAGCGGGATTGACGTAAAGCTCAACCAAAACGAGAGCCCGTTCGACCTCCCCGACGACCTAAAGGAGGAGTTGCTCAACGCGTACCGGCAGGTGGAGATGAACCGGTACCCTTCCGAGCAGCCGGACAAACTGCGCCACGCACTGGCCGAGCACGACGGCGTGGATCCGGATTGCATCCTCGTGGGCAACGGCTCGAACGAAATCACCTACACCTTCGGGCTTGCGTTTCTGGATCCGGGCGACCCCGTGGTGCTGCCACGGCCCATGTTTTCGCTGTACGAGAAGGTGGCCCGCCTGCAAGATGCCGATCTCACGACCGTGCCGCCGCGTGAGGACTTCGGGTTCGACGCGGACGCCCTCGCGGACGCCGCGGCGGAAACCGACGCCGCCCTCACGATCCTCACCACGCCCAACAACCCTACGGGCCTAGCCATGACGCTCGGCGAGATTGAGCAGGTTGTGACGGCCAGCTCCGGGTTCGTCGTGGTGGACGAGGCCTACGTCGAGTTCAACCCGGAGGGGCCCGCTGTGGAGTTGCTCGACCGGCATCCCAACGTGCTTATCCTGCGCACCCTCTCGAAGGGCTTCGGGCTTGCGGGGGTGCGTCTGGGTTACCTCATCGCGCATCCCACTGTAGTCCGCGAACTCATGAAGGCGCGCCTGCCATTTATGGTCGACCGCTTCGCGGAACAGACCGCCCTGGCGGTGCTCCGGCGACCCGGCCTCATTGCGGATCGCGTGCAGCAGCTACAGACATCGATTGCGGACCTCACCGACGCACTCCAGGCCATGGACCGCGTGGACGTGGTGCCGTCCCAGGCCAATTTCGTGATCTTTACGACCCCCGTCCCGGCCGATGCCCTGCAAAACCGCCTGGCCGATCGCGGCGTCCTGGTCCGCAACATGGGCGGATACCCCGAACTGCAGGGGTATCTGCGGGTGAGCGCGGGGACCGAAGCGGAGAACAACGCGTTTCTGGCTGCGTTGGAAACGTCGCTTTCGGAAATCGCCACGGGCACTGGCGCATAGCTCGCGAACTGGCGCTCGCTCTGGTGCGGCCCCACACCGCTCTTCTCACTCGGGGCCGGACGCTTTCTTCGAACTCATTGAGATCCTGAGATTGCGATGGATTTGACTCGGGTAGACATCATTGGTCTCTCCACCAGCCCGTCCAGCGGCGGAGCCTACGCCCTGGTGCTGGGGGAGGTGGAGGGCAATCGCCGCCTGCCAAT
Source organism: uncultured Bacteroidota bacterium (assembly GCA_913055845.1). Lineage (GTDB taxonomy): Bacteria > Bacteroidota > Rhodothermia > Rhodothermales > Salinibacteraceae > Salinibacter. Next base: position 18,255 of record CAJXKO010000031.1, on the reverse strand, counting down.
CATCATTGGCGCGTTTGAGGCCCAGGCGATCGCGCTGGAGCTGGAAAAAATCCAGCCGCCGCGCCCGATGACGCACGACCTGCTGCGCGACACCTTCGAGGCGGTGGACGTGGAGGTCACGGAAGTCGTCATCGACGAGCTTCGGGAGGGCACCTTCTTCGCCAAGATCCGCTACCGTCACAACGGCGAGGAGCACCAGCTCGACTCCCGCCCCAGCGACGCCGTGGCCCTGGCCGTGCGGGTGGACGCGCCCATCTTTGTGGCCCCCATGGTGCTGGACGAGGCCGGCATCGTCGCCGAAGACGAGTCGGACATTTCCTCCCTCGCCGAACAGGCCGAAGAGCCCTCCGGAACCGAAGAAGAGGAGATGGGCGGCACCGAGCTCGAAAAGATGCAGAAGAAACTGGAGAAGGCGGTCGAAGAGGAAAACTACGAGCGCGCCGCCGAACTGCGCGACGAAATCCAGCGCCTCGAACAAGAACAGCAGCAAAACCAGAACTAACGCGGTCCACACATTTCCCCGACGATTCCGGCGAAGCCTTGAGGGATGCCCCAAGGCTTCGCTTTTTTGTTGAGGCGTCCCCTCCCCAATCCCTTCGTCCGTCGCGGGACGCCTCGTGCACGAAGTCCTCGTCCCCACGCATCGACACTCTTCCCTGCATGCCACCGTCCGTCCCCACCGCTGTCCGCCACGCGTCGCCCGCCGCCCTCGGCGCGTTCCCGGACCTCTTTGTCGACTACTGTATCCAGTTCGAGGCCGTGGCGGACTTCTACCCAGGCGACTGGCGAGCCCTCTCGGCCCGGCGGGCAGCGGCGGATGCAGCGGCCCGGCGGCCCGCAGACCGCGACACGCTGGCCGACGTGCTGCTCGATCAGAACGAGCGCTGGGGCCTCGACGCCCCGACCCGCACGCACATCGAGGCACTGCGCGACCCGGAAAGCATCGCCGTCGTGACCGGCCAGCAGGTGGGCCTGCTCACCGGACCCCTCTATACCATCTACAAGACGATTACCACGCTCCAGCTAGCCGAAGAGTGGGCAGAGCAGACCGAACGCACAGTGGTGCCGGTGTTTTGGGTGGAGGGCGAGGACCACGACTTCGAGGAGATCGCCACGACACACGTTCTGCACCGCAACGAGGTCGTGCCGCTCGACTACGCCCCCGACGTGGGAGACAACCCCGGCGCGGTGGGACGGCTCCCCCTCACCGACGCAATCGACGATGTAATTGCCCAACTAGATGGGATCCTCCCTCCGTCCGACTTCAAGCCGAGTGTGATGGAACGGGTGCAGGCCGCCTACCAGCCCGGCACGCGAATCGAGGACGCGTTCACCCAGCTCATGCGCTCGCTATTCGCGGACGACGGGCTCGTTTTTATCAATCCGGACGACGCGCGCCTCAAGGCCCTGAGCCGCCCTCTCTTCCGCCGCGATCTGGAGGACCCGAAGACCCCCGCTGCCCGGATCGATGCTACTAGCCAGGCCCTTCGCGACCGGGGCTATCACACGCAGGTTTCGGCCCGCCCCACCAACCTCTTCTGGCTGGGCGACGGCGGCCGCTGGCCCATCGATCTGGGCACGAACGGCTCCTTTCACTTCCGCCACACCGACCGCACGGTTTCGCGAACCGAACTGCTCGACCGCCTCGATACTGCCCCCGAACGCTTCAGTCCCAACGTCGTCCTGCGTCCGCTCATGCAGGATTACCTCCTCCCCACGGCCGCCTACGTGGCGGGGCCGGGCGAGGTCTCTTACTTCGCCCAGTACGGGGACGTGTACGACTGGGCCGGCCTCGACATGCCACTCATCCATCCCCGCGCCAGCGTGAGCCTCGTGGAGAGCAAGGTCCAGAAGGTGCTCGACAAGTACGACCGATCCGTGGGCGACTTCCAGACCGACCTCGACGCGCTCTTCCAGGAGGTCGTCGTGGAGACAATGGAGGTGGACGTGGACTCCGTGTTCGCCGAGACGATGCCTCAGTTGCACCAGGCCCTCAACGCCCTGAAGCCCGAGGTGGAGGCCGTGGACCGGACGCTGGGCTCCGCCACCGAGGCGGCGCGTGCCTCGATCATTGACGAGATGGAGACCCTGAAGCAAAAGGTGGTCCGCGCCGAAAAGCGACAGCAGGATGAGGTGCGCGCCCAGCTCCAGAAGGCCCACGTCAACCTTCGCCCCAACGGCGGCCTCCAGGAGCGCACCATCAACGTCCTCTACTACCTGAACAAGTACAGCCTCGACCTGCTCGACGAGCTGCGGCACGCCCTCCCCACCAATACCTCGGCGCACCAGATCGTGGAGCTGTAGGAGATGGGCGAATGGATACCCGGACGGCGAACGTGAAGACGAAACCCTGGAGTCCTCACCCCTACCAAGCCCAAGCCTTCTTGAACGCTGCAAATGGACGAACGGACGGTCCCCGACACGCTGTTCAGCCCACTCATTGAGCACGCGATCGAGCTGTCGGCCCAGTGGCACGACGGCACCTATCGGAAGAGCGTGTGGCGCGACCCGGCCTTTGAGGTACCGGAGGGCGAAGAGATCCAGATTCCGGTAATCGCACACCTAGCAGCCGTCGCCTCGATCGTGCACCGGGCGGGCTGGGACGAGGCCACTGTGGCCGCGGCGTACCTGCACGACGCAATCGAGGACATGAACGAGCACGGGCAACGCCTGCGGCGCAAGCAACTCCGCGACGCCGTGGGTGCGGAGGTGGCACGGCTCGTGGCACAGGTATCGGAGCAGAAGCTGGACGCCGACGGCGAGATGCGCCCCTGGCGCGCCCGCAAGGAGGACTACCTGGAAAGCATTCGCACGGGCCGCCCCGAGGCGGTGGCCATCAGCCTGGCCGACAAAATCCACAACCTGTGGTCGATCACCCAGAGCCTGGAGGCGGACGAGGACATCTTGTCCATCCTCAGCGGCGACGCCGAGGCACAGCGGTGGTTTCACCAGGCGGTCCTCGAGGCCTCCCGCCACCACAACGATCCGCGCCTCGCCCCGATGCGTACCCGTCTCCAGAAGGAGCTCGACCGTTTCGAGACCGTCCTGGACCGCGAGGGCTGAGGGCGGCCGGACGCCAGAGAGAAGTCTCCCCCGCCCACTCAGCGTCTACCCCTCCGCCACCCGCACAATGCCCCGCACAAGCTCCATCAGGTCGCCCCGCACCCGCTCGCTCACTTCGAGCACGTCGTCGTGATCGAGGGCGCCTGCCGCCAGTCCCGCCGCCGGATTGGTGATCGTCGACAGGCCGAGCACCGTCATTCCAAGCTGGTGCGCCTGGATCACCTCCGGCACTGTGCTCATCCCCACCGCGTCGGCCCCGAGGTGCGCCAGTGCCCGCACCTCCGCCTTCGTCTCGTAGCTGGGGCCCAGGGTCCACGCGTAGGTGCCGCGTCGCGCGTCGAGGCCCAGGTCGAGTGCCACCTGCTCCGCCCGGTGCGTCCAGGCCGGGTCGTAGAACGCCCCGCGCCCCGCGTCGTCGCCTGCTCGTTGCCGGGCCGGGCCGGTGCCCGCTCCCACGCTCGGGCTGGCGAAAGCCATGTTCAGGTGACCCGTAATGAACATGAGCGTTCCCGGACTGAACGTGCGGTTAATGCCGCCGGCCGAGTTGGTCACGAGCATCCGCTCAGCCCCCAGGGCGTGAACGAGCCGCACCGGCATCGCAATCTGCTGCACCGGGTAGCCTTCGTAGAGGTGTACGCGCCCCTGCACAAAGACGACGCGGGTGTCCTCCAGCGTTCCAAAGACAAGCTGCCCGTGATGTCCCTCCACGGTCGACTCCGGATAGCCCGGGATCTCGGGGGCCGGCACCACGGTCGTGTCGCGGGCCGCCTCCGCCAGCCGCCCCAGGCCGGACCCCAGAATGAGTGCCATCTCGGGGGGCGTTTCCACGTAGTGCCTCACCGCCGCCACCGCGGCGTCGAGGTCTTCATCGTCGTACACAGTCGGGTCGGAATGCATGGGGCGGGCAGATCAGGCAGCTTGGGATGCAAGAGCAGCGATAAGCGACGGCGCGCCCCGATCGTCCGGGACGCTTCTCCCCTCCCCAATTCTCAACCCGCCCGAAGGATCCGGTAGTTGCGCAGGCTCCACAGCAGCTGCTCGACCACCACTCGGATCGTCGTCGTCACCGGGATGGCCACCAGCATGCCCACGAGCCCGCCAAGCTGAGCCCCCACGAGTACCACGAACAGAATAACGAGCGGATGAGTCTGCGCAGCCCGGGAGAAAATTAGGGGTTGTAGCAACACATTGTCGGCCAGTTGGGTCAGGGCCATCGCGAGGGCCACCCCGGGCACGAGCGACACGTCGCCGGTCTGGGCAATCCCCACGAGGGTGCCGGCCAGAAAGCCGAGGAACGGGCCGAAGTAGGGAATGGTGTTTGCCAAACCGGTAAAGATTCCGATCGCAATCGCGCCGCGAAGGCCCACGGTCCACAGGAGTACCGAGGCGATGAAGGCGATGGCCGTGCCCTGCACGAGCAGCGCCCGAAAGTACCGGCCAATGTTGCTCTCCACCTTCGCGAGGATGGACAGCGTAACCTCGAAGTATCGGTTGGGGACGAGGTGGAGAAGGCTTCGCCGAATCTTGAGCTCGTCCTTCAACAAAAAGAACGTGACGAAGGGGACGATGACCACCGCGTACACGATGTTCGTGAACACGGTGACGACGGAGCTGACAGTCTCGGCCACCTGCTGGCCTTCGATTAGATCTCCCTGCAGGAGCGACTCGGCGAGTTGCCGCACGTTCTTTTCCAGCACGCCCGGCTCCAGGGGCGCCACGGACTGGATTTGCGACTCGATGAGCGTGGCTACGTACGCGGCAGTGTCCACAGTAATCAACTGCGAGAGGTCCTGCACCTGGCGCGTGATGAAGGGCACGACCGACGTGACGACCACGGAAATGACCCCCAACAGGGCCACAAACGAGAGCAGGATGGCAGGGACCCGGCCGAGGCCCAGCGCCTGAATACGATCGACGAGGGGCCGAAGCAGGTACGCCAGAACTCCCCCCACAGCGAGATACAACACGATGCCGGCGAAGTACCAGAGCACCCATCCCGCCGTCGTGGCGACGGCGGCCGCCAGTATAAAGCGGAGGATCCGGTCGAGCGTGAAGGGCGAGTCGCCGTCACCGGTAGCGCGGCCCCCGCGTCTCACCGGGCGCGCGGCACGGTTCGGGGAAGATGCGTCCGTCGGAACCGTCCTGGTTTCGCTAGCAGGCACGGCCTTCCCATCGCCAGTAGACGCATCCTCGCGGGGAGAAGAAGACGGATCGGAACCGTCAGGCATGTAGTCAGGAAATCGTCTGTAGAAACGAATGGCCCAGTCGCCGAGCGCTCTTTGGAACGGCCAAAGCGTTGCGCCTACGGCCGTCGCTCTTCACTACGCACTCCGTTCTGCTCCAGTTCGTCCAGAATGGGACGGATCGTGTCGGACGTAAAGCCGCGCCGGCGCAGGTAGCGGTACATTTTCTGACGTCGCCGGCGCGGATCATCCTCGCCGGCCAGGCGCGGCCACCGCTTCTCGGCGTGCGTCCAGGCCGCGGCGGCGGCATCGACCTCTGCGAACAGCTCGTCGATTGCCGCCTCGGCCAGGTGCCGATCCACCCCCCGCTCCTCCAGCTCCCGTCGGATGCGGACGGGGCCGTACTTTTTGCTGGAAAAGCGGTTGTGCGCGTAATCGTGGGCGTACTCCTCGTCGTCCAGGTACTCCAGTTTGTAGAGCCGGGCAATGACCTCGTCAATCACCACGGGCGATACGTCGCGCTTCCGGAGTCGACGACGCACCTCCGTCTCCGTGCGCGGCTTGTACGCGAGGTAGTCGAGCGCCTTCTGCTTGGCGTCCACGTACTCTTCGTCCGTCTCAAGGTCGCGGCGTTCGTCGGGCGTGAGGGTCTGCCCCACCTTCAGTTGGTGCTTCACCACGAGGTCCTCGTGGACGCCGAACGCAAACTCCCCGTCAAGGTAGATGGAGACACGGTCGTCGTTGTGGACCTGTGACTCAAGACGCGTGATCGTGCCCTCCGTGGGCGGGTCGGACATGGGTGCGGGCGCATAATGGCGGTGAGCATGCAGCTTGGGCGTACGTCCGCCGCTCCCCCTAGATTCTCCCTCGACGAGCGGCGACGCTATTCTTGCGACGGATAGCATTGCTCTCCAGTGGACACGACGGCCACCTGCAGGGTGTCGAGGGCGACCGCCGTGGCAATGCCGAGGCCTCCCGTCACATTCGATATGGGCTCGCGGCGCTCCGGGTCATCCCGGCTGCGGGCGAAGGCCGCGAAGGAAGTATCTCCACGCGTGAGCGTGACCGTGAGGTTGTGCTTGGGGACTGCCGAGGTGCTCCCCGCCACCGGCACAGCATAGACGCCCGTCCAGGCGCGACGGTCATTCTGGCGGCGAAACTGGTCCTCGCGCCGCACGTCGACCGGCTCCAAGAAAAAGTTCACAACGCGGGACGAGGATTCGGTGGTGTCGGGGTCAAGCTGGGGCCGCACCCAGTGGGTCGTGTCCTCCCCCGGTGCCAACGAGGTTGTCGGCCACCGAAGCGACACGTCCACCGGGTAGATGTAGGTCTGTTCGGCGGGGATGTCGAGCGAGTCGCGGCGCAGCGAGTCGACGCGGATCGCCCGTACAGGGGTGGGGGGCACGTCCACGCACACGCTTCCTAGCCCAATGGGCGGCGGCGTTGTGCCCCGGGCCGTGGCCGTTTCGCCTTGCCAGCGGACCCGAAGCCGCCAGGGGGTCCGGGCAGCCACCGCCCTGGACGTGTCGGCGGGCACGTACCGTCCGGGACGCTGCGCTGCCTCCTGATACGCAATGGGTTGTCCGCCCAGATCAAGCTCAACGACGGCTCCTTGCGCCGCGTTGGCCCGACGGTCGCCCGGTGCCCCGAGCGGCCGCGTTTGTCGCAGCGTGACGGCGGGGAGGGCGCGCTCCGTTTTCAGGAATGCCTCGACCACGAGCGGCTGCCGATCCACGGGATCGGCGAGGTCACACCGCCCCAGTGCCAGGAGCAGGCCCAGCGCCAGGAGCACTTTTCCGGTCATCCCCCAAATGCGTCGGCCAGTGTCTCCGCTCATGGGCACTGATGCGTTTGTGACTCAGATTCGCTGCCGCTACTGCTGTCTCCAAAACAGACGCCTTCTTCCCTCGAATCCGGGCATTCGGACATCCTCCTACAGCTCCATCTTGAGCTCCAGGAGGGGAAGAATCGGAAGCCCCCGTTGGCGATTTACATTCACCCCCGTGTCCGTGGGGCGGTACGTCTGATCCAGGATGTTGTCACGATTGGTGACGTTGAACACGTCCAGTGTCGCCGCCCAGTCGGTCGACAGGAGCTGAAATTCGTAGCGCACCGTCAAGTCCACGCGGAGATAGGGCGGCAGCCGGCCGTTGTTTACCTGGGGCCGGTATAGATACGTCGTCGGGTCCGATGCTGCAGGGTCGCCCAGGCGGTAGCGGGCCTCCGGCACCGTAATCGGGTATCCACTCCGCAACTCGGCGGCAATCGTGGCGCTCCACGCGCCCCCTTGCCAGCCAAGGGTACTGCGCACGGACACGGGCACGTCCAGGCTCGACGGGCGCCATCGGAGGCCAGACCGGGCCGGGCCCTGAATGAACGTGCGGGCCCCACTCATCGCGAGACGTGCTCGCCAGGGGCCCCGTTCAATCAGCGTGCTCACCTCTACTCCAAAGGCCCGTTCGGCCCCGGTCGTGTACTGGCCCAGAAGTGCTCCCACTTCAATGCCGGGTCCGTCAATGCCGTCTTTCTCTTGAAAAACGTCGGTCGGGACGAGGGTGTGGCGGGTGCTCCGCGCATAAGCGTCCAATTCCACGGTCCACCCGGGCTGCAGTTGTGTCTGGGCGCCAAGTCCCATTTGCCCCCCCATCGCGGGCTGCACACGATCGCTCGACGGAATCCACCGGCTTGATACGAGGTCGTACGCCAGCGAGTACCGGTCGCGAAGGCGGTGCAGATACTGCACGTGCACGCCAGCGCTCCCCTCGAGGACCAACCACCGGGGATGCACTACATACTGCGCACTGAGCCGCGGGGCAACATTCACGTGATTGCCGCCCCCGAAGTAGCTCGCCCGGACCCCCGGCTCCACCGTCCAGTTCGGCGTGGGGGTCCAGGTGTCTTGCAGGTACCCGGCTACCTTCATGGCGCGCAAATCACTCTCCTGTGCCCGCCGAGTAACAGTGCTCCGGGATCGCTGCAATTCGCTGTCCAGCGTGCTCTCGAACTGGAGCATCGACACCTGCAGGCCGCCCGTCAGTTCGTGGCTCACCGAATGATGGTAGTCGAAATTCAGTTTCAGGCCCGCATCGGACAATCGCACGCGGTAGTCGGAAGCCAGGGCCGCAGTCGTGGTAGGCTGCACGAACGACGCCTCCTGGGCGCGGTACCCCGAGTAGTACCCGGTGGTGGTCACGAACAGATCGTCGCCCACGAGGTACCGGTGTTGCCCACTAACGACCCGGTTGTCCCAGTTCTGCGCCACCTCGAACAGCAGATCGGCCGGGCGCAGCCACGAGGAAAAATCGAGCGAGAGGTCGAACGGAAGTCGGAGGTCGAGATCGTCTCGCCCGTGGTAGTAGCTGAGGGAAAGCCGATGATTGGGCCCAAACCGGTGGCTCAGCTTTGCACTGGTGTCGAAAAAGTAGTACCCGGTCCGCAGGGTATCGCGGCGCCCGTTGGGCCCGGTTACGGGATGGCGCTGTCCAACCAGCTTGTCAATGTAAGAGCGCCGCCCGGATAGCATGAACGACGTGGAGGGCGTGATGGGCGTTTCCACCCGGAAGCGCCCGCTCAGCATGCTCAGACCCGCCACGGCCTTCGGAGCCCGACGGCTTCCGTCTTTCATCTGGGCATCAAGCACGGCCGAGAGGCGCCCGCCGTGCTCTACCGGAAAGCTTCCGCGGTAGAAGTCCGTAGAGCGGAGCGTGCCGGTTTGGAACGTCGAGATCAGGCTGAAGGCATGCCACGGATGGTAGACGGGCGCCCCGTCAAGCAAGTAGAGGTTTTGGTCGGGGTTGCCCCCCCGCACGCTGAGGCCAGCGGCGGCGACCCCTGATTTTCGAATCCCGGGCGTCCACTGCAGAACCCGAAACAGGTCCGGCTCCCCAAACGATGGCAGCCGCTCCACTCGATCCAGGGCGACCGACATCATGCCCGGCAGCCGCTCGTTATCGGGGCCGCTCGTCGATCCGGCCTCCACCACCACTCCCTCCGACTCGATGGGGGTGGGGGCGAGAGCAATTCGGACGGGCCCTTTCCCGGCGGTGAGGGTCGTGTCGACCGACTGGTATCCCAGGTAGGAAATGCGCACGTCGTAGGCCTCAGGGGGCAAGTCGGAGACCACGAAGTAGCCGTCCCGATTTGTCGTGGCGCCGGCCTCCAATTCGGTGAGATAGATGTGGGCACCGGGCAGGCGCTCCTCGGTTTCCGCATCGAGCACATAACCGTTGAGGGGCGCACGGGAAGCGGGCGCGCCGGGACCGGACGGGGCCGCCACGAGCACGTACTGGCGACGGCGCACTCGCTTGGCCTCCACGCCGGTCTCGTTGAGCACGCACGCAAGTGCCTCTCGCCGATCCGTGCCCGTGTAGGTGCAGGTCGTCGTCCGCCCCTGGACCAGCCGGTCGGCGTATACGAGATCGAGATTGGCCTGGCTGCGGACCTGCGCGAGGGCTGTTTCGAGCGGTGCGTCGGTGGCCCGAATCTGAAGCGTGGCTTGGGCCCGGACGTTCGAACTGCCCACGGCTCCCAGCCCTACCAACGCCAGGAGAAGTGCAAATACAGAACGCGGCACAGGCGTTACTCGGACGAGCCGGGAAAGACAGCGAGCAGTATCCTACTCCCGGTCCGGGAATTCGTTCGATGACTAACGCCCAACGCACCTCACGCAGCGAGTCCCACTGCTCTCGACGTCGACCGAAGCACGCATTCAGGAGGCGGGCACGAGCTGGTACACTCCGCCCTCTGTACGGACCTCCGCGCCGAGCGTACGAGCAATCGTCGTGAGCACCTGCGACACCGTTCGGTCCCGCTCAAAGGTTCCCGTTATCGGCTCGTCGGCGAGGGCCGGCGCCACGGTGATGGACACGCCGTAGTGTGCACCCAGCCGCTCCGCGATGGTGGCGGTGGGCGTGGACCGAAAGACAAACAGTCCACTCCACTCTAGCGCCGCGTTGAGGTCCGCGGGGGCCGGCGCGGACGGCGCTTGGCCACGCCAGACCACACTGCGCTCCCCCGGCTTCAGCACAACGGACTGCGCGTTCTCTTCGTCTCCTGCCCCAACGCGCACTGTCCCTTCCACAAGAACAACTTCGGTCGAATCGCTTCCTGTGGTAACGCCAAACTGCGTACCCAGCACCTCGGCCTGGGCCGCAGGGGTTTTCACCATGAACGAGGCCTCTCCGCGGGGGACGACATCGAAGTACGCTCGTCCGCGTGTGAGCCTCACGTGCTGGGGCTCGGTCGTACTCGTGCCGGGTGCGTACGACAGCGACGCGGCCCCGACGAGGCGCGCCGTGGAGCCATCGTCAAACGTCACGACCCGTTGCTCGCCGTCCCGAACCGTCACGGTCGTTCGGTCGGCCTGCTGAGGGCCATACACAATGGCCAGGACGGCGGCCCCCACGAGGAGTGCGGCCACGGTGAGCCGCCACGCCCAGCGTCGGTCGGTGCCGTCGTGGGATTGCGGGCGGCGGGGGGGACGATCTTCGCGCGCGGCCTCAGAGCTCGGCTCCGTCGCAGGCGCGTCCGTCTTCATTGCTCCCTGGTGCTGCGCCCACACCTCCTCAAACTCGGCCCGCTCGTCCTGGATGCGCTCGATAACTCGACTGAGCGCCGGGATGGTGTCGACCGCCGTGGCAATGTCCTCCCGCGCAGCGTCAAGGGCCGCTCGCTCTGCAGGCGTAAGGTGTTCGTCTCCTCCCTCCTGCTCAAGCGCGTACAGGACGAGGAGGCGCCGGTCGGGGAGTTGATCCTGAAGCCGCTGCCGGAGCCGGCCCCGAACGCGCCTCCAACGCGCCCACTGTTTGGCCAACTCCGGATCCTCGTCAAGCTGCTCCCTCAGTGCGGCCTGCTGCGCCTCGGAGCGCTCGTCTGCAAAGAGTAGCGGACTGTACTTGTCGTCCATGAGTCAAAACCGTTTCCATCAGCAAAAAACCCAACTCCACGCCTACAAGACCAATCCAAGGGGACTGTCGGCGACGGAGCCCTGCATCGGGCATTGGGCCGCCTCGGTTTCGGAGAAAGTAACAGTTGGGCGATTTCGCCTACATTCCAAGAAACCAGACCAGAAGCAGTGCGACGCTGAGCGCTTCCTTCATGGTCTCGAAGGCGCGCTTCACCTGCATCTTCACCGCCGCCTCTGTGGTGTCGAGCATCCGGGCAATTTCGCGGTAGAGGTACCCGTACTCACGGAGCTCCATGATCCGGCGTGCCTTGGGAGTGAGGGCCTCCAGGGCCTTCTCCACGTCCACGTGCGCGCTCCGATCCTCCGGCGCCGTCGACTGGCCGAGAGGCAGATCGGGATCGCGGAGGTGCTCTTTCATATCGTATCGTCCCCGGTAGTAGTCCTGGAGCTCGAACAGAGCCGCCTTCATGGCAAACGACTTCAGGCTGCCCGGCTTTTCGAGGTCGTCGAGGCTTTCGTGAACGCGCACGAGTGTGTTCTGCACTAGGTCGTCCACGTCCGTCTCGTCCCCGATGCGCTTAATGAAGTAGCCCCGCAGGATCGGCTCTAGGCGGCGGAGCAGCCCATTCCGAGCTTGCTCATTGCCGTTCTGGGCCTCTCGAACGCGGTCGGGGTCGAATGCGGGCTCAGGCATGAACGAAAAACAAAACGGCAGGCATGCGGCAGCGGTGAGGAGGGCTCACTGCTGGGGCCCCGGGCCTCTCACGGGCCTTCAGGGGGCGGTGTGAACCGATGGGCGATCGCCCCGTACAAGGGATGGTTCTATTCGGTATTCGAGAGCAGTTGCACGAAGCGGATTTTCCGAAGAGACGCGCGACGTGCTGGAATCCGGAATTCCTTCCCGTCCACTCTTCCCGCCACTCCGCTTCGCTCTCGTTCGCGGATATCTTCAGGGTCGGGCCTCGCGGCAGATCCTGACCTCCTGCATCGTAAACACTGTCCCACTCAATACTTTCTGCTACGACCATGAGTCTGTACGATCTGCACGACGCAACGCTTAACGACATGGAAGGCGAGGGGTTCGCCTATTCCGAAAAGACGGTATATGGCAAGGCGTATAAGGGCGTCTTCTTTGGCGAAGACGAGGAAGAGATCGAGCTTCTTGCCGACGACGAGGAGGACGCGACGTTTGAGGGCATTCTCTACGATCGAAGCCGCGAGCGTGAGAAGAGCTTCTCGGTCGAGGTGACGGGCGTGGTGAGCACCCCGTCGGGCGAGCGGGCCGACTTTGTGGCGACGGAGAAGCCGTAGCGGAGTCCCGCAGGATGGAATGGGCGCCGCCGCGACTTTCAGGGGTCCCAGCATCCTTATTGGGATCCCCTCTCAACTACGATGGTGGAGCACGATACGGAGGAGGTCAGGCCTGCTGCTCAGGCCCGGCCTCCTTTTTCTTTTGGTGTCTCGGGCACACGAGGTCCTACCATGCCACGTTCGGGGCATCTTTCCCGGTCGGCGCTTCCTCCGACGAGTCTGGGGCCGGGGGGGAGGTCCCCGTCGGGTACGAGACCACCTCCAACTCTACCTCTGCGAGTCCATCATTGATCATGCCCAGGCGCTTCGCAGCGTTTTTTGTGAGGTCGATAATGCGATTGTCCTTGAAGGGTCCCCGGTCGTTAATGCGCACCACCACGGAGGGCCGACTGGGCACGTCGATGCGCGTGGCCCGCACTTGGGTGCCGAAGGGGAGGGTACGGTGCGCAGCCGTGAGCCGCTCCTGATAGAAAACTTCCCCGTTGGCGGTAGTGCGTCCCACAAACTTGTCGGCGTAGTAACTGGCTGTTCCTCGCTTCTGAGGCAGCCCCGGCGTTCCCGCATTCTGTACCGTCGTGCACCCGAGAAGGAACAGCCCAAGCACAATGAGTCCGGCTCCGCAGCGAAGCCCCAGGGCCGGTAGTGCCGTGTCGCTTTGCATTCGCGCGATGGGGATTGATGCAGGAAACGGTCCTCGAACGGTTGGCAATCGGACAGCGAGGATTGGGCCTGGGTTCCAGGAAGAGTCGTCCCTGCCTGCCCTGCTCGGCCGGATGCCCCACGGCTCTCCCGGGCCCGGAAACGTGGGTTCGTTGAAACATTCGCGTACCCCCCTTCCCTTGCCCCTCACAGAGGCAAAAGCAGGGAACTGGCCCCCGGGCTACAATTTCAATCCACCCGCGATTCCGTACGGCCTTTTGGTAGCCCTGTATGCTTGGCACAGTCGGTGAGCTTCTTCTTCTCGTCGCATTCGTGACCTGCGGCCTGTCGGCGCTTTCCTTCTTCTGGTCCGCCCAGGCCCAGCCCGGCTCCGCCCTCGCGACCACCTGGAAGCGGATGGGGCGCCTCACGTGGGGCGGAATGAGCGCGGCCGTGGGCGCCGCGTCCGGCGTGCTCTGGTACCTGTTGCTTACCCACAAGTACCAGTACGCCTACGTCTACCAGCAGTCGTCCAATGACCTGCCGCTGCACTACCTTTTCTCCACGTTCTGGGCCGGGCAGGAGGGCTCATTCCTCTTCTGGGTGCTCATGATGTGCGGCGTGGGGGGGCTGCTTATTGCCTACGTCCACCGAAAGTACGAAACCCCCGTGATGGCCGTGGTGGCCCTCTGTCAGGCCTTCCTGCTGTCAATGATTGTGGGACTGCAGTTTGGGCCGGTTGAGATCGGCTCCTCGCCCTTCATGACACTGACGGAGAAGTTTACCGACGCGCCCATCTTCCAACAAAATCCAGGATTTGTGCCAGCGGACGGGCAGGGCCTCAACGACCTGCTCCAAAATCCCTGGATGACCATCCACCCGCCCGTCCTGTTCCTCGGCTTCTCGGCGATGGTGGTGCCGTTTGCCTTTGCCATCGCGGCACTCTGGAAGAAGCGCTACACGCAGTGGGTGCGGCCCGCGCTGCCGTGGACCCTGTTCGCCGTGCTGGCACTGGGCGTGGCCATCGCAATGGGCGGCTACTGGGCGTACGTCACGCTTTCGTTTGGGGGCTATTGGGCGTGGGACCCCGTGGAGAACTCGTCGCTCGTGCCCTGGCTGCTGGGCGTCGCCGCGTTCCATACGATGCTGGTGCAAAAGAAGAGCGGATCGAGCCAGAAGGCGTCCCTCATTCTCTCTATTACCGCGTACCTGTTCGTCGTCTACTCCACATTCCTCACCCGTAGTGGCATCCTCGGGGACGTGTCGGTCCACTCGTTTGTGAGCCTGGGGCTGTATAACCAGCTCCTGCTCTGGATTGCGGTAATGGGCACACTCGGCATCGGCCTGTTCGCGATCCGCTTCAACGAACTGCCGACACCGGACAAGGAACCGAAGGTGCTCTCCCGCGAATTTATGGTCCTGAGCGGCGCGGTGCTCTTGACCGCCACGGCGGCCGTCATCATCCTGGGGACGAGCGCACCCATCTTCGGACAAATCTTCCGCGACAATCCCTCGGCCGTGCCGCAGTCGTTCTACAATCAGTGGACACTCCCGCTGGCCTTAGGGTTCGTCTTTCTCGCTGGGCTGGGCCAGCTGTTCTGGTGGAAGAAGATGGACGTGGCCACGGTGAACCAGGTCCTCTTTAAACCTGTGGCGCTGGCCACGGCGAGCACCGTCGCGATCCTGATTTTCACACCATTCGCGGAGCAGGCGCTCGTCGTTCCGGCGGGGAGCAGTGGGGCCGCACAGACGGCATCAGCCAATCTAATCGGCAGCCTACAGGACTTCTGGGCGGCCTACGGACAAGCCATCCAGATGCTTCTGCTGCTCTTCGTAGGCTTCTTCTCGCTGTTCGGCAACGGGATTGTGCTCTGGCGCACGCTTCGCGGCAACCCGCGCATGGCTGGAGGAGCGCTGTCGCACGTCGGCTTCGCGCTCATTATCCTGGGCGTCATCGCCTCCAACGGGTTCGACCGCGCCCTGCCCCGCCTGGGTGCCCCCTACACGGCCGATAAAGAGCAAATGCCGCGCGAGAATTTTGTGGTGGCCAAGGGGCAAACACGCATCGTGAACGGCTACCAGGTTACCTATCAGGACAAGACCACGACCGAGCGGGGCCGGGGCCAATACATCCTTGATGTGCGCGACCCCCGTGGACGCACGTTTACGCTCAAGCCGGTTGCCTATCAGGGAAGCAACGACCAGTGGTTCAAGCACCCGGCCGTGAAGGCGTTCGTCGAGAAGGACCTCTTCGTCGCCGTCACGCCGAAGGAGGCAACGGGAATTGGACAGAAGCAGGGGCCACCTGGGGGAGAGTTTCAACTTGCCGTGGGCGACTCGACTCTTCTTGGGGGACGGGAATACGCGGTGGCCTTCCGTGGCTTCGAGGTACTGAAGGGCCCCGAGGGAGGCCCTATGGATGCCACGGCCTCCAGCGATCGCGTCCCCGAGGACGCACAAATGGCGGTCGGCGCGCGTCTTCGGGTTACAAACCTGGACACGGAGGAGACCCGGTCGCTCATGCCCATCTACGTCGTCATGAACGACAACTCGCAACAGTACATCGAGAACCAGGCAAAAGACTGGAACCTGCGCATGGCGTTCACCGAGATGGACGTGAACAACGGGAAGGCAACCTTCGCCGTGCAGGGCGTCGACGTGATGCCTGAGAACTGGGTAGTGGTCCAGGCTTATACGAAGCCGCTTATTAGCGTCCTCTGGGTGGGCATCATCGTGCTCTCGCTAGGCTTTGTCGTCTCGATTGCCCGCCGCGTACAGGATATTCGGTTCCGTCGTTAGTCCTCGATCGCCGTCCCCGGACTGCTGTCTTAAAATCGAATATCTCTGCCAGTGTGCACTGCGTATTTCGTATTGCGTAAGGGTCGGTTGGTCTACGAAATACGGAATACTGCCCCTGTAAATCGATCAGTGCCGACTCTCCCCAAATCACCCGAAGGGACCGCTAGCCCTCACCGATCATGCTCACCGTCCGCGAGCACATCGACATTGCTGCGCCGGTGGACCGCGTGTTCGATTACATGGATACGCCAGCCCACCAGGCCGCAATAACCCCGAGCCTCACGGAGTCGACCCTCATTGAGCGGCTGCCGAATGGCGGCTCCCGGGCCCGCTACGTCTACCGCATTTTCGGACTGTCCTTCTCCGGCGAGGTCCACGCGACCGACTACGCCCCCCATGAACGCATCGTCTGGAGCATGAAGGGGGACCTCCAGGGCACAATTCGGTGGTACTTCAAATCCACTGATACCGAATCTGCTGACGCCGCATGCCGAGTCACCTATGCGGCAACATACCAGATTCCAGGACCGCGTCTCTTCCGTCCTCTATTCCGAACGCTCGTTCGGCGCTATAATGAGCGCGAGGTTCACAGGCTACTCCGCAACCTGAAAGAGCGAATCGAAGCGCCCACTGCACCGGACCCTGCCTTCTGAACATGGCCCAGACGATGCCTGGCACGCCGCTCTCCCCCAATAAAAGTGATGATACCATGAATTCAACTCCTGTCTACATTTCTCTAGCGTGAATCCTTCACCGGAGAAAGGGCTTTCTACCACAAGTATTTGTCCGACCTCCCCTTTTTTTCTCATTTCTTTGGGTCTGGAAGCGCTTCGTCTCAGAGGATCTATCTCTTACCGATCCCTCCTACGATTCCCTACTCACACTTGACAGGGACAATCGCATCTATCTAATTAGGGTGAGCCATTAAGGAACGCCCCACCCCCGCAACGCAGATGTCCTGCTTCCTCTCCCCCACTATGGCCATTATGGCGTCGGGCCCAGACGGGCTCTCTGCCCGACAGTATCGATTGTCGGTGGGTCGTTCGATCGTACCTGAAGGGATTTCTGTGCAGGGACGCGCGCTGAGTAGACTTCGGAGTTCTGCGCTCGTCCTTCTTATTGCGATTCTTGCGGACTAACAACCGACCGCCAATCCCTTCCCAGCGATGACACCAGGTATCGTGTAGTGCCGAGGGGATTGGCCCCTCACTCGCCGATGCCTGACCCCTCGTCCCGCGTCATCGTTACCGATCTCTCTCTACTTGTCGGAACCCCCGTGTGTCCACCCTGCGTCCCAGAGGCCCGCGTGGCATTGGTGCTCTCACTGGATGCCCCGACTCTGTTCGGGATGCGTCCATCCCTCCCTGCGACGTTCTCACTACACCAGGCTGACTAAGACCAACCGATGCCCACTGACACCCTGCAATCTCCCGATTCGGCGACGCCCACAGCGAACGGCGCGCACGACGCTCCGACGCTGAAGGGCTCCGAGATCTTCGTCCGCGCCCTCGAAGAAGAGGGGGTCGATCGCGTCTTTGGCCACCCGGGCGGGGCGGTCATTAAGATCTACGACGCGATGGAGCGCATTCAGCCATCGTTCGACCATGTGCTCGTCCGGCACGAGCAGGGCGGCACTCACGCCGCGGAAGGCTACGCCAAAGCGACCGGCCGCGTCGGCACCGTACTCGTCACCAGCGGCCCCGGCGCCACGAACACGGTGACCGGCATCGCGGACGCGTACCTCGACTCCGTTCCCATTGTCGTCTTCACCGGCCAGGTGCCCACCCACCTGATCGGGAACGATAGCTTCCAGGAGACGGACACGACGGGCGTCACCCGCAGCATCACGAAGCACAACTTCCTGGTGCGGGACGTGAACGAGCTGGCCACGACGGTGAAGCAGGCCTATCACATTGCCCGCACGGGCCGACCCGGCCCCGTCGTGGTGGATCTTCCGAAGGACGTGCAGATGGACGAGGCGCCCTTTGTGTACCCCGGAGAGCCGGGATTGGAGGGCTACACCGTGCCGGGCGCTGCCGTGCCATCACAGGTGGACCGCGCGGCCAAGATGATCGAGGAGGCCGAGAAGCCGCTCCTCTACGTGGGCGGCGGTACCATCAACGCCGACGCGCCGGAGGTGCTCACCGAGCTCGCCCGCACGGCCAACATTCCGGTCACCACTACCCTCCACGGCCTGGGCGCCTTTCCCGAGACCGACGACCTGGCGCTCGGCTGGCTGGGCATGCACGGCTTCTACCACACCAACATGGCTGTGCAAAACGCCGACCTCATCATGGCCGTCGGCGCCCGCTTCGACGACCGCGTGACGGGTGACGTGGACGAATGGGCCCCCAA
>CAJXKO010000030.1 GCA_913055845.1 uncultured Bacteroidota bacterium | reverse complement strand
TCTCCGGTTTCCGCCTCCACCGCCTTCTTTTTGGTTCCTGACTCTTCACTGTCCCCGGACGACCGCCACGTGAGGAGGCCGAAACCAAGCAGGATCACCCCAATACCCACCAGCCAAGGCAGTACGAGGTCGGAGAGCACGAAACCAGTCCACACCCCGAGTTCACTCAGCAGATAGATGGTGCCGGCCAGGATGAGCGTGAGGCCCGTAACGGTGGGCAGGTTGAAGAGACTGGACGACTCCGCGTCGTCGTCGAAGTAGAGTGCGTCCAGTTCCTCCTCAGAAACGTCGTCGAGGTTCAGGGTGGTCTCTCCCACCTCGAACGGGGACGGTTGCTCGAAGGAGTCGGTGGACTCCTCCGTGGACGGACGAGACCGGGAGCGCTGGCGGCTGGACATGGCAGCAGGGCAGGTTGTTGGGAAGAGCCGTGCGGGCAGGTGGGAGAGTAAACGTCAGATGTCGATCACGGTTTGTTCGGTTACGAGGGTTGTCATGGGCACGTCGTGGGAGGCCTTGGGCAACGTCGGTACCACACAGGCCTCGTATACCAGTGCGATACGGGGACATGACACGTCTCGCAAAAACGCGTCGTAGTACCCAGAACCATGGCCTAGGCGCTGGCCCTTTTGGTCTGCCCCCAAGGTTGGCACGAGCACCACGTCGAGAGCGGCGACGGTGACCGGGGTCGTCGACACCGGCTCGTAGATGCCCCAGCGATTGGGGACAAGGGCGTCGGGACCCGTGTAGCGACGATGCTCCATCGTCGGTGTGTCGGGGGCAAAGCTAGTCACCACGGGCAGCACCACGTCGATTCCTTTGGCGCAGAGGGTGCCGATGAGGGGGCGCGTATCAATCTCCCTCTGGACGGGGAGGGGCCAGTAGACGTGGACCACCTGGGCCTGCGTCACGGCAGGCAGCCCCAGGGCGCGCTGGCCAATCAAGCTGCTGCGCGCCGCGTACGCCCTGGTTCCCAAAGATCGGCGGTATGTGCGAAACTTCGCGCGCCACGTCTCCTTGGACGTGGACGCTGTTGAAGAGCCCATCAGCGGCAACAAGGCGGCCTGAGTACAAGGGGCATCGGTTCAGTATCGTAACGAAAGAAACTTGCGGTTCGATCCCACGCCCACGGGGTCCATAGCGATTTCGGCCCCGACACTGTTACAAGTCTCTTTGAGCCGGGGCCTCCAGCCGCAGCGAATTATGGATGAACACCCTTTCGGGAACGGATCGAAGGATGGCCGTCGATGCGTATAGGAATCGGTTCATCCGCTGTCTTGAATACAGTGGTATTCTGTCCCTTCCGCCGTTCCCGCGGCACGGAAGGTCCTTATGGCCGAGATTGATGCGACGAGCCGACCCCATCGCCCATGTTTGAAAGCCTGTCCGAAAAGCTCGAAAGCGCCCTGCAGTCCGTCACAGGACAGGGCCGCATCGATGAGGTGAACGTGGCCGAGACGATGCGAGAGATCCGACGTGCGCTCCTGAATGCGGACGTGAATTACCAGGTGGCGAAGGAGTTCACGGCCAACGTGAAGGACGCCGCCACGGGAGAAGACGTCCTTACGTCCGTGACGCCTGGGCAGCAGCTTACGAAAATCATGCACGATGAGCTCACCCGAGTGCTGGGGGGCGAGCACAAGGAGATTGAGATGGCCGAGACCCCGCCCACGGTCATCCTCATCGCTGGCCTGCAAGGCTCCGGGAAGACTACCTTTAGCGCCAAGCTTGCGCGCCACTTTCGGAAGGAGGGCCACGCGCCGCTCCTCGCCGCATCGGACGTGTACCGTCCCGCGGCGGTGGACCAACTGAAGACGCTGGCCGATCAGGTGAACGTGCCCGTCTACTCAATCGAAGAGGACGGCGAAATTGTTGAGGACGCCGTGCGGGTGGCCGAAGAGGCGGTGGAAGAGGCCCGACGAACCGCCCGCGACGTGGTTATTATCGACACCGCGGGCCGCATGCATATCGACGAGGCGATGATGCAAGAGGTGGCCGACATCAAGGCCACGGTAGAGCCGAACGAGACCCTGTTCATCGTCGACAGCATGACGGGGCAGGACGCCGTCAATACGGCCAAGGAGTTCAACGAGCGCATCGACTACAACGGTGTGGTGCTCACTAAGCTCGACGGCGACACGCGCGGTGGCGCGGCGCTCTCGATCCGCACCGTGGTCGATAAGCCCATCAAGTTTGCCTCGACGGGTGAGAAGCTCGATGCCCTCACGCCGTTTTATCCGGACCGCATGGCCCAGCGCATTCTGGGCATGGGCGACGTGGTGTCCTTCGTAGAGCGGGCCCAGGAGCAGTACGACGAGAAGGAGGCCGAGCGCCTCCAAGAAAAGATCCGGTCTGAAGAGTTTGACCTCCAGGACTTTTACGACCAGCTCCAGCGCATTCAGAAGATGGGCTCCATTAAGGAGTTGCTGGGTATGATTCCGGGGGTGGGGAACAAAATCAGCGATCTCGACATCGACGAGGAGGCGTTTACGCACATCGAGGCCATTATCCAGTCTATGACCCCGAAGGAGCGGGCCCACCCTGAAATTCTGAACGGCACCCGTCGCCGTCGGATTGCACGTGGCAGTGGAACAGAAGTCCGGGACGTGAACCAGCTCGTCAGCCAGTTTGAGGAGATGAAGGACATGATGAAGACGATGCAGAAGATGACCAGTCAGGGGCGTGGGGACGTCAGCATGTCCAACCTTATGAACAAGCTTACGGGAGACGGAGGGGGCCAGGGCCACAGTCCCCGCTAGATGCGGAGACGTGGCCCTCCCCGCCCGCTGCATTTCTTTCGTTACGAATTGGAACTGAACCCGACCGAACGACGACGTGTCTGTTAAGCTTCGACTGCGCCGCATTGGGCGCAAAAAGATTCCGGTCTTTTCGATTGTGGCCGCCGACCAGCGCAAAGCGCGGGACGGCCGTTACATCGAAGATCTAGGCCGCTATTATCCCCTTCGCGAACCCGCTGAGGTGCACCTCGACGAGGACCGAGCCCTGTACTGGCTCGAAAATGGGGCCCAGCCCAGCGATACGGTCCGCTCCATTCTTCGGCGCCGGGGCATTCTGCTCCACCATCACCTGAAAAAGAAGGGCGAGTCGCCGGGCGAGATTGAGGAGGCCGTCGAAGAGTTCCGTGAGCGCATGGCGCAGAAGGATGAGGATCTCAAGATGGCCGTGGGGACGCGGGGCAAGGATCCCCTGGAGCGGGAACGAGAGCGGGCCGAGGAAATCGACGAGGAGGCTCAGCTCCGAGCCCAGGCCACGCCCCTCTCGGTGGTCCAGGAGGAGGCGGAAGAGCAGCCGGACACGGACGATGCCGATGCGGACGACGCCGTGGCAGAAACGGACGACCCGGACGAGGCCGCGGCGCCGGACGATACAGATGCCCCGGAAGCGAATGGGGAGGAGCCCGAAGATACTGACGAGGACGAGCGTACCGACGAGTAGCTCTAAGCGGGACTCTGTCCCTCCGCAATGTCGACCCCAGAGGCCTCTCCGTCCGATTCCCAGGCGCGGCGTCCGGACTACGCGGACGTGCCCCCAACCGAACTCGTACAGGTTGGGTTTATCTTCCGACCCCATGGGATGAAGGGGGAGCTCAAAATTGATCCTGCGGCAACCGACGATCCGGCACGCTTCGAAGAGCTTCCAACGGTGTACGTGGGGGCACGGGCGCACCGGGTCCGCGAGCATGCCGTGTCCTCGGTTCGTTATCAGCAGACGAAGCGAGGGACCACGGTCATCTTGGGCTTGCAGGGCATCGACGACCGAGATGCCGCGGAGGCCGTGGCGAAGCGCAAGGTGTTTGCCACTGAAGAGGCGCTTGCCCTCGGCGACGAAGAGCTCTTCGCGCATGAACTCGTGGGTTGGACCGTCGTCGCTGAAGACGGCACTCCCCTCGGAACTGTGGCCAACCTGATGGAGATGCCAGCACAGGATATGTTTGTGGTGCGAGGGGCGGACGGGGGAGAGGCGATGATTCCGGCCGTCGACGACTTTATTCTTTCCTTCGACGAGGAGACTGAGCAAGTTGTCGTCCGTCCCATCGAGGGCCTGATGGGCGATTAAGAGGCTCTATCTTGAATGGCGAATGGGTTTTCACGCCGCCATGCCTGAGCGCATGCGAATTGACATAGTGACGGCGCTGCCCAAGCTGGTGGAGGCACCCCTGCGCCACAGCATCCTTCAGAGGGCTCAGGAGCGTGATGCGGTGACCCTGCAGGTTCATGACCTCCGGGACTTTGCCACCGACAAGCATCGCCAGATTGACGACCGTCCGTTCGGAGGGGGGGCGGGTATGGTGCTGAAGCCAGAGCCCCTATTCCGCGCCGTGGAGGCGATCCAGGACGCCGACGGAGAGGCCGATGAGGTGATATACCTGACGCCGGACGGGGAGCGACTGGATCAGTCCATGGCCAACCGCCTCTCGATGGAAGGGCACTTGATCCTTATTGCCGGTCACTATAAGGGCATTGACCAGCGGGTGCGCGACGCGCTCGTGACCCGAGAACTTTCAATTGGGGACGTCGTTCTGAGCGGCGGCGAACTGCCAGCCCTCGTGTTGGTTGACGCGGTGGTGCGGCTGATCCCGGGCGCCCTTGGTGACAGTTCCTCTGCCCTTACGGACTCCTTTCAAGATGGTCTGTTAGACGCCCCGGTGTATACGCGCCCCGCGGAATTTCGGGGACGGCGTGTGCCCGAGGTGCTCCGCTCCGGCAATCACCAGCGCATTGCGGCGTGGCGTGACGAAAAGCGACTGGAAAAGACCCGGGCGCGACGTCCCGACTTGCTGCCGGATGCGCCCGACGGTTCCGGGACGTCTTGATGTTGGAGGGAGTGTATGTTGGAGGGAGCGTCCAGGGAGGGCGCTGATTGAGTACTTCTGTTGTGAGCTGTTTTTCTTCACCGACGAAATTTTAGAGCCATGGCTAGTGATTTGATGGAAGTCGTCGAGGCCACCCAACTCCGCGACGACGTGCCGGATTTTGACGCCGGAGACACGGTCAACGTGCACCTCCGCGTGGTCGAGGGCGACAAAGAACGGATCCAGAAATTTGAAGGGGTGTGCCTTGCCCGTCGCGGCTCGGGCCCCAACGAGACGTTCACGGTCCGCAAGGAGTCGGAGGGGGTAGGTGTGGAGCGCATTTTCCCGGTCCACTCTCCCCGGGTTGCTAAGATTGAAGTGATGCGCCGCGGTGTAGTGAACCGGTCGAAGCTCTTCTACCTGCGCGACTTGTCCGGGAAGCAGGCGCGCATTCAAGAGCGCATCCGCGACGATGAGTAGGTGTCTCGGGACCGGTCTGTGAGGGGCGTGGGTGGCCCCTCGTGCTACGTTCAACTCCTGTACCTGTGTGTCGCCGATATGGACCTTGCGATCTGGGATTATCCCCCCGCCGAATTTTTGGTTTCTGGTTTTACTTCCGGGGCGGTCCAGAATCCGTTTCGGATTAAGCGGCACCGTCCTGAAGAATGTGCAGCCCTGCTCGTGGAGGACGAGGTCGACGTGGCGTTGATGCCTACGATGCTCGCCCTGCAGGCGAGCAATGCCCTCGACATCGTTCCGAGCGTAGGACTCGTGTCGTGGCGCTACCCGTACGCCCGACTGGTGTGGAGCGGCGGTCTGCACGATTTTCCAGAGACGATCGCCTACGATCGACGCGTGGCGCAGGAGCGCCTCGTCACCCGCATCATCTTGCACGAGCATTACCAGGTCGATCCCACGTTCGTCCCGTACGAGGGGCGCTCCCCCTCCGAACTGCTCGACACCGACGAGGATGCGGCCCTGATGGTGGGGCCCGACGTGCCGTTTCTTACCCCCGAGCCCTTTACAATCGACATTGGGCGCGAGTGGTACGAGCTGGCCAACTATCCGATGGTCTGGGGGCTCTACGCCGCCAAGCGCGACCGGGCCACCGATGAGATGATCGAGGCCCTGATCGCATCCGGCGAGGCGGCAGACGAAAACCGAGACGTCTGGGTGCAGGCCCAGGAGACCAGTGCGTCGCTAAATGAGTTCTACCGCGAGGACCTCCGGACGGGGCTCGACAAGCTGGCCATCGCCAGCCTGACTGAGTTCCGGAAGTATCTTTTCTACTACGACGTCACGGAGGACGTCCCGGACCTGCCGTTTGTGTACCTCGACGAGGATGAGGAGGATGAGGAGGAAGAGGAAGAAGGGTCGGGGCAGGACGCGTAATCCACGTGTGTGGTGCGATTACATCTCCTGAAGGAGGCCTCGCGTGTGCCGAACGGACTCCTTGAGGGGGCCTCTGTCTCGTGCGTGCCTACGATGCTCTGATTGTCGAACGAATCAGGTTCCACGGCCATGGCGGAAGGCGTTGAGATGATTGCCCGCAATAAAAAGGCCCGTCACGAGTACGATATCGAGGACACCCTCGAGGCCGGGCTCGTGCTGGAGGGGTCGGAGGTTAAGTCCGTACGGCAGGGGAAGGCGAGCCTCGACGGGGCGTACTGTCAAGTGGACAGGGAGGGTGAAATGAAAATCCACGGAATGTACGTCAAACCCTACGAAGAGGCGGGGCCGTTCGGTCACGAACCCCGGCGGACCCGAAAGCTGCTCCTCCACAACCGACAGATCCAGAAGTGGGGCCAAATGGCTGAGCGGGAGGGATACACAATCGTGCCGCTGGCCCTGTACTTTCGGGACGGTTGGGCGAAGCTCAAGATTGGCATCGCCAAGGGCCGTCAGCGGCACGACAAGCGTCAGGCCATCAAGGAACGGGAGATGGAGCGCCGTATGGAGCAGCAGCAAAGCGACTACAACTTTTAGCCGCGGCGTGGACACTCAGGTCCCCGCGGTCCCGATGCACCGTAATGTCTCACCACGAAGAATCAGTTACACATGGCATTTCCGCCGGTCGACGAGCAACTGACGGTCCTCCGCCGCGGGGTGGAAGAGATCGTGCCGGAAGACGAACTGGCCGAGAAACTCCAAAAGTCACGCGAGACCGAAACCCCGCTGGTCATAAAGCTTGGGTGTGACCCGAGCCGTCCCGACCTGCATCTCGGGCACACGGTGGTGTTGCGGAAGCTGCGGCAGTTTCAGGACCTTGGGCACCGGGCCCTCCTCATCGTGGGGGACTTTACAGGCATGATTGGCGACCCGTCTGGCCGGTCTCAGACCCGTCCGCAGCTTACCCTCGAAGAGACGCGGGAGCATGGCCAAACCTATTACGACCAGGCCACCCGCGTGCTGGACCCGGAGAAGACAGAGATCCGGTACAACTCCGAGTGGCTCGACGAGATGACCTTCAGTGACGTCATCGAGCTCGCCGCCCAACAGACTGTGGCACAAATGCTTGAGCGGGATGACTTCAAGCAAAGATACGAGGCCGGGCAGCCCATCAGCGTCCACGAATTTCTCTATCCACTGGCTCAGGCTCAGGACTCCGTCCACATCGGGGCCGACGTGGAGCTCGGCGGCACGGACCAACGCTTCAATCTGCTCCTAGCGCGACACCTGCAGGACGCGAAGGGTCAAGATCCACAGGTCTGCATGATGCTTCCGCTGTTGGAAGGGACTGATGGATCGGACAAAATGTCGAAGTCGCTCGACAATGCCATTGGCATTGCCGACGCGCCGGAGGACATGTACGGCAAGACCATGTCGGTCCCCGATGATCTCATTTACCGGTACGTGGAGCTCGTCACCGACATTCCGACGGAGCAGCTCCCCAAGATTAAGCAGTTTGCCGATGCCAACCCCCGCGACGCGAAAGCGCAGCTGGCACGACGCATCGTGACGATGTACCACGGCGAAGAGGCCGCCGACGCGGCCGAGGAGCACTTCCAGCAGACGGTGGTAGAGGGGGGCGTCCCGGACGAGATGCCGGAGTACGTCCCGGACGCCATGGAGGGCGAGGAGGTAGGGCTTCTCAATCTCATGCGCCACGCTGGCCTCACCGACTCCAACAGTGAGGGCCGACGCATGATTGAGCAGGGTGCCGTGACAATCGACGAAGAGAAGGTGACCGACACGGGGCGTTACATCGACGTCGCCGAGGAAGCCCCGTTCGTACTTCGCGTGGGCAAGCGTCGCTTTGTCCGCATTGTCTCGCCGACAAATGGGCAGCAGTGACCGACGGCCATGGGGGTTAGTTCACGACTACAACTTTTCGGGTGGTGGCGAACGTCTGTCCCACGAACCGAAGGAAGTACGTGCCGGAGGGGAGGGAGGTGGTGCGGACGCGGACCCGTTGTTCGAAGCCGGCCTGAACTTTCCTATCGCGCAGGAGCGTCCGTACTCGACGCCCCAGGACATCGTAGAGTGAAACGGTCAGCTTCTGAGTCTCGGTAAGGACAAACGCTGTTTCGGAGATGGGTGTTGAGACCCCGGTCGTCAGACCGCCCTCTTCGATCTTAATCTGCTTCGCCAACACGGCTTTCCGCTGAGGGGTGGCCTTCGGGGAGCGGTTGCCCGCCTGGTCCTCGGCGACGACTGCGAAGTAGTAGCTGCGTCCTGACCGCAGCCCGTCTGACGGACCGACGACTGCAGTCTCCTGGGTCCCAGCCGGGGACGGCAGGGGGGGAGCGTCAACCGGCGTCGCCTGAGTAAAGTCGGCCGCGGTTTCGATTCGGGTCGTGTCGTAGCGCAGATCGTATTTTTGTGCCGTGCCGGTGCGGTTGTCATCGCCCGGGGCAGTCCAGGCGAGCGTGACCTCGTTCGTGCCCGGCTCGACTGTGCGAACACGGAGGTCCCGAGCGGCCGCGGGGGCAGTGCGGTCAATCTCGCTCGATTGGGGCTGACCGTCGAGGGTGGCCGTGCCGGTGTTCAGCGGATCCAACACGTCGGCGAGCGTGGTGCCGTTATAGTCGCCCTGACGGAAGCCGGGGGCCACGCGGCCATACCAATCGGGCTCGTCGTTGTCGTCCGTGGCGCCGTCGAATTTACACCCGGCTCGCCCTCCGGACAGGACGCCGACAATCCGCTGCTCGGTGTTGAAGAGCGGGCCCCCCGAGGACCCTCCTTCGGTGGTCCCAGTTTCCCAGTTGCCAACCCGGAGATGCGTATCGCCGGACGTTGCGTACCCGGTGATCCGGGTCGAATCGCGGTCGAAACTGATGCGCTTACCGTCGCCGGACGGGTGGTGGATCGTCACGCCTTCCGCGGTCGCGTTGCCGGCCCGGCTCCATCCACTCAGGTAGAGATTGTAGCTCGTGGGAATTTGGTCGTCCACCTCGACCAGTGCCAGATCGGACTTGCCAGTGATCTGCCCTTCTTGGTGCCAGTTGCCGTAGCGAGCCCGTAGAACGGCGCCGGAAGAGGTTTGGTCGCCCGGATTGTCGTCGGTCTCCTGGCCGTTTTCGGGGCTCCCGAGGGCGCGACAGGTCTGGTTCTGATAGTTCCAGTAGAATACCATCGAGGCGGCCTGCTCGGGGGTCGACACGCAGTGCTCGGCCGTCAGGAAGTACGGCGTTTTGTCTTCCGCGGTGTTATTGACCAGCGCGCCGGAGCAGAAGAACGTGCTTCCGCTTGCTTCGAAGGTGTACCGCGCGACCGATCGTACTTGCTCGCGCCACGGATCGGCCTCTTCGCAGGCCACGTCGAGGTTACAACTGCCGGATTTGGGGGAGGGCCCGTTCGCGCGACCAGGGAGGGCCCGGTACCCGTGCACGACTTGGGCCACCGTGAGGCTCACTCCTGAGCGGCGCCCGGCGGGCACTTCGAGTTCGAGGATCACCTGCTCGCCCGGAACGAGGGGCGTCCAGTGCTCCCCTGCGGTCGCATCGGCCGCCGTATACGGGCCGTGGATGATTGTATCGCCCGGGCCGTGCAGGTACAAGGTGGCGCCGGGCGGCAGGTGGAACGGCGAGAAGCCGAGACTCAGGGATACCGCGTCCGTCGACTGGAGGCGAAGCCGCCAGAGCCAGCGGCCGGACGGCAATTGCTCCCACGTCCCGTGGCGCTCAGGGCTAAAGTCGGCATCGAGGGTTGTGCCGTAGCGATAGGGTCCGATGCGACCGGTCCGCTCGCGGTCCTCGGCCCGGAGCGCCGCCGTGTTTACGGCCGGAAGCGTCTGCTGTGCAACGGCCGCGGAGGACTGTACGGTGGCGTGCTGTTGCGAGGGGAGCGTGGGGCGCTGCTGGGCCTGCGAGGTGAGGGGGGCAAGCCCCACTACTCCTGCCCCCAAGAGCATCAAAAGAACAACGAGGCGAAACGGTCGCATGGCGCAGGGACGTACCAGTGAGCGAGGCGTGCTAGTCGTGGTCGCCGTGCGCCCGAACCCGCTCATCCATGGCGCTCACCTTCTCCGTGAGTTCGGCCTTATAGTCCAGCATTTTCGTGCGGAGGTCCGAGTCCGAGGTCCCAAGAATCTGAAGGGCGAGCAAGGCGGCGTTGTCGGCTGCGTTGATGGCCACCGATCCCACCGGCACACCGCCCGGCATTTGGACGATGGACAGGAGCGAGTCGACGCCACTCATGGTGCTAGTTTGGACAGGTACGCCGATGACGGGCAAGGGGGTGCTGGCCGCGATCATGCCAGGCAGATGAGCAGCCCCGCCGGCCCCGGCGATAATCACCTGCACGCCGCGCTCATGGGCCTGCTCGGCGTATTGCGTCATCACGCCGGGGGTGCGGTGGGCCGACAGGACGCGCATCTCGTAGTCGACGTCGAACTCATCGAGGACCTCCGCGGCCTCGTCCATAACGGGAAGATCCGAATCGCTGCCCATGGCAATGCCGATGGGTGGTGCTGAGGCAGACATAGGTTCAGGCGTGGTCGGGGAGTGTGGGTGGAAGAACAATGGGGCGGCGTAGTGGCCGGGGGCAGATTGGGGGACAGGGACTATAGCTCAATCGCACTTGCGGCCATCTCGGCGCGTTTCCGTACGTTAGCCCGGTCGTCGCCCAGGGCGGTCACGTGACCCATCTTGCGGCCCGGGCGTACGTCGGGCTTGCCGTAAATGTGCACGGAGGCGCCGTCCACGGCGAGGGCTCGCGGCAGACCAGTGGTGCGTGGTGGGGTTCCCTCGCGCCGCCCCAGGATGTTCACCATCACGGCCACGGGCTGTCGTAGCGACGGGGAGCCGAGGGGCCAGTCAAGAATGGCCCGCACGTGGTTCTCGAACTGCGAGGTGTGGCTCCCTTCGATGGAGTAGTGGCCAGTGTTGTGGGGGCGGGGGGCAAGTTCGTTTACGAGGAGCTCCCCATCGGGCATCTCAAAGAGCTCGACGGCGATGAGCCCGACGCCCTCGACCGCCTCCACGGCGTCCTGGGCGACCTGACGGGCTTTCGCCGCCACGTCCTCGTCGATGTCCGCCGGGACCTCCACCGCGTGGCAGCGATGAGCACGCTGTTCGGTGTAGGCCACGGGGTAGACCACTTGTTCTCCCCCGGGGCGGCGAGCCACCTGCACCGCCAATTCGCGGTTAAAGTCGGCAAAGTTTTCCACCAATAGCCCGTCCTCGGCGGCCAGATCAGGCCATGCTTCGCGCAGGCCCTCTGCGGACTGGACGGTGGCGTTCCCGTAGCCGTCATAGGCGCCCCGGCACTGCTTGAGAACCACCGGATACCCCACAGTTTCGGCGGCCTCCAGGGCTTCTTCGGTCGTGTTGCAACGGGCAAAGCGCGGCACTGGACACCCCGCATCGGACAAGTGCTGTTTCTGAACACCTTTGTCCTTGATTAGGGAGAGGGTCGTGGTCGAGGGCCAAAGGTCGGTCGCTTCGGGCAGTACTTCCGCGGCAGCCCCCGCCGGGGCCCACTCGCTTTCTACAGTGATGACGTCGCACGCGGACAGGAAAGGCCGCAGGATCTCTGGGTCGGTCCAATCACCAACTTGGGCCCCGGCGTAGGGGCGCATGGGGCCCGCGTCTTTTGGGGAAAGGAGCTTGGGGCGGACGCTCATGCGTACGGCCTCGGCGGCCATCATCTTGCCAAGCTGGCCGCCGCCGAGGATGCCAAGGGTTGGGAAGGAAGACTCCATGCGAAGGGCAGGTTGATAGAAGGGAGGAGCGTACCGGTGGGAACGGTGAAATTGCGGAGAGAGCGCTAGGCCTCTTCGGGATCGGGCTCCGATTCGTCTTCGCCGTGGAGCAAATCGTCGAGCTCCTGTTCATTCTCGACGAGCACATCACGTGCCTTCGTCCCATTGAAGGGGCCCACGATGCCCGCCTCTTCGAGCTGGTCGACAATGCGGGCGGCCCGCGTGTAGCCCACGGCCAGTTTGCGCTGCAGCAGCGAGACGGAGCCTTGCTGACGCCGCACGATGACGCGGGCGGCCTCTTCGAACTTGTCGTCGGTGTCTTCCACCCCCAGGGTTTCGTCGGGGCCGTGGCCAGCATCCTGGAGCGAGGGAAGTGTATACGCCGTCACGCCGGGCTGGTCGGCCACGTATTGAACGACCGTTTCGACTTCCTCCACGCTCACAAAGGGCCCTTGGAGCCGTTTCAGATCGCTGCCACTGAGAAACAACATGTCGCCGTTCCCGACCAGATCCTCGGCGCCGCCCTGGTCCAAAATGGTGCGGGAGTCGACCTGTGATGCCACCTCGTACGCGATGCGCGAGGGGAAGTTGGCCTTGATGAGCCCGGTGATGACGTCCACCGAGGGGCGCTGGGTGGCCAGGACGAGATGAATGCCCACCGCACGTGCCATTTGGGCGAGCCGTGAAATGGGTCCTTCCACGTCGTCCCCGGCGGCCATCATCAAGTCGGCCAGTTCGTCGACCACGACCACCAGGTAGGGCATGTGGCGGTGGCCCTCCGTAGGATCGAGCTCTCCGGCCTTAAACTTCTCATTGTAGCCGTTGATGTTGCGCACGCTGGCGTCCGAGAGAAGGTCGTAGCGCATTTCCATCTCGCGCTCCACGCTCTTCAGGACGCCGGACGCCTCGTCCACGTCGGTAATCACGGTCTCGTCAATATCCTCGGGCACCGCCACGAACTGGGTTTCGAGCGGGGTGTACTGCTGGAGCTCAATCTTTTTGGGGTCGATGATTACGAACCGCAGGTTCGCTGGGTGGCAAGCGTAGATGAGGCCCGTAATGAGCGCATTCAGCCCCACCGACTTGCCGGATCCGGTGGCCCCTGCAATGAGCAGATGGGGCATAGTCGTGAGGTCCCCCAGGTGGACCTCGCCCTCAATCGATTTGCCGAGTGGGAGGGGCAGTTCCAGCTCCGTATCCTGAAACTTGGTGGTGCTAATGACGTCGCGGAGGCGCACCAGCTCGCGGTTGCGGTTCGGAATTTCGACCCCCACGGCGGACTTGCCCGGAATGGGGGCGATCATGCGCACGCCCGGTGCCGCCATGGCCATGGCCAAGTCGTCCTCAAGGGACTTGATGCGGCTCACCTTCACGCCGGGCGCGGGCGTCAGCTCGTACCGAGTCACCGTAGGGCCTACCACGGCGTTAATCTCCTCGATTTCGATGTTGTACATGTCAAGCTTGTCGAGGAGAATACGCTTGTTCTCCTCGAGTTCGTCCCGGTCGATCGTCGGGTCGGTGTCGGTCGATTCGTTGAGGAGGGTGAGGGAGGGCGGCGTGTACTCGACATCCTCGGGCGTTTCGGGCGACCGCTCCATCTCGTCGGTGGTCTCCTCTTCCACCTGCTCCTGAATGGTCATCGACACGTCGTCGGCTTCGTCCGACTGTGGCTCCGACTCTGCCGCTGAGGATTGCTCGTTCTGGGAAGGATTGGGCTTCGCGGAGTTGTCCGACGAAGGGGGCTCCGCCGACCCGGCAGGATCCTGGGAGGGCTCGGGCGACGAGCGCTCCGGTGTTGGCGTGGACGGCTGTCGATTATCCGGCGGCGTAGCGGAAGACGCATTAGGGGACTTAGGGGAGGGCGACGGGGAACCGGATTTTTGCTTCGAATTGGGGGCCTCCTGTTCGGGGGGACGGGATGTCTCGGAATCGGGGCGAAAGAGGTCGTTCCGCCGTACACGACTCTCGTCCTCGGGCGGCGCGGACGATGCTTCGGGGGGAGGGGGAGGAGACGAAGGAGAAGACCCCGACGAGGACGCGTTCGACGAAGAGGAGGCGGGCTCAGAGGAGCTTTCCGGAGAGATTGCGGTGGGCGACGAGGCAGTGGCTTCTGGGGCCACGTCCCGCGCATCCGTCCGGGGGGCGTCAGCGTGCGCACGGGCCCGGGCCCACTGGTCGCGGATGTAGGTTCCAGCGGCCGAGACGCCGCCAAGAATTGCCTGCACGGCGTCGATGACCCGGTCCACCGTACGCTGAATGTCGTGGTCGACCACGAGTAGCAGCATCACCGCCACGGCGAGGAGCAA
This sequence comes from uncultured Bacteroidota bacterium, assembly GCA_913055845.1. Taxonomy (GTDB): domain Bacteria; phylum Bacteroidota; class Rhodothermia; order Rhodothermales; family Salinibacteraceae; genus Salinibacter. Next base: position 15,147 of record CAJXKO010000030.1, on the reverse strand, counting down.
TAGGATGAAGGAGCCCACCTCCCCGAATACGTTTTGCAACCAGCCTGCCGTCCCGATGCCAACAGAGCCGGCCCAGGCCGTTAGCGACGTTCCGAGGGCATGGTCGAACCAGCCCAGCAGGCAGGACAGCACGAAGGCCGACAGGGCCGTGAGGAGAGAGGGGTAGAGAAGGCGCCGGAGGCCTTGGTGGCGAAAAATGGCGTATCCCCAGACCATGAGGAGGCTGCTCAGGAGCAGCACGCCGTAGCCCAAGAAGCTGGGGACAAAGAGGGCGGCGAGCTGGGCCCCAAGGAGGCCAAGCACGTTCTTCACCGGTACTTCGGTCTGTACCTCCTGGGGGGCCAGGAAGACATCTTGGACCGGAGTTGAGCGGAGCAGGGCCGTGTCCTCTGCGTGGTAGGAGAGGAAGGCGAGGGAAAGCAGCAGGGCCAGCACCATGAGCACGAGCCCAAGAATTTCCGCCTTCCGCTTCGGTGAGATCAGAAAGGCCGACCCCTCAGTTGATGTGTCGGAGCCCGATGCAGCCATGCGAGCAGGAAGCAGAGAGCAAAATCAGACGTGTAGCACGAAGGTGCGACACATGTGCATTTACTGTCCACAGGGGACAAGTCTGTTCCGTAAGGTGCGTTCAACGCCGCAAAATTGCAACGTTGGGGCTCGGGGCCTCCAGAACAGCGGCGCACGGGCCCGTGGCGCTCAAAGAGAAGCGCGCGTAGAAGACGTCAGTCCGAAGGTTAAGCGCTCGACACGGCGTCTTTGTAGAGCCGAAGCCGGTTATCGGTATAGTAAGGGAGCACAGGCAATTCGTCGATCCGGAAGCAGTAGTCCAGGTCGGCCTCGTAGCTCTGCCGAGAAAGCCATTCGGCGTGGTTGGCCCCTCGCAGGGCACTGTCAAGGTCGTCCCGGTCCGTATGGTACAGGGTGTAGGCCGTGTGGGCCGAATCGGTGACGGGGTACGGTTCGCTCCCGTCCCAGAGACGATCGAGCAATAGACCGGCGCAGAGCGTATCTTCGAGGGCCAGTCGGTTTTGCCGCCCGGCGCACACGATGGTGACGGCCTCGGCGGTGCGCCGGATGAAGTCGACCACCCGCCCGGCATTGAGGAAGCAGGCAGCCACCAGGGTGTCGGCCTCCCTGGCCCGACGGAGTGCCCGGGTGCCGTTAGTGGTGTTCAGGATGATGTCGCGTCCTTGAACCACGTCTTCGGTGTACTCCTCGGGAGAATTACCCAGGTGATACCCCTCGATTTTCTCGCCGCCCCGCTCCCCCCCGAGCCGGTAGACATCGGGGTCCAGGTTGCTGGCCAGCTTGCCCGCCTGGGCCATGTCCAGGACCGGCATCACGGCCCGCGCGCCCCGGTCGAGGGCGGTCACAATGGTGGAGCAGGCACGAAGCACGTCGATCACCACGACCGTTCGGTCCTGCACGTCGTCGTCCGATACGTTGGAGTGGGTCAGGAAAACTTCGGCGTCCATCGGGAGGCAGCAGATCAAGGATCGAAGGTCAGGGCGGCGAACAGCGGGGGCAGCCGTGAGGGCGGCCGTTAGTCCTGCTCGTGAAATGGAGGATCAGTTACCTCAACCGGGAATGTCCGACGCGTGCTCGCCACACGGAGGGGGCGGCCCGTGCCCGTGTACTGAGGATCATTCGGGACGTAGCCGAGGCCAATGCCGGCCTCGAGGATGGGGGATTGGGTGCCGCTGGTAACCACGCCGATGGCGTCGCCGTCCGGCGATTGAATCACGTTGTCGTGACGCGGAATTCCCCGCTCGGTCGCCACGAAGCCCACGAGCGAGCGCTTGGGACCCTGGGCCTGAATCTCCTGCAGGGCCGTGCGGCCGACAAAGTCCCCCGCGTCGAGCTTCACCAGCCAGCCCAAGCCTGCCTCGTATGGATTGGTGTCTTCCGTAATGTCGTTTCCGTGCAGGCAGAGGCCCGCCTCTAGCCGAAGTGTGTCGCGTGCGCCGAGGCCCGCCGGCTGAAGGCCGTGATCCGCCCCCGCCTCCAGGAGGGTATTCCACACGTGCTCGGCCTGGGGAGCGGGCACGTACAACTCCAATCCGGGCTCGCCCGTGTAGCCGGTGTGGGAAATGATGGCATCCTCGCACCCGAGAAAGGCCCCGTCGCTGCGCTCCCAGAAGTGGTAGAACGACAGTTCGTGGAGGTCGGTGTCGAGAAAGGGCTGCGCAATCGTGAAGGCCTCGGGCCCCTGCAGGGCCAGGAGGGCCGTCTCGTTGGAGATGTCTTGCAGGGTGGCTCCCATGGGGTTGTGATCATGCATCCAGGCCAGGTCCCGCTCAATATTCGCTGCGTTGAGGACCATGAGGTATTCGTCCTCGCCCCGCCGATACACGATGCCATCGTCGATAATCCCCCCGTCCGCCGTGCACATCACGGTGTACAGTGCCCGCCCGTCGTAGAGGGTGGAGGCATCGTTCGTGATCAGATGCTGCACAAAGTCAAACGCCTGGTCGCCCCGAATGCGCACTTCCCCCATGTGACTAACGTCGAATAGCCCAGCCGCGGTGCGAACGGCCATGTGCTCCTCAATGATGCCTGAATACTGAACGGGCATCTCGAATCCCCCGAACGCCATCATTCGGGCGCCGAGCTGTTCGTGGACGGCGTGAAGGGGCGTGGTCTGTAGGGACGCTGCCGAATCGGCCATGGGACGGGAGGCGCAGTGACAGGACGATGAGCGTTGGGCTTCGGACCCTGGGAAATCCGTCAGGGAGAATATTCATGATACCCGACGGCACCAGCTTAGTCAACGAAGGGGGAATGATTTCAGAAAAATCCGACGGCGTCGAATTGGGTCGTCGAATGACCGGTTGAGCCGTCCCGCCCGCTTGGGGGCGAGCATCTTCTCTATATCTCTTCAAACTGCTTCGGCAGCCAGGCGGGACGCATCCGCCGAGGAGTTCACGCGAGTAGACGACCAGGCGAGAAGCGCTCACCGAGACGAATGTATTTGAGCCACTAGGGCCGCCGGGCCTCGTAGCCGGCGTCCGACAATGCGGCGACCGCTGCTTCCGCGTCGTCCGCATCCTCGAACGCGAGGCGAAATGTGCCCCCCGTGCCCTCACGGATGGTTTGGAGCTCAATGTCCTTGATGTTGATCCCCGCCTCCGCGAGACATCCTGTGATCTCGTGCAGCACCCCTGGCTCGTCGGCAGCCCGGACGTAGATGTCGGACAGCGGATGCAGAAATCCCTTGTGGTCCCGTGGAATGGCCTCGCGGGCCGTCCGGGCTTCGTCGAAGAGCGATTCGAGAGCGTCGAGGTCGTCCTCAATCAAGCGGTTGCGCATTTCCCGAAGCAGGCGCCGGAACTGGCTCAGGGCGTCGTGGATGGCCCCTTCGTTGCCCACCAGTACGTCCCGCCACACGCGGAAGGGGGAATCGGCAATGCGGGTCATGTCGCGGAAGCCGCCCCCCGCCAGTTCGAGGGCAAGATCGTCGCCGTCGTCTTCGTCGGCGGAGGCGGCCAGGTTAACCAGGGCTACGGCCAGGAGCTGCGGGACGTGGCTCACCGCCGCCACGAGCCGGTCGTGCCGGGCAGCATCGAGGACCAAGGGACGACCGCCCGTGGCCTCCACGAGTTGCATGAGCGGCGCCAGAGGACCGTCCAGCGCGTCCGCATCCAAGCCCCCCGGCAGGCACAGGGCGTACACGGCGTTCTCGAAGAGAAGCGGGTCGGCGTGGTCGATGCCACTGTGCTCGGCACCGGCCATGGGGTGGCCGCCCAGGAAGTGGGCATGGTCGGGGAGCACGTCCTCGGCCTGGTCAAGCACGGGCTGCTTCACGGAGGCCACGTCGGTGATGAGGCTTCCCGCCGCCACATGATCGGCAATCGTATCGAGCAGGCGAACGGTGGTGGCCAGCGGGGTGGCCAAGACCACGAGGTCGGCGTCCGCCACGGCCGAGGCAGGGTCGGCCGCCTTCTTGTCGATCGCGCCCCGCGCCTCCGCTCGCTCCAGCACCTCGGGCCGATCGTGGCCGACAATCGTAAGGTCGGGACGGCGCTGTTGCCAGACCAGCCCGAGCGATCCGCCAATGAGACCGGTGCCCAAAATCGCGAGTCGATCAATCATATAGGTTGAAAATCAGAAACAGCGAAATGATGAACCGCCCCGACGCGGAAAGGAGGAGCCCTCTCGTGCACGCTGGTGGGGCAGAGTGTGTTCGCCGGGCATTTGTGGAAGAGGGCCAGGATATCCGATCGGAAGAGGGGGGAGAGGTCTGCAAAAAACGGTCGAAGGAAGCGCTTTCCTGTGCCCCCCAATGCCACAAACGCTGAGGGTCCGGCGTAATGGGGGTGTCTCGTGCAGAGTGGGGACCGCCATGATGATTCGCTCGACCGGCGAAGGCTCCCTTCAATTCATTCCAATAATCCCATATCTAAAACCATGATCAAGAAGGTCAACAAGCGCTCCAGTGACCAGGTGAAAGTGACGTTCGTACTCCCGGAAGATCACCCGTACCAGGGAGAAGTATCGGTCGTCGGGGACTTCAACGACTGGACGCCGGGGGAGCACCGGTTTGTCCGGCGCAGCAACCAGACGTACAGCATTAACGTCATGCTCCAAGAAGGGGAACGCTACGCGTTTCGCTACTACAGCGACGAAGAGGGCTGGATCAACGAGGACGAGGCCGATGACTATGAACCCAACGAGCACGGCACGACCAACTGCGTCGTGGCAACCTAACCTCTCCCGCAGCACTCCGGCTGACGGGAGGCACCCCGGAGACCAACACCGCCGGGAGGGGGCTGTCAGTCCGGCAGTGCGTCGGCAATGTCGGCGGCGTCGACCGACGGATTGAAGCTATCCTCACGGGTGTCGTTGAGGAGGACGCAGGTGCCGCGGGGCGAGACGACGAAGCGTTTCGTATCGCCGGTGTCGGTGGAGAAGGTCACCTGAACCGATTCCCCCGCCGCTGCGGCCTGTTCCCGCAACTGAGAAATTCGGTCGGCGGTCGGGGGAGAGTCTAGCATCGTGCGGTCGTCGGGGTCGGACATGGGCGGAAACGGAACGAAGCGAACGAATGCCGGAGAGCGCGGCCGCAACCTGGGGGCGGGAGCGGATGTCACAAAAAATGCCCCATCCTCTGCGACCGAGGATGGGGCACGCATGGCCGCCGAAAATGGTTCGGCGAATTAGCCATTATCGCTCGGCTTTCGGAGGCTCGTCACGAAGACGAACCCGTCCGGATTCCGTACCGCCATCCGGAACGCCTGGCCGGGCTCTACGCTCCCATACACCTCCATGAAGGTGTCCAGGTCCGGAATCTCCTGCCCCCCCATTTCAAAGATGATTTGACGCGCCTGGAGGCCCGAGTCTCGAATCATCGGGTTGGACCGGTCGACGCCGGTGATGAGTACACCCCGATCTTGCTCCAGGCCCAGCCGCTGGGCGATCTCCGGGGTTACGTCCTGAAGCTGCAGGCCCAGTTCCTCAGCGATCGCGTCCCGCGTCGAAGGCCCCTCTTGATCGCCCCCGGTGCCAGACGCGGCCGCCATGTTGTTGCGGGAGCCAAGCGTCACCGAAAGCGTCTGAGTCTCGCCGTCCCGGTTGATCTGGAGGGACACCTCGTCGCCCGGCTGCATGCTGGCAATCTGGTTGCCAAGTTGCAGGTAGTTGTTGAGCGTCTCCCCGTCGATGGCGGTGATAATGTCACCGGCCTGGAGGCCGGCCTCGGCGGCGGGCGTCCCACTCTCTACCTGTGAGACCACTGCGGAGCCCTGAGGGAGTTCCTCGTTCTGCACCAGCGATTGTGGTGCCTCGCCGTAGCGAATGCCCAGGTAGGCCCGTCGCACGTCACCCTCCTCTATGATCTGGGTCGTCACGCGCTCCACCGTGTTGGCGGGGATGGCAAAGCCGATGCCCTGGTACCCACCGGTTTGCGAGGCGATGGCGGTGTTGAGGCCCACGAGTTGGCCGCGGAGGTTGATGAGGGGCCCGCCGGAGTTCCCGGGGTTGATGGCCGCGTCGGTCTGGATGAAGTTGTTTACCCCGCTGCTCTGCGCCGGGTTGGGGCTGCGCTGTGGCATGGATCGGAGGCGTCCCAGCGCGCTAATGATGCCGGCAGTGACGCTGTTGTTGAGCCGGGGGTCGAGGGGTGAACCGAAAGCCATGACCCACTGGCCCACGCTGATCTGATCGGAGTCGCCGAAGCTCACCGCTTTGAGATCCGAGGCGTCGATCTTGAGGACGGCGAGGTCGCTGTAGGGGTCGGTCCCCACCACCTCGGCGTCGTACTGAGTGCCGTCGAGTGTGCGTACGCTTAGCTCTTCGGCGTCCTCGATCACGTGGTTGTTGGTAACGATGTGGCCGTCGGAACGCACGATGACGCCTGAACCTAAGCCCTGACGCACCTCGGGCTGGGAGGGGCCCTGCGGTCCCCCGAAGAAGCGTTCGAAGGGCGTGCCCTCGAACGGGTTCATGCGCCGTTGCTCCACCACCTGGGCAGCCCGGATCTGGACGACCGCCGGGTTTACGGACTCGGCTACCTTGGAGAAGGCCGTCTCGAAGTCACTGGGAACGCTCGTGGCAGACTGCTCAATCGCCGTGGAGCCGTCGAGGTCGGCGGCCTTACTGGGGGTGCCCACGGCATCGCCGGCACCAAATAGGTTGGCCCCGGCCGTGGCGAATAGGATGCCGGCCAGGAAGGCGCCGCCAATAACGACGGCGAGGGAGACTTTGCCTTGTGTGCTCATGGAAGGGCAGGAAATCGTGCGAAAAGAGCGCGATAAAGCGGTGTGTAGCAGGGGGGCGGGGGAGCGCCCCACTTCGCTCATGGTTCCAACGAACGGCCCCCCGCACTTCGTACCACCCCTATCCCGAGAAACGCCTCGGGAGTGGGCCCGTGATCCCGAAGAAGGGGGGGCGGGCCTCTGTCCCGAGAAAATAACAACTCTGGCACCTTTTACGCGTCGCCCGGCACCCCGGGCTCGGTCATGCGGCGGACGTCCAGGTACTCATCCAGTTCCGCTTCGGTCAGCAAGTCCATCTTCTTCACCACCGCGCGCACACTCTCGCGGTCCTTTGCGGCGGTCTTGGCCACCTCGCTGGCCTTGTCGTACCCGATCGCGGTGTTGAGTGCCGTGGCAATCGACGGGTTGAGCTCCAGCAACTCGCGGCATCGCTCGCGGTCGGCCTCAATGCCTTCGACACACTTGGTCCGGAAAGCATCCACGCTGTTAGCAAGCAGGTCGATGCTCTGCAGCATGGCGTGCGCCATCACGGGCATCATCACGTTTAGCTCAAAATTGCCGTGAGTGTTGGCCGTGGTGATGGTCTGATGGTTGCCGGTGACCTGCGTGGCCACCATCATCACCTGCTCGCTCTGCACAGGGTTCACCTTGCCGGGCATGATCGAGGAGCCGGGCTGAATGACGGGCAGCTTGATCTCGCCGAGGCCACTGGTGGGGCCGCTGGATAGGTGCCGCAGGTCGTTGGCGATCTTGAGCAGGGCGGTGGCCAACGTGTTCAGTGCGCCGTGGGCGTCGAGGTACAGCTCCTTGCCGGCCTGCTGGGCAAAGTGGTTGTTCGTCTCGTAGAAGGAGAGCCCGGTGGCGTCGGTGAGGTGCTGGAGGGCGGCCTCGGGGAAGCCGTCGGGGCAGTTGAGGCCGGTGCCGGTGGCGGTGCCGCCGAGGGTGACCTCCGAGAGGCGGGTAGAGGCATGCTCGATGCGCTGAATGGCGTGCTCAATTTGGGCGGCGTAGCCCCCGAACTCTTGCCCCAGGCGCACGGGTGTAGCGTCCATGAGGTGGGTGCGGCCGCTCTTGAGCACGTCGTCGAACGCCTCGGCCTTCGCGGCCAGGGCCTCGTGCAACGCCTCCAGCGACGGCAGTAAGTCGCGCTCAATTCCCATCCGAGCCGCCACGTGCATGGTGGTGGGGATCGTGTCGTTCGACGACTGCGACATGTTCACGTCGTCGTTGGGGTGGACGGCCTTGCTCCCGCGCTCGGCCCCTACGAGCTCGGAGGCACGGTTGGCAATCACCTCGTTGGCGTTCATGTTCGTGGAGGTACCGCTCCCGGTCTGGAAGATGTCGAGCACGAACTCGTCGTCGTGTGAGCCGGCGATGACTTCCTGGGCGGCGTCCACGATGGCGTCGGCGGCCTCGGCGTCGAGCAGTCCAAGCGCGCGGTTGGCCTGTGCGGCGGCCTGCTTTACGTGGCCGAGAGCGGCAATGAAGCGCCGCGGAAACCGCAGGTCGCTAATGGGAAAGTTGTCCTTGGCCCGCTGCGTCTGGGCGCCATACAGGGCGTCGGCGGGCACGCGCACGCCGCCGAGCGAGTCGCGTTCAGTGCGGTAGTCGGAGCTCATGTGTGGGAGGGGCGGGGTCGATGAGCGAAGACGAAGGGAAGACTTCAACTTCGGGCCCGCGAGGTTGAAGTTCAACGAATTAGCTCGACGGGGCGGGCGACGAGAGGAGTCAGGGATTGGTAATCATGATGTGGGCCCAGGGTGTCCCCGGCTCCATGAGCCATGGGCCGCCCTGCGGGCGAGTGGGGAGGCCGGTGCGGGCCGCCGTCTGGTACGGAACGTAGATGACGTGGAGGCGCGAGGCGTTACGGACGGTGTCGGCCGCGGCATCGTAGGTGCCGGAAAGGGTGTAGAGGGCGGCGGGGTGGTCCGGGTACGCGAGGGTGCCGTCCTCAATCTCGGCGCGCCGCACACTGTCGACGGCGGTCACACCCTGTCGACGGAGCTCGCGGCCCCGCTGCATGAACGGGGCGAGTGATTCGTGGTAGCAGGTGACCTTGAAGCCGTCCAGGGCGGGGTCGTCGGCCAGGCAGACCAGGGGACCCGACCCCTCGCGGAGCGTGGTCACGGGCCCGTCGGCCGGGTAGCCGCGCACCGTGGCGGCGTCACGCATCGGGGCCGGGGCAGCCTTCACCGCGGCCGTAATCTGGGTGTTGGCATCAGGGGGCGACTGCGCCTGGGTAGGGGCGACGAGGAGCGTGGCGAAAAGGCAGGCAAGGGCAAGGAGGCGCATGGTGCAGGTAGGGGCGTGCGGGAGGGAGGACACAGGGGCGAGTGGGAGGCAATCGGGGACAATCTCAACGTATCGGCGGCAATCGTCGGTTCCAACAGGGTGGCCCGCGGGGGGGAATGCGTGAATGGGACGTGGGGGACCTCCAGGCGCATTTCATAGAGAATGTCCTTTTTCCAATTGGTGTGCTCTTCCGTTACCCTGTGCTACGGAAGACCAGTGGATCGACGAGCGACTTTGCGATATGGGTGGGCCGGACTTGACCATCGGGATGGCGATTGTTTTTGCCCTCATCGGGGGGGCAGCGGTGTGTTTTGCCCTTGAGCTCGTCCCCAACGAGATTGTGGCCCTCAGCATACTGGTGACGCTCGTGCTGCTGGAGCCGTGGACACAGATGGGGGTGACGGAAGTCCTCTCTGGATTTTCGAGCCCGGCGACGGTCACGGTCCTGGCGATGTTCATCCTTAGCGAAGGGGTGCGGCGGACTGGTGTGGTCCGGTTGCTGAGTCGCAAGATGCGAGCGTTTACCGGAACGAGCGAGCAGCGACATCTGCTGGCGACCGTTGGGATTGGCGGACCCTTGGCCGGCATCGTCAACAACACGCCCGTGGTGGCGGTGCTCATCCCCACCCTCGTGGACCTGGCGAAGGCGAACCGGATTTCCCCGTCCAAGCTCCTTCTCCCGCTCTCGTACGCGTCCATGATGGGCGGGATGCTTACGCTCATCGGCACGGCGTCCACAATCCTGGCGAGTGACCTGTCGGCCCGCCTGATCGGCCATCCGTTCGGGATGTTCGAGTTTACCCACCTCGGTCTCTTGGTGCTTGGGGTGGGGGCGGTGTACCTTCTTACCGTCGGGGCGTCCCTCATTCCGGCGCGCATTCAGCCGGAGGCTGACCTGACGATCACTTTCGACATGCGAGGCTATCTTGCCCGGGTGCAAGTGGCCCCCGGGTCTCCGCTCATCGGGAAAACGATCGAGGAGGGGCTTCGGGGCGTGGCCCTCGACCTGGACATCCTCCAAATCGTGCGGGGCGACGCGACCTACATTGGGCCGTTTACCGATCAGGACATCGAGGCAGGGGATCTCCTGACCATACGGGCGGACGCTGCAACCCGGAATGCGTTCGTTGAGCGCATGGATGTGGAGCGCCGGTCTGCCCAACGGGTGACCGACGACCTGTTTATCGACGCCGCCCACACCCTGCTGGAACTCACTGTGTCCCCGGACTCGGCACTGGTGGGAGAGACGTTGGTGAGCAGCGCCTTCCGAAATCGGTATGGCGGGACCGTACTGGCGATTCGGCGGGGGAATGAGGTGATTCGGGACCGGGTGGAGGCGGCGTCGTTACGGGAGGGGGACTCGCTGCTTGTGCAGACCACCCGGGAGCAGGAGGCCCTGCTCCACACCGTGACCGACCTCGCCCTCACCCGGGCCACGCCGTTTGCCCGTCGTGACGACGGGGAGGGGGACTCGTACCGGTGGGGCAAGATGCCCGTGGCGCTTGGCATTATGGGCGGCGTGATCGTCGCGGCGGCCGTGGGGGCACTCCCGATCGTGATTGCCGCCCTGGCGGGGGTGATCCTGATGGTGGTTACGGGCTGTCTGAAGACCGAAGAAGCGTACGACGCGGTGAGCTGGGACATTATTTTCCTGCTGGCGGGCATCATTCCCCTCGGTCTCGCCATGCAAACATCCGGCGCCGCGGAGTATCTTGCGGGTCTGGTGAGGGGGCCTGCCGAGGCCCTTCCGGCCGTCCTCACCCTCGGCCTCTTCTATGTGCTCACAGCCCTCTTGGCCAATGTCATCGGCAACAACGCCAGCGTGGTCATCATGCTGCCGGTGGCTGTAGACATCGCGCAGAACGTGGGGAGCAATCCGTTCGCGTTCGTGCTTGCGGTCACCTTTGCCGCCAGCACGGCCTTCATGACGCCGGTGGGGTATCAGACGAATCTGATGGTCTATACGCCGGGCGGCTATCGCTTCCTCGACTTCGTGCGGGTGGGGGCGCCGCTCCAGCTGCTTCTCGCCGTGGTCACCACGCTGGGCATTGCCGGGTTCTGGGGCGTGTGATTCCTTCTGCGGAGTGTGGCGGACGAGGGCGCGTTCTCCAACTGGGATGTGCTGACGTCCTGCCTCGTCGTTGGGGAGAAGGTTGAAAGTGGTGCTTTCGGAGTGCGCAGCGGGCGTGTCGGGGGTGCCAGTGGCCTTGCACAGCTGCTCTGCTGGATTCTTGAAGCTGCCCCCTTCGAATCATCCCCTTATCTTCGTCGCTCCAAACTTGATTTGCTCCGTCAGTTGCTTCGCTCGTGTGGAGCCCATCTGACGTACGATAAGGCCTCCGTCAGTCGGATGGATGGGCTCTGAATCAAGTTCAGAGCGACGTGCTGTGCTGGTTGTTGAGTCTGTGGGCCCTCGACTTACGTCGCGTACGCCCCTTCGTCGGTGGCCTCCATGTGCCCCAGCGCGGCCAGCGTTTCCAGCAGCCCTTGTACGTCGGACTATCGGGGGCACCTAAAACGACTTCTTCGCGTCGCGCAGGGCGCGGTGGACGTGCTGGGCGACCTGTTCGACCCTGAGCGATTCGTCCTCGTCCGCGCGGGTCATCGGGGCGCGGACTGACCGGGAGCGCTCTATTTCGGGACGTACGTGCGATAGGCTTCTTCGTACAGATCGTCCCACGTCGGATTGTGCTCGCGGATCAGGTCGAGTTTCCAGTCCCGCTTCCAGGCCTTCAGTTGTTTCTCCCGCCGGATGGCGTCCTCAATGTCGTTGAACCGTTTGAGGTGGACGAGGCGCGTGACGTCGTACTCCTCGACGAAGTCAGAGCCTTCTCCCATTCGATGCTGCTGGATGCGTCGAACAATGTTACTGGTCACGCCGGTGTAAAGCGTGCCGTTGGGCTTGCTGGCGAGGATGTAGACGAAGCCCTCTTTGGACATGGAACCGGGTGTCATGGTCGGGACCGGGGATCCTGTAGACACGTCGGCTCGGGGCGGCATAACGTCACATGAGGGTAGGCATTCAAACGATCAACTGCCCCTACCGCCGACTGAAAAGCTCACACGTTTGTCGCTCCAAACTCGATTTGGAGCCCATACTTCCGGAAGGGGAAGCCTGCCCATTCGGTCGGATAGGTCCCAAATCAAGTTTGGGACGACGGGTGTGCTGATATCTGGGGTGGCCGCCAGCCGACTCACGTCGCGTACCCCCCGTCGTCCGTCGCCTCCACGTGCCCCAGCGCCGCCAGCGTCTCCAGCAGCTCCCGCACGTCGGCCCGCCGGGCGCGGTGGACGTGCTGGGCGACCTGTTCGACGGTGAGCGGCGCGTCCGCGTGGGTTATGACGGCCCGGAAGGACGGTCGAGAGGTTCGGACGAGGCGCCTCACACTGCCTTCGTGGCCCGAGCGACTTCCCCGTCCTTGGCCGGGCGCACCTGATCGGGGCGCAGGTCGACGACCGCGCGCGTCTCGCCCGTCAGATACGTAAACTCCGCCGTATATCCTTCCGGACCTGTATAATCGTCCTCGGGGTGGTGCACCATCACGATGGTTCCTAGATCCCCGGCGCTCAGGTCGTGTTCGGGGAGGTCTTCCGTCAGCACGAAGCGGTCGAGCTCATTCATCATTCGATGGGGTACGCCGTGACAAGTCGTGGAAACGATTCACCGGTTCGGATCATCCAGACGCTCCGGACGAGCGCCCCCGACAGCGGCTCCTCTATAACGTACCTCGTGCCGTGCCGGGTTTCTTCAACGTTGGCAACTGCCCCCTTGGCATGCCCGAATAGATCGTCTCGCAGGCGCTTCCAATCGTTTCCGTACCGACTGCGAAAGAACGCGCTCTTCCCTTTTGCGTCGGGATGATTTCGGTTCAGAAGATACTCGGTCAGCTTGCGGCGGTCGATGTGCGCCTGGTCGTGGTTTGGCAGGGACATGAGGCCGACGATGGACTTGGGTAGTGGGACTGCACAGGTGCTTTGATATAGACGTCGCTCCAGACCCCGACCTGGAGCCTATCCGGCTGCAGGGATGATGGGCTCCAAATCGAGTTTGGAGCGACGGGTGCTGTGCTGGTTTTGGAGTCTACAGTCAGTCGACTCACGTCGCGTACGCCCCATCGTCGGTGGCCTCCACGTGCCCCAGCGCCGCCAGCGTCTCCAGCAGTTCCTGCACGTCGGCCCGGCGGGCATTGTAGAAGTGCTGGGCGACCTGTTCGACGGTGAGGGGCTCCTCGGCGTGGGTCATGACGGCGCGGACGGCCTGGGCGCGCGGCTTGAGGCCGGACGGCCAGTCGAGCGGCTCGGCGGGGGCGCCGTCGCCGCCCACCTGCACGTCGAGGTCCATCTCGGCCTGCGTCTCCACCGTCTCGGGCGCCTGGTACGCCGGACGCAGGTAGCGGACGTGGCCCTCTTCTTCCTCCGCCCGCCGCTCGGCGTTGAGGTCCACCAGTCGCTGCAGGATCGTCTCCTCGGGCAGCCCGGCGCCCCAGCCGTACGCGGCGGCCACGGCGGCGTCCAACTCGTCGTGCAATTCCTTGAGGACGCCGACCAGCCCCTGCTCGTGAATCGTGCGCTCGGATTCATCGAGGTCTTCCCCGCGGCGCTCCTTCTTGAGCACGTTGTAGAGCGCGGTCATCGTCAGGTCGTCGTGGGCATCCAGGCGCTCTTTGCGGTGCGCATCGAGCTGCGCCCCGAGGTCGCGGATCGTGGCATTCTGTGACTCCGTGGCCGCCGGGAAGGGGAAGGGGTCGAAGCACTGACTATTGTTGTAACTTGGATCATTTCCAACACCATGACTTCCTCCAGCCGCGAGCGACCAAATTTCATGGATTCGGCTCGACAAAACTCCGAGATGATATCCGTGGTCAAGTGCGATAGAGATCAACTTGTCATCTGGGAGAACCGAAGTATCGAGAAACTGAAAGAAGCGATGCTTTGAAACATTCGGAGTCACAATGTAGCGATCGAGGTCGCTCAACGCGTCCCGAAGTCCTGGTCTCGGCTCCCCGTGAATCCACCACTTTTCCCGGTATCTCTTCCGATTATTCTGCTCCCGCTCTGGCTTAACATGCTCTTTCACGTGCTGATAAACAGCCGGGAATTGCTCTCTCGCCTCCTCCGCCTCCAATCCGTAGAGATCAATGATCTTCACACCACGGGGTGACTGGGTCACGTCGCGTCCATTCAGGTGAGGCCTAATGTGCTCCTCCAATCCCTTGACATCTCCCAATCCAAGATCTTTGGCCTTCTCCGGTGTAACGATGAACCCTCTACCAACAACGTTCACTCCACGACTGCTTAACCCTTCGTTGGCTTCCAACGGCTCCGCGCCGGTCACGTCGGCCCCTATCGTCAAGTCCGGCAGGACATTGCCGGTCTGCTCGTTCAGCTCCACCTCCCAGTGAATGCCCTTTGACTGCTCCTCCCGCGTCACCGTCTGCAGCGTGCCGGGCTGGTCGGTCACGGCGCCCGCCGTCATCGCGATTCGAACGTCCGAGCCGTCCTGTGAGGCCACCCACGGATGATCGGGAATGGCGAAGACGAGGCTCACCGGCGGACTGCCCTTCATCTGCTTCTCCATCACCTTCCGGTTGAAGGTCTGCCGGACGCTGTTCGTGGTGATGAGGCCAAAGCGCTCGGCGGCATTGTCCCAGTCGTCCAGCTTGCCACGCACGGCCTTCGCGGCCTTGTACCACCAGAACATCACGAAATCAGCGCTCTTGCGCACCTTGTAGAGGTAGGCGTCGCGCACGGCCTCGGTGTAGCCGTCGCCCAGCGCCTCGCGCATTCGCTTATTTCCAATGAACGGCGGATTGCCGACGATGAAGTCGGCCTCGGGCCATTCGGCGGGCTCGGGGTTTTCGTAGTCGTAGACCGGCACCTGGGCCGATTCGTTCGGCACCCTCTCGCCGGTGGTGGGGTCCTCTTTGTAGGTGCGGCGGTCCCACATCGTCACGGGGGTGCCGTCCTCGTCGGTGCGCGGCGTCTTCTCGTCGTAGTCGAGCACCGCGTCCCGCGTCTGGATGTTGTCGATGTCGTCGAGCAGGGGCGGGTCGAGGCGGTCCGCGTCGCCGTGGGTGCGAAAGTGCCACTGCAGGTAGCCGATCCAGAGCACCACGTCGGCAATCTTGGCGGCGCGGGGATT
>CAJXKO010000029.1 GCA_913055845.1 uncultured Bacteroidota bacterium | reverse complement strand
TTCGACAGCGTCTCCTACGAGAACGTGGTCGTCAACGGCCTCGTGCTCGACGAGGACGGCAACAAGATGTCGAAGTCAAAGGGCAACACCGTCGAGCCGTTCAAGGTGATCGACGACTACGGGGCCGACGTGGTGCGCTGGTTCATGATGAGCAACGCGCCGCCCTGGGAGAACCTGCGCTTCAGTGAGCGGGGCCTGCGGGACCTCCGTCGCACCTTCTTCGGCACCCTCGAAAACGTCTACAGCTTCTTCTCGACCTACGCCAACATCGACGGCTTCCAGTACCAGAAAGACCGGATGCCGGTCGAGGAGCGACCAGAGCTGGACCAGTGGATCATCAGCCGCCTGCACACCACGACCCAGACGGTGGAGGCGGCGCTGGAAGACTACGACCCCACGACGGCGGCGCGGGCGGTCGAGGACTTCGTGGAGGAGCTCTCGAACTGGCACCTGCGCCGCTCGCGGAGCCGCTTCTGGGCGTCGAAGAAGAGCGAGCAGAACGGCGAAGCCGGGCAGGGCGGCACCGTTTCCGCGAAGAAAAAGGAGGCGGCGTACCAGACGATCTACGAGTGCCTGGAGGCCACGGCCAAGCTGATGAGCCCGATTGCGCCGTTCTTCGGCGAGTGGCTCTACCGCACGCTCACGGAGGTCACCGGAGGGGAGGCCGACTCGGTCCATCTCGCCTCGTTCCCCGAGGTGAACGAGGACGAGCGCGACGAGGCGCTGGAGCGCCGCATGGGCCTGGCCCGGTCCATTGCCTCCAGCACGCTCTCGCTCCGCAACCAGGCCGAGATCAACGTGCGCCAGCCGCTGCCGCGCATTCTTGTGGTCACCGGCACCGGCGTGCCCGAGAACGAGGTGGAGCAGGTGAGGGACGTGATCCTCGACGAGGTCAACGTCAAAGACATCGAGTACGTGGAGCACACCAGCGAGGTGGTGAGCCGGTCGGCCAAGCCCGACTTCAGCCGGCTCGGCCCGCGCCTAGGGGGCCTCGTGAAGGACGTGAACCAGCAGGTGCGCCAGCTCGACGATGAGCGGATCAACGAGTACGTGGAGACCGGCGAGCTGACCCTGACCGTGGACGGCGACGAGGTGACGCTCGGCCCCGACGACCTCATCATTCAGAGCGAGGGCATCGAGGGGTGGCTCGTGGAGCAGGAGGGCGACGTGACCGTGGCCCTCGACACCGAGGTCACCCCCGAGCTCCGCGCCGAAGGGCTCGCCCGGGAGGCTGTGAAGCGCATTCAGAATCTGCGCAAGGACGCCGGCTTCGAGGTGACCGACCGCATCGAGATTGCCTACCACGGCTCCGCACAGATTGCCGACTCGGTGGCCGAATATGGCGACTGGATCCGGAACGAGACGCTGGCCCTGGAGTTGCAGCCGTCCGATACGCCGACCGGGGAAGCTGTAGAGACGTTTGATATCGACGACGAGCAGATTACGATCGGCGTCCGGCGGACCGAGGCCGACGAGTCGCTCGATGCCTGAGCGCACTCGGGCCCGGTCGCGGCTCGTGGTCGATGCCCTCGTGCACATCCTGGAGCACCCATCCCGCATCCAATGCCGAACGATACGTCCGATACCTCCGACACCCCGCTCCACGCACAGTCCGGGGAGGGAAGCGACGGGCAGGAGGAACGCAAGACGCCCTTCTCCGACGAAGAACTGGAGCACTTCCGCGAACTCATCCTTCAACGCCGCCGCGAGGCGAAGGCAGAGATCGATCAGATGCGGAAGCAGATCGAGGATGCCAAAGAGCAGTCCGACGACAACACCGCGTACGGCATCCACATGGCCGACGCCGGGACCGACGCGATGGAGCGGGAGAAGCTCCACCTGATGATTGCCCGCCAGCAAAAATACATCGGTTACCTCGATCGGGCCCTCGAGCGCATCGACAACAAGACCTACGGCATCTGCCGGGTTACGGGGGAGCCCATTTCCAAGGGGCGTCTGGAGGCGGTCCCACACACCGAGATCTCGATCGACGCGAAGCTGAAGGAGAAGTCGTCGTGAGCCCGGGCGTGCACGTACGTTCCCGCCTCTCCGTCGCTGCGCCTCCACACCCTCATACGCGGCAATGATCGACTACGTCTCCGGCACGCTCGTGGACAAAGCCCCCGAGTCGGCCCTGGTGGACGTGAACGGCATCGGATACCGGGTGCACGTGCCCACCTCCACGTACCAGAACCTCCCGGATACCGACGAGGAGGTCACGCTCTACACTTACCATTACCTGCGGGAAGACGACGAGTCGCTCTATGGCTTTGCCACCAAAGCGGAACGCACTGTCTTCGAGACCATGACGGGCGTCTCGCGCGTGGGGCCCAAACTAGCGCTTTCGGCCCTTTCGTCCATGAGCCCCACCGAATTGCGCGACCACGTGATGGAGGAGGACAAGAACCGCCTGACGCAGATCTCAGGGGTTGGCAAAAAGACGGCCGACCGGCTCATCGTGGAACTCCGCGATCCCCTCGCGGACCTGGATGTATTTGATGACACCTCGCCCCTCAGTGGCGGGTCGGACGCCCGCGCCGAGGCACGGGCCGACGCCCTGGAGGCTCTCACTGAGCTCGGCATGAAGAAGGCGGACGCCGAACGCGCCATCCGCCGGGTACTGCGCGAGGACGCTGGCATCCAGTCGGCCGACGAACTGACCCAGCGTGCCCTCAAGGAAAGCCAGGACTAGCGCCTCTCTCCATCGTTTTTCCACCCCGGCGCCCCTCCGTTCCCCATGCCCGACGCGCCCCGTCTCTTCGCCCTTTCCGAGAGCCAAGGCTTTGGAGAGGCCGTCGCCACCGCCCTCGATACGGACCTCCAGCCGCACCACGAGCAGACCTTTACGGATGGGGAGCACGAGGTGCGCCCGGAAGTGAACGTGCGGGGGCGTGACGCCTTTGTGGTTCAGTCCCTGTACGCGGACGACGAGTGGAGCGTGAACGACAAACTATGCCGCCTCCTGTTCATGCTAGGCGCCCTCAACGACGCCTCCGCCCGGCGCGTGACGGCGGTGGTCCCCTATCTCTGTTACCAGCGCAAAGACCGCAAGACGCGCCCGCGGGGGCCCGTGACTACCCGCTACGTGGCGGGCCTATTCGAGGCGGTGGGCGTCGATCGCGTCCTCACGATGGACGTGCACAACCTTGCTGTTCTCCAGAACGCGTTCCGGGCCCGCACCGAGCACCTGGAAGCCCATCCCTTGTTCGTTCATGAATTGAACGGCGTGGTGGACGAAGAAGAAGTAGTCGTAGTGTCGCCGGACGAGGGGGGCGTGAAGCGGGCCGGAAAGTTTGCGGAGGGCCTCGGTGCCGTGCTGGGCCGGGAGGTCCCCACGGCCTTCGTCGAAAAAATGCGGACGGAAGACGGGATCACCGGCGGGACGCTCGTAGGCGACGTGGACGACCGCGTGGCCATCGTCGTCGACGACCTCATCAGCACGGCCGGCACCATCACGCAGGCCATTTCCGCGTGTGCCAGGGACGGGGCCGAGGCTGTCTACGCTGTGGCCACCCACGGCCTTTTTGTAGGGCCTGCCAGTCGGCGAATCGCCGGCGCGCCGCTGGACGCCCTCTTCGTGACCAACACAGTGGCCCCCCGGCTTACCGGCACGGCCGCGGAACGGCTTCGCATCTGCAACGCTGCGCCCCGGTTTGCCGCCGCCATCCGTGCCATCCACACCGAAACGTCGGTTAGCGCCCTGAATGAGGTATAGAGAGCCTCGAGGGGGGCAGCTGCGGTCTGGCGGGCCGTGGACGAATGCATTACAGCGGGCGGAGACGTACCCGGATAAGGGCGTCGGGGGCGTCGAGTTGGTTCTGAGCAATGGCCCGGTACCAGCGCCAGCGCCCATTGCCGGTGCGGAGGCGCAGCAGCCACCGGGCCCGCGGCTTCCGGTGACGCACCATGTGCGCCAGGTCCCGCATCACCCGCCGTAAGTTATGGCCGTGGATGTGCGAAAAGAAACACGGGTTGATGGAGGCGTCGGACGCGTATTCGAGGACTCGGCGGGCCGGTCCGTTCGAATGCTGGATCGTGCCGTCGGCGTCGAGAGCAAGCACGGGCACATGGGGAGACGATTCCTTTTCCGTTTTGGAAGCGCTTCCAAAACGAGGCCGAGTCGACGAGGAGGGCAAAGACGAGATCGAGGCCATGACAAATCCTCTTGGGTTAATGACGTGGAGACCGGCAGAGCAGACGGCGTCGCGCTACATCAAGGTGCGAGCGTCGCACCGGATACGCAGAACGATCCCGCTGCACAGCAGGACCAGAGAAAAGAATGAAGGACCTGCAGCGGGGTATGTTTACAACGTGCACTTCAATATAGCGAGACGGGGATAGCAGAGTCAACTCCCTGTTTGGAAAATCCGTGGGGGAGATTGCGGAGAAGTGCGGGGGGGATGTTTGGATGATCTGCCGAAGATGCCACCTGGAGGGAGCACAGAAGATATCCTCGAACCTGTAGATGCAAATTCTGGTTTGCAAAATCCACGCTCAATATCTCTTCCGAACGCGTCTCCCCCGAACATGCGCACGGCTGACGCCCTCGCTCAGCAGCTCGACGGCCTCGTCCACTTCGATACCCAGCGCGCCCTCGATGGCATTGATCTGACGGTGAACGCGGTCTTTCGCACCACCGGTCATGGGCAACTCGACTTTGGCGGCGGAGAGTTTCAGGCCGCGCCCCGCGAACGGATTGAGCCGGTTCTCGATGATCCGGAGGACGACTACGGCTGGTGGACGTTGGAGAAGGGAGCATATATCATCCAGTACAACGAGTCTCTGTCCCTGGACGACGGGGAGCAGGCCGTCGTGACGCCCCTGGAGCGCACCCTTCAGGCCGGGGCGCACCACAGCGCATTCGTCCTCGATGAGGGCCACGATCCCCTCGATACACTGCTCGTCGTGAGCCGCATGGGCTGCCGCCTCAAGGAAAACTGCCGCGTCTCGCGCCTGATGGTGCTTGATTGAAAGGATCGATAAACCGGCGTCACGCTCTCCCACCCTCAACGTTCACGCCCAGACGCATGCCCGAACTCCCCGACGCTGTCGTGTACGAACGCCGTGTCGCCGATGGGGCGCTCAATCGCACGATTGCCGGCACCACCGTCGTCGATCCGCTCATCCTCGGCGATGGCTTGGAGCCGCACCGCCTCGACGAAGTGCTCCAGGGCCGCACACTGACCAACACCCACCGTCACGGCAAGCACGTCTTTGCGCGGTACGGTCACGACACCGGCTGGCTCGCCTTTCACTTTGGCATGACCGGACGCGTGCAGCATGTGCCGAACGGAGAAATGCCAGAGTACGCGTACGTCCAGTTCCACTTTGAAAACGACGGTGCCCTGGCGTTTGAGTGCCCACGCAAGTTTGCCCGCGTGCGCCTCATCGACACCCCCGAGGCGTTCGTGGAGGCAAAGGACCTCGGCCCCGACGCCCGCCGGGCCGACGTGGAGACGTTCCTGGAGCCGTTCGAGAATCGACGCGGCACCATCAAGGGGCGGCTGCTGGACCAGAGTGTGGTGGCCGGACTCGGCAACATCTACGCCGACGAGGCCCTTTACCAGGAGGGCATCCACCCGCGGACGACGGTGCCGGCACTGTCGGAAGACGAACGGCGAGACCTCTACGAGGCCGTACAGGCGGTGCTTGACGCCGCCGTCGCTGTCGACGCTGATCCTGAGGCGCTCGACCCGGACCGCTTCATGCTGCCGCACCGCTACGGGGATGGGCGCTGCCCGAAGACGGGCGTGCCGCTCGAAACAGAGACGGTCTCCGGCCGCACCGCCTACTACTCCCCGGCCCGCCAACCCCCACCGGAGTAGGCCTTCTGTCCCACAACACTCATGCTCCCGACCTCCACATTCCCCACCCCTACGCTCCCGTGCCCTCTACGTATATTGGCACCTCCGGCTGGCAGCACGACACATTCGCCGGTCGGTTTTACCCCGACGACGTGGCCCAGGACGACTGGCTCAGCTACTACGCCGGCACGTTCGACGCCGTCGAGGTCAACAACACCTTCTACCAAAGCCCCGAGGCGGACACGCTCCGTGCCTGGCGCCAGCGGACACCGCAGGGGTTCCGGTTTGCGGTGAAGGCCAATCAGTATATCACTCACCTTAAGAAGCTAAAGGACCCGAAAGAGCCGGTCCGGAATCTGTACGAGAACGTAGCCCCCCTCGAAGACGACCTCGGCCCCATCCTTTTCCAGTGCCCGCCCAACTGGCACCAGAATCTGAAGCGCCTCCACAACTTTCTCGAGGTGCTCGACGACGCCCACCGCCACGTCTTCGAGTTTCGGGACCCGACGTGGCTCAACGAGGAGACGTACGATGCCCTTGCGGCCCACGACGCGGCGTTTTGCATCTACGACTTTGGGAGCCGCTCGACCCACCGCATGGTGACGACCGACTGGGTCTACGTGCGCCTGCACGGGACGGGGGAGGCCTACCATGGCCGCTACACGGACGCTGAGCTCGACGACTGGGCCGACACCATCGCCGACTGGCGGGCCGACGGGCTGGACGTGTACGTCTATTTCAACAACACGGCGGGCGAAGGCCATGCGCCGCACGACGCGCAGCGGCTGCGGGCCCGGGTGCGCGAGCGCTTGGAATAACTCGGTCGTTCTCCGAAATCATCCCACGCATGGCGGCGTGGAAGATGGCTTCTGCATCAGTTCCCCTCAGCATGACCCTCCCCGAGCGCTTCCGCGACGCCACGTTCGAGAGCTACGAGCCCCAGATGCCGAGCCAGGCGGAGGCGTGTCGCGTGGCGCGGCGCTTCGTGGCGGAGCAACGTCGGGTCTCCTCTTGGGCCGAGCGATTGAAACACCTGCTGGGAATGAGAGATGACGGCGGTCCGCGGGGACTCTACCTGGTCGGCCCCGCGGGAACGGGCAAGACGCATCTGCTGGCCGCTACCCACAACGCCCTCACGCCCGAGGTGCCCTGCGCCTTTCTCCACTCCAGCACGCTCTTCCGGCAGACCGAGCCGCCGGACGCCTTCGCGCACCGGCTGGCCGACCAGTACGCGGTCTGCTGCCTCGACGAGGTGGAGATCGACGACCCCGCCAACGAGATGCGCCTGGCGGGGGTCATGAAGACCCTGGCCGTGCGGGACGTCCCGCTCCTGGCCACGAGCAACGTGGAACCGGAGCAGTACCTTGCCACCCGACTCGGCGACGGGCGCATCCAGCAGTTTCTGCGGACGGCGGTGCGGGAGGCCTACCGTGTCGTTCCGGTGCGGGGCGACGACTACCGGCGGACCCGGGAGGTGCAGCAGTCGGGACAGGGGTGGGTCGGGCCGCCCGGGGCCACACGGCGGGCGATGCGGCAGGTAGCGGACGACGCATCGGGCCCCTCGCGGTGGTGGTTGTTTGCGGACCTGCGTCGGGCCACCACGGAGACGGCGCACACCGATCTCATCGAGGACCTCACGGCGCTCGACCGTCTCTTCGTGGAGGGCATTGTCATTGAGAACACCGACGATGCCTTCCGGCTGCTTCGTCTCATCGACGCGCTCTACCTCCACGAGGACGCCCCCACGCTGTACTTCACCGCCGAGCGGCCGCCGGACGACTGGTTTGCGCCGGGGCAGCACGCGGGCATCGCGCAGGCCGTTGCCGAGAAGTTTGATCGCACGATCTCCCGCCTCCACGCCCTGTGCCAGATCCACGCCGTCGCACGAGAGGAAATAGCACACTCCTGATTTCGCACGCTATCCCCACGCCGATACGCTACTCTACGCTCGGCACCGCGTCCAGGCTCTCCTCGATCTGCTCGTCCGGCAGTTCAAAGTCCGCCAGTTCGCCGTTGCGGAAGTCCTCGTAGGCACTGAGGTCGAAGTGGCCGTGGCCGCACAGGTTGAAGACAATCGTCTTCTCCTCGCCGGCCTCCTTCGCCTTCAGCGCCTCGTTGCGGGCGCCCCACACGGCGTGGCCCGCCTCCGGCGCGGGCAGGATGCCCTCGCACCGCACGAACTCCTCGCAGCTCTCGAACATCGGAATCTGCGGCGTGCTCGTCGCTTCGATGATCCCTGCCTCCAGCAGCGCGCTGATCTGTGGGCTCATTCCATGGTAGCGCAGGCCGCCGGAGTGGATGGGCGGCGGCACGAAGTCGTGCCCCAGCGTGTGCATCTTCATCATCGGCGTCATCTGGGCCGTGTCGCCGAAGTCGTAGTCGTAGTGGCCCTTCGTGAGGGTGGGCGTGGCGGTGGGTTCTACGGCCACGATGCGGGGCAGCGGCGCGTCGCCGTCGACATGGCGTTCGAGGAACGGGTAGAAGAACCCGGCGAAGTTGCTCCCGCCGCCGGTGCAGCCCACGAGCACGTCCGGCTCCTCGGCGCCGGCCTGTTCGAGTTGTGTCTGCACCTCCTGCCCGATCACCGTCTGGTGCAGCAGCACGTGGTTCAGCACGCTGCCGAGCGAGTACTTCGTCGTCTCGTCCTGCGCCGCGCGCTCCACGGCCTCGCTGATGGCGATGCCCAGGCTGCCGCTCGTGTCGGGGTCCTTTTCGAGCACGTCGCGCCCGGCCTGCGTCTTCTCACTGGGGCTGGGCGTCACCGTTGCGCCCCACGTCTCCATCATGACGCGGCGGTAGGGCTTCTGCTCGTAGCTGATGCGCACCATGTAGACCTCGCAGTCGAGGTCGTACATCTGCGTGGCGAAGCTGAGCGCGCTCCCCCACTGCCCGGCGCCCGTCTCTGTGGTGAGGCGCGTGGTGCCCGCCTCGGCGTTGTAGTAGGCCTGGGCGACAGAGGTATTCGGCTTGTGGCTGCCGGTGGGGCTCACGCCCTCGTACTTGTAGAAGATCTTGGCCGGGGTCTCCAGCTGCTCCTCCCAGCGACGGGCGCGGTACATGGGCGTGGGGCGCCAGAGCCGATACACGTCGCGCACCGGCTCGGGGATGGCGACGTGGCGTTCGGTGCCCATCTCCTGTGCGACGAGTGCCTCGGGGAAGATGGCTTCAAAGTCGGCGGGTCCCGCGGGCTCGTGGGTCTCCGGGTTGAGCACCGGCGGCAGCTCGGCCCCGAGGGCCTTCAGGTCGGCGTTGACGTTGTACCAGTGCTCGGGGATCTCCGATTCGGGGAGGAGAAACTTGGTCTGTTTGTCGTCGGGCATGGAAGGGGAGAACTGATCACAGGAACGGAGACAATAACACGTAAGATGGATCCTCCAGACCGGAGGGTCAAGGCGTCGGACCCTGAATGTTGGAAGATGAGGTAAGGGACGACAACGTGCCGGCTCCTAATCGATCCCCCGTGCGGAAGCGGACCTGTATGAACTCGCGCCGAATGATCCGAGCAGCGACTTGACTTTCCCACGATCGGGGTCGATAGTTTAGATTGAGTCTAAATAAATGGAGTCAACAGGCGGATTTCTATGCTGCTTCGCTACGCTGGGATTGGATTGCTCGCCATCCTTCTCGTTGGAGGTGCAGGGGTGCCTTCCAGCTTCGCCCAGACGGGTCGCATTGAGGGGCGGGTCGTTGAGGCTGAGCGTGGAGAGGGGCTTCAGGGCGTAAATGTGGGGCTGGAAGGGCGGTCGATCGGGGCCGTGACGACGGCGGACGGCACGTTCGAGATCGAGGACGTGCCGCCGGGGCGCTATACGGTCGTGGCCAGCTTTGTGGGGTACGAAACGGAGCGAAAATCCGTGGCGGTGGAGGCAGGAGCCACTGCGACGGTGCGATTCGCCTTCGAGGCGACGGACGTACAGATGCAGGAGGTGGAGGTCATTGGCCGAGAAGCCACCGGCTACACCGGCGACTACAGCTTTGCGGCCACCAAGACGGCCACGGCCACGCAGAACGTCCCGCAGTCCCTCTCGGTGATCCCGAAGGAGATCCTCGACGATCAGCAGATCTACCGCCTGAACGAGGTGGTCAAGAACGTGAGCGGCGTGAACACCTTCTCGGGCTATAATGACTACACGGCCCGCGGCTTTCGCTCCTCCGAGGCGCGCCTCATCAACGGCCTCAAAGCGGGCTTCTCGTTCTGGGACAATCCCCTCCTTCCCCACATCGAGCGGGTCGAGGTCATCAAAGGCCCCGCATCGGCCCTCTTTGCAAACACCAATCCGGGCGGGACGGTCAACATGGTCACGAAAAAGCCACTGCCGTCTTCCCGGCGGTCGCTGGACGTGACGCTCGGAAGCTTCGACACCTATCGGGCCACGGCCGACTTCACGGGCCCGCTCACGGACGACAACTCGGTTCTCTACCGCCTGAATGCGGGTTACGAAAACACCGAGACGTTCCGCCGCCTGCAGGGGAGCGAGTCGATTCTCGTCGCGCCGTCCGTCTCGTTCATTCCCAGCGACCGGACGCGCGTGAACCTGGACCTCGTGTTTTCGCACGTGGACACGAAGCTGGATCGGGGGCAGCCCATCTTCAACGAGAGCGACGACCTCACGTCCACGCCCATCGAGTTTTCGCTGAGCCAGCCGGGCGACTACATGCGCAACACGAATTTCCACGTCACGGCGTCCCTCACCCACGACTTTACCGACCGGCTCTCCTTCAGCAGCTCGTACATGAAGTTCCGCTACGACCACGACCTGGAGGAGCACCGCACGAGCAACGTGTTTCTGCCGGACGACCCCACGACGCTCCAGCTCGCGTTCATCAAGCGCAAGCAGGAGCGAATTACGGACAACGTGACGAACTACCTCACCCTCGATGCGGAGACCGGGCCCGTGAAGCACGAGGCGCTCGTGGGCTTCGACTTTTTTCAGCAGCAGGACAACCGAACGCAGTGGGGCGCCCGGGGCGACGAGCAGTTTCTGGTGCCGAGCGATACGGGCACGGTGGCCCTGCCGGGCGGCAACGTCAGCAGCTTCAGCCTCACGGATCCGAGCTACACGATCGAGGGACGCAATCCCTCGACCTACACGGCCAACTGGTTCTCGCAAGAGTGGCTGGAGGAACCGGTCAAGTCGCGCACCTACGGCGCCTACGTGCAGGACCAGTTCCGGTGGAACGACCTGCGCGTGCTCCTGTCGCTGCGCCGCGAGTGGTACCGCGACATTTTGCCGCCGAGTCAGGGAGACGAGACAGTCGAGCAGTCTGCCTGGATTCCGCGGATGGGGGCGGTCTACAGCCTGCCCGGCAACGTGAACGTGTACGGCACCTACGCGGGGGGCTTCCAGCCGCAGTCCGCGCAGTCCATCCTCAACCCACAGGCGGGCGGCCCCTTCGACCCGGAGAAGAGCCGGCTCTATGAGGCCGGGGCGAAGGCGAAGCTCCTCGACGGCCGCCTTACGGCCACGACCGCGCTCTACCAGATCACAAAGGAGAACGTGCTCGTGAGCGCCAATGCGCCGGGCAATCCGGAGTTGCTGGAGCAGCGCGGAGAGGAGCGTTCGCGGGGCGTGGAGTTCGAGCTGGCAGGCGAGCCGGTCTCCGGACTGCGCCTGACGGCGAACTACGCCTACAACGACGCCATCATCACCGAGGCGGCTTCGGGGGCGGAGGAGGGGACCGTGAAGGAAAATGCCCCGCACCACATGGGCGGATTCTGGTCGACCTACACCATCGGGCAGGGGCCTCTGCAGGGACTGGGCGTTGGGCTCGGGGCCAACTTCGTCACCGAGCGCAATACGTTCGAGACGGACCTGCAGCTGCCCGGCTACGTGGTGGTAGACGCCTCCGCCTTCTACACGGTGAACAACTTCAAGATCACGGCCTCCGTCGACAATGTGCTCGATGAGACGTACTGGACCGGCGGTTATAACTTCGGGCGGATCTTTCCGGGGCCGCCGCGGAAGGCGCTGTTGAAAGTTGGCTACACGTTTTGATGCGTGAGGACGTGATGCGTGAAGAGGCGGACTGATCCTGATACGAGACGCGGCGCACCGATACGATGGCCTCGGACGACACACCGGACTGGCTGTCCAACAAGGCCCTCTTCCGCTGGCATGGGTGGCTGGGGCTGAATCTGGGGCTGCTCCTGTTCGTGGTGTGCTTCAGCGGCACCATCGCGGTCTTTAGCTGGGAGATCGACTGGCTGATCGATCCGGCGATGCGCGCCGATTACGACACCGTGAACTGGACGGCGATGGAAGACAGCCTCAACGCGAGCTACCCCAATCACGTCGTCACCTTCCTCCAGGGGCCGCGCCACGACGGATTTGCCGCGATTGCCTACGCCACGGACCCGACCGGGCGGAGCGTGAAGATGTGGGTCCATCCCGAGACCGGTGCCGTGCAGAAGCGGGGCAACTTCTGGACCGTACAGCGCTTCTTCCGCTCGTTCCACCGCCGGATGTTCGTGCCGAACCCGTTCGGCATCCTCTGGATCACGCTCTTCGCCTTCGTGCTCGCGGGCTCGGCCCTCACGGGCATCCTCTTCTACAAGGGATGGTACCGCAACCTCTTTCGGTGGCGCCGGAAGGACGTGCGCCTCTTCTTCTCGGATGGGCATCGCCTCGTCGGCGTGTGGAGCCTGGTGTTTGCCACCATAATGGTCGCAACGGGCGTCTGGTACGGGGTGGAGCTTGTAGCGCCCGCCCCCGGATTCAATCCCGGGACGATCGAGGACAAGGATCTCGTCGAGCGTGGCCCCACGCCGGACGTGCTGCCGCTCGGTACGCAGGTGGAGCGTGCGAAGGCCGTGTTTCCGGGGCTTGAGCCAATCGACATCATTCCCGGCACGGCGAAGCGCGCGACGCACGTCCGCGGGCAGGCCGAGGCGTGGCTCGTGCGTCCTCGGGCCAACACGGTTCGCATCGATCCGGTCACGGGCGAGGTGCTGTCCGTCCAGAAAGCGACGGAGGCCACAGCGTATCACCGCTGGAGCAACATGGCCGACCCCCTCCACTTCGGCACGTTCGGGGGGCTCTGGTCGCAGGCCGTCTGGTTTCTCTTTGGCCTCCTGCTGTCGAGCCTCATGCTCTCGGGCGGCTGGCTCTGGCACCTGCGGGCGGAGAAGAAGGCCCGTGCGGCGGGCGCAGGGGAGCATCCCCGCTGGGGGTACGCGGCGGCCGCACTGCCGGTCGTCGTGATCGTGGGATCGGGCGTGTTCGGCTACCTGGAGGTCGAAACGTACTACATGCAGCGCGACGCTCCGCGACACGTCGAGACGCAACGCGCCGACGTGGGGCCGTGGTCGGTCCGGCTGCTGCGCATGACGGGTGGGGCCAACGAGATGCCGTCCTACCGCGTGGCGTTCGAGGGGCCGGAGGGGCGCGCGGCGAATTTGAAGACGGCAACTCTGAACTGGACCGGTGCGCCCGACAGCCTGGCTGTCACGCGCAACCCGAACGTCCCGGTCACGTCGATCCTGTCTACTGAACCGCCGCCCGGCGCCGACTCGACGCTCACGGTCACCGGCACCACCTGGGACGGCACCACACACCGCGACACCATCGCTGCGGAGCCGTCACAGGACGCCCCGCTTCGAAATGATGTCTCGACTGCGTCTCTCCCCGTCCCGCCGGTCCCGACGGCGGTGTGGGGCGTGATCGCGGCGTTCGTCGTTATCCTACTGGGCATCGTGGGCGCGTGGCTCGTGGTGGCCCATCGCACGGCCCGGCGGCGGGTGGATATCGACACAGATGAAGGCCCGAGGGAAGCCCGTCCGGCCCCCGTGACGGCCGACCTTCCGACCTCCGACTAAACACCCCAAAAGACTTCTCATTCCTACGCTTACCGCTATGCGTTCAATCATTTCAAATCTCCGTGTCATGAACGACTTGTTGCAGTCCCGAGCACCTGCGCTGAAGAAGGCTGTCGTTTCTCGAGTGTGGTGCGTCGCCGCGGCCCTTCTCCTCGTCGGGGCGGTCGCCGCTCCTCAGTCCGCCCAGGCCCAGGAGCGGACCCTCGGCGAAGGAACTATCGGGCCCGGCATCCACCTCGTCTTTGAGGCCGCGCCGAAAGACGACGTGACGCCCTACGAGCAGCACCTCGCCGAAGACAAGACCGACGTCCACATCGAGGTGCTCACCACCTGGTCGGAAGACTCGGACGTCGAGGTGCCGGAGGGCGTTCAGCGCGGCGGCTTCGTTGGCTTCCTGCACTTCTTCGCCACGATCACCAACGAAACCACCGGCGCGGCCGAGACGGTCGAGCTCACCCCGCACGTCACCCTGGGCGACGCGATGCACTACGCCCGCAACGTGTCCCTGCCGGGGAGCCCGGACGACACGTATTCGGTCACGTTCACCGTGCAGCCGCCCGGCGAGCGTGAACTGGCCTTCCACGAGAGCTGGCGCGAGGCCCACGGCCAGCCGCTCTTCGAGGCGACCACGTTCACCTACGAGGGACTGGACCTGGCCGAGGTGGCCGCCGCGACGCGGCCGTAACTGAGGGTGATGACGGAACGGAAGTGCTGGTGTCGGGGCGTCTGGGCGAGTGCCGGACTGGAAAAGGCCCGAGAGCGCCCGTCCCCGATGATACAGAGGGGAGGAAAGAGGGACAGGTCGGCTGGGGCAGCAAGCGTCGTGGGGGGAGATCTTAACAGAATCGCTACCCACGACCTCTTGATCATGCTGGTCAGAGCTGATAGTCTCTAAACGAGTCTTATTTATAACTGGTCTAAATAAGCTTGCACACGTCATGGTGCTCCGCATCCCGACGTGGATCGCGCTTCTCCTGTTGGGGGGCGGAACGGCGATCGCCCAGACGCCCTCGACGCAGGGGGGGGAATCCACGAGCACCTCGGTGGATTCCCTCTGGCAACTGGACATGGACCCGGTCGTGGTCACGGCCACGCGCGCTGAGCGTCGCGCCGACGAGGTGGCCGTGCCGGTGTCAGTGCTCGGGCAGCAGGAGATCGAGGCGCAGGGCGCGGCCCGAATGACGGACCTGCTCGCCAGTCAGCCCGGCCTCACGATCAACAATGACCACGGGTCGGGCCTGCAGATGCGCGGGCTTGGGGCCGACTACACGCTCATCCTTGTCGACGGCGAACCCATTATCGGGCGCACGGCGGGCACGCTCGACCTCGACCGGCTGACGACCGCCAACGTGGAGCGCGTCGAGATCGTGCGCGGGCCCACGTCCTCGCTGTACGGCAGCGAGGCGCTCGCGGGTGTGGTCAACCTCATCACGGAGACGCCGGACGCGCCGCTGGGGGGGCAGGTGCGCACTCGCTACGGCACGCACGGCACGGTGGACGTGAGTGCTCAGCTCGACGGGGAGCAGGGGCCGTGGCAGGGCTCGGTCTTTGTGGATCGGTACCGGACGGGCGGCTACGACCTGGCGCCGGGCACCCTCTCGCCCACCCGTCCCGGCTACGTCGACTACACGGCGCAGGCCCGCGGGCAGTATGAGGCCAATTCGAGCACCACACTTTCGCTGCGGGGCCGCCTCGCCTCACAGGCGCAGGACTACGCCGTGGGCATCAGCGCGGACGGGACCCAGGACGAAATTCGGCACACCCAGCAGAACGAGCGGCTCGACTGGAACGGGACCGCGGAGATCGAGCAGCAGCTGGGCGCGGGATGGCGCCTCACCGGCACGCTCTACGGCGCGGGCTACCACACCGACCAGTCGCTCCGCCGCGTCAGCGACGGGACGATCTGCAGCGAGTCGGCGCTCGACCAGTACCACGGGGAGGCCGAGGCGGTGCTGCGCGGGGCGCTCGGGGAGAATCACCTGCTCACCGTGGGCGCGGGCACGACCGTCGAGACCATCGACGCGGACCGCAAGATGGGCCGGCGGATCGGCGGCTTCGGCTTCGTGCAGGACGAGTGGAGTCCGCTGGCGTCGCTCGACGTGACGGGCAGTCTCCGGCTCGACGGCAACAGTGACTACGCCTCGCGCCTCAGTCCCAAGCTCGCCGTCCGCTACGCGCCGTTCGACCGCGTGTCGTTCCACGCGTCCGTCGGCAGTGGCTACAAGGCACCGGCGTTCCGCCAGCTCTACCTCAACTTTACCAACCCGCAGGCCGGATACAGCGTCTTCGGCATCACGGAGGTGCAGCGCGGCCTCCGGCAGTTCGAGGAGCAGGGCCAGATCGACACCTTCTTCCGCGACCCAAGCGCGCTGGGCGAGCCACTTTCCCCCGAAACCTCGTGGGCGTTCAACGCCGGCGTGACTGCGTCGCTCTGGGGGGACACCACGCTCCGTCTCGACGCCTACCACAACGAGGTCGACAACCTGATCGACGCCGAGGCGGTGGCGCGCAAGACCAACGGGCAGAGCGTCTTCACCTACCTCAACCGCAACGAGGTCTTCACCCGCGGCGTGGAGGCGCGCATCACGCTTCGCCCGGCACCCCGTCTCCGCCTCCAGCTGGGCTACGACTACCTGGAAGCCAAGGACCGGCAGGTGCTTGAGCAGCTGCGAGACGGTGACATTTACCGGCGCGAAGACGGCCGGGACGTACAGGTGGCGCCATCCGAGTACGCGGGCCTGCCGGGCCGCGCCCCACACTCCGGGACGGCACAGCTCCGCTACCGCTACGCTCCGCTGGGCGTGACCGCCCACGTGCAGGGGACGCTCCGCGGCCGCGCCGCCTACGCCGACCTCGACGGCAATGGCATCGTGGACGCCGACCGTGAATACCTGGAGGCCCGCACGCTCTGGGACGCCACCCTCTCCAAGACCTTCCGCGACGACTACACACTGCGGGTGGGTGGCGAAAACCTGCTCGGCTACACCAATCCGCGCCGCGTGCCCTCAATTCCGGGCCAAGAATGGTTCGTCGAACTTGAGGCCCAGTTTTGACCCCTTATACACGACGCACCACGCAATACGAATTCGACCACACTCTTCCACGACCGAACAACCGACCGAGCAGATGCGACGTCTCTCAACCGTTTTCGTAGCACTCCTCACCATCGGCGCCCTTGCCCTTGCCGGCTGCGACAGCACCGGAATTAACGACGGGGGCGATGGCGACGAAGACCTCGAAACCCTCCGGGTAGAGGACCTCCCCGCCGACCCCGACACGACCAGCGGTCCGGGGCGTCCACAGGGCTACGGGCGGTACACCTTCTTCGACCTTCGCGAAAACGAGATTGTCCTGCGCTCCCCCAACGACAACCGCGCCGACTCGGCCTCCACCGAGTGGGACATCGCCGTCCAGAGCACCGACATCATCGTGAACGGGGGACCGAGGGGCCCTGGGCAGGGTGCGGTGTACGTTGCCAAGGAGGCATTCCAGGACGTCACCCAGGTGAATACCGAGAGCCTCACCAATTACGCTGCGGAGGACTGGTACAGCTACAACGTGAACGGCAACAACATCGTCCGTCCGAAGCCCGGCCGCACCCTCGTCGTGCGCACCGCCGACGGCGCGTCGTACGCCAAGATTCGCATCCTCAGCTACTACGAAGGTACGCCCGAAACCCCGGCCGAGAGCAACGCCGCGTCGCGCTACTACACCTTCGAGTACGTGCTCCAGGACGATGGTAGCTCGTTTGAATGAAAACGTGAGACGTGATGCGTGAGGGCGCCTCCCGAGACGGAAGGACGCTCACGTATCACGCCTCCCGCATCAGCCCACAGCCCTCGCGCAATACGAAATACGCAATACAACCCCATGTCCCGCTTTCTACTTTCTGGCCTCGCAGTCTTGATCGTCCTTTGCGGACCCGTTCAGGCCCAATCCGATCCCAATCCCGGCGTGCTCGTCCTGGCACCGGACCGCGGCTTCCTGGGCAACGAGAAGACCCGAGAGGTCGTGAAGGATGTCCGTGAGCACGCCGACAACGTGGGGCTCGCCTTCGCGACCTACGACGAAACGACCTCGAACCTGAAGGAGGGACTGTCACAGATCGACACTGGGGATGGCGCGGTGGTGCTGCCGCTGTTTCTTTCGTCGCACCACGTGCTCTACCAGGCCGCTCGTGAGGGAATGTCCGCAGTGGGGGGCGGCGTGACGTGGGCCGAGCCGCTGGGCACGAGCTACCTCGCGGAAGAAATTCTGTTCGATCGGGTCGAGGCCCTTTCGGAGCAGCCGAAGGACGAGGCGCTAGTGGTCGTCGGATACGGGGCCACGGACTCGACGCGGGCCGACTCGATCCGTGCCGGCCTCCGGGCGTCGGCCCAGCGTGCCGCGGAGAAATATGGGCTGGCCGGGGACGGACAGGTCGTCGTGCAGTACACCCGATCGGCGCCGACGAAGGCGTCCCGAGTGGCCATCGGCCAGGCGACCGAGACGGTGAAAGCGGCTGCCAGCGAAAACGAGCGCGTCCTGGTGGTGCCGTATAACCTGGGGATGCAGTACACGTCGATGATGTCGAGCTGGGCGTGGATGAAGCGCCCGCTCCAGTCCATTGATGGCGTCGTGGCCGACGGCGAGGGCGTGCTCCCGCACCCGAATGTGGAGCGCTGGCTCCGTCGCACCACCACCGCGCACCGCCCCCTCTCGCCCGACGACGTCGGCGTGATCGCCGTCCCCCACGGCTCGGAGTACAACTGGAACGAGACGATGCGAAAAGGTCTCGCCCCGCTCACCGACGAGTACAACATCGCGGAGGCGTTTAGCATGGTCGACCCGCCGGTAATCGAGCGGGCCGTGCGCCAGCTGGAGGCGGACGGCATGAAGGCCGCCGTTATGGTCCGCATTTTCTCCATGAAGGGCAGCTTCCGGGAGAAGTCCCGCTACGTGCTGGGCCTCCAGAACGACTTTGGGGTGAGCATCATGGGCGAGCGCTTTCCCGATCGCATCCGCACGCACCTGCAGATGACGACGCTCGGCGGGCTGGAGGCGAGCCCCCACTTCGCAAAGGGCCTTCTCGATCGCGCAGAGGCGATCAGCACCGATCCGTCGGAGGAGACGGTCTTCCTGTTGGCGCACGGCACTGGCGCAGACGACGAGAATGCGCGCTGGATAGAGAATCTGCGCACGATCGCCGACACGATGCGGTCCCACGGCGGCGATGCGTTCCGTAACATCAAGGTGCACACCTGGCGCGAGGACTGGCCCGAGAAACGGAAGGAGACGATTCCGGAGATCCAGCGGATGGTGCGGGAGGCGTCGGAGACCGGCACGGCGCTCGTGATTCCCGCCCGGACGACCTCACAGGGCCGCGGCTCGCAGTATCTGGAAGGCCTCGACTATCGCTACGGCAAGGGTTTTGCCCCGCATCCGCAGTTCGAGAAGTGGATGCGTGAGCAGATTGAGACCGGCATCGATCGGCTCCAGGCCGCGCCGCAGTCCAGTGCCTCGGACGTCGCGTCGGCCCGGCGGTAGCTGTTCCGTCCCACGTCCACGCTGCACGTTGACGTGAGGAGTTTGGCAACCACATACGACAACTCCCTGCCCGGATTCGCAGCAGCGTCCAGTCGACATTCTCTGTTCAACGGTCCCAGTCCCATGAGCGACCCGTCGACCCTCCACTGCAGCGTCCACGAGCCGAACCTCTACGACACCCGCGACGGGCACGTCTTCCGGTGCGCGTGCTGCGGCCGTATCCAGATCGAGTTCCGAGGCCTCACGCTCTTAATTGACACCGAGGAGTTCGAAACGCTGCTGGGGACCCTGGCGGAGGTGCTCGACGAGATCGACGAAGCCGCGTCGGACTCGTGGCGACTCGCGGCCCCCACCGATGCGGGGGAGGTGTCGATCCGGCTGGGCGTTGACGAATTACAGGCGTTGTACGAATTGCTCGCCGGGGCGCAGGCCATGCGGGCGATGGAGGAGCGGATTGGGTCCGTGGCGATGGGGAACCGTCGGGAGCGGCCGCCCTCGGCCTGGCGCTGATGAGACGATAGCGGCGGGGGGAGAACAACGTGGAGTCGGGAGCCTTCATCCATGATCCCACCCTCGTTGTCTCGACTCCCCGGTCCCATGAGCGCGTCCTCCCACGCCTCCGCGAATCGCCCGCCCCCGTTCCAGGTCGACCCCGACATCCGAACGGCCTGGACCCCGCCGTCCGCGATCTACCACGACCCGGCCTACTTCGCGCACCAAAAAGACACGGTCTTCGCCCGCTCATGGCACCTCGTGGGTGACGTGCGCGATCTCAAGACGACCGGCTCGGTGAAACCGTTCACGCTGCTGGAGGGATGCCTCGACGAGCCCCTCTTCCTCATCCGCGACGAGGACCAGACGCTTCACTGCCTCTCGAACGTGTGCACCCACCGCGGCAACATTCTCGTGGAGGGGGAGGGACACTTGCCGGGCACGTCCATTCAGTGCCGCTACCACGGCCGCCGCTTCGGGATGGACGGGTGCTTCCTGTCGATGTCCGGGTTCGAGGAGGCGGAAAGCTTCCCGTCGCCCGAAGACGACCTCCCCGTGGCGGAGCTGGAAACGTGGGGGCCATTCGTGTTCTGTGCGCTGGATCCGGCGATGCCGTTCGACGACTGGATCGCCCCAGTCCGCGAGCGGGTGGACTGGATGGCCCTGGAGGCGCTGCAGTTTGATGCGGCCGGCTCGCACGATTACCTCGTCGACGCCAACTGGGCGCTGTACTGCGAGAACTACCTGGAGGGCCTCCACATCCCGTTCGTCCACCGCAATACGCTGGGTGGGGCGCTCGACCGGGATGCGTACACGACCACACCGTTCGAGTACGCGAGCCTGCAGCTGGGCGTGGGGACCTCCGGCGAGCACACGTTTGATCTACCGGGAGATCATCCCGACGCGGGGACGGACGTGGCAGCCTACTACTTCTGGCTCTTTCCGAATCTGATGCTGAATTTCTACCCGTGGGGCCTCTCCGTCAACATCGTGCGGCCCCTTGGGCCTACCCGGACGAAGGTCTCCTTTCGTTACTTCGTGGCCGACGAGACGAAGCGGGAGGAAGGCGCCGGGGCGGGGCTTGACCGCGTGGAGCTGGAGGACGAGGAGATCGTGGAGCAGGTGCAGCGGGGCGTGGGGAGCCGACTCTACGACCGCGGCCGCTACTCGCCGTCCGGCGAGGTCGGCACGCACCACTTTCACCGCCTGCTGGCGTCGTTCATGTTCGGGGACGCCCCGCCCCAAACTACCTAGAAGAAGCGCCAACTGCTCAAAGGAAAGCCTCGTGACGCCCCTTCAGTTCCCATTTCCATTCCGTGCACGGTCCGGCGCGGGCGATATGTGTTAAGTCGTGAGGGGCGATGGCCGTCGCCTAGGCCTGTCCGTTTGGTTCCGTAGGAGGGACAGCCGCCGGAGGGAGAGGCGACGAAGTCTACTCCAATTTGTTCGTACAGCAGGGGGCTGGAGGGATCGAAGGCGAACGCATGCCCCGCCTGCGAGTACACACCATCTATTAAATTCTCGATTTCCGCGGGGCACTCTCCGCCCGCACCTGCAACAATTGGCCCGCCATGAAGCAGACCGATCTTCGCGACATCGCCATCGTGGCCCACGTGGACCACGGCAAGACCACGCTCGTGGACGCCATGCTGTGGCAGAGCGGCATCTTCCGCGACAACGAAACGGTTCAGGAGCGCATGATGGACACCATGGACCTGGAGCGGGAGAAGGGCATCACCATCATGGCCAACAACACGGCCATCCGCTACGAGGGCAAGAAGATCAACATTGTCGACACGCCGGGCCACGCCGACTTTGGCGGCGAGGTGGAGCGCACGCTCCGCATGGTCGACGGTATCATGCTGTTGGTGGACGCGGCGGAGGGGCCCCTCCCGCAGACGCGGTTCGTGGTGCAGAAGGCGCTGGAGCTCGGGCTTCCGCCCATCGTGGTCCTCAACAAGATTGACCGCAAGGACGCCCGGCCCGAGGAGTCGCTCGACGCGATCTACGACCTGTTCATCGACCTGGGGGCGGAGATGGAGCAGCTGGAGTTCCCGGTGCTCTACACGGTGGCCACGGAGGGGCAGTGCAAGCGGGACCTGGCCGAGGAAGAATGGTCGAACCTCCGCCCGCTGCTCGACACGATTCTCGACGAAATTCCGCCCCCGTCCGGCGATCCCGACGGCACGCTGCAGACGCTCATCACCAGCGTGCAACGGGACGACTACTTGGGCCCAATTGCGGTGGGCCGCGTGGAGCAGGGCACCCTCAAAAATCGCCAGAAGGTGACGCTCTGCCACCGCGACGGCAGTACGGAGCCGGCCAGGGTCAGCGAACTCTTTACCTACCAGGACCTCCAGCGCGTGGAGACCGACGAGGCCGGGCCCGGCGAGATTGTGGCCATTGCGGGGGTCGAGGGCATCGGTCTTGGCGAAAGCATCTGCGCCGCCGAGGAGCCCACTCCCCTGGAGCCCATCGACATCGACGAGCCCACCATGTCGATGGAGTTTCGAATCAACGACGGTCCCTTCAGTGGGCAGGAGGGCGAGTACGTGACCTCGCGCCAGCTGCGCGACCGCCTCTTCGACGAGGCGCGCAACAACCTGGCGATTCGCGTCGAGGAGACCGATTCGGCCAATGCCCTACGCGTCTATGGCCGCGGGGAGCTGCAGATGGCGATTCTCATCGAGCAGATGCGGCGCGAGGGCTACGAATTCTGCGTGGGCATGCCGCAGGTGATTACGAAGGAGGTCGGGGGCGAGACGCACGAGCCCTACGAGACCGCCGAGATTGACATTCCCGAAGAGCACATGGGTGTGGTGATGGAGCGACTTGGGGAGCGGAAGGGGCAGATGGAGCATATGGCGCACCAGGATAGCGGGCGCGTGCGCCTCACATTTGAGGTGCCGAGCCGGGGCCTCATCGGCTACCGCTCCAAGTTTCTTACCGATACGAAAGGCACCGGTCTGCTCACACACCGCTTCGAGGAATTTGGGCCGTGGGCGGGCGACATTCCGCACCGTACCAGTGGTGCCCTCGTGGCGGACCGTGAGGGGGAGACGACGCCCTACGGCCTTATGGAGCTTCAGGACCGGGGCGATTTCTTTGTGGCACCGGGCGACCCCGTGTACAAAGGCATGATCGTGGGGGAGAACAATAAGCCCCAGGATCTCGATCTGAATGTGACGAAGGAGAAGCAGCTCACAAACATGCGTGCGGCCGCCGGGGACGAGCTCGAGCACGTACCGCCGCCCCGCGAGATGTCGCTCGAAGACGCCATCGAGTTCATCCGCGAGGACGAACTCGTAGAGGTAACGCCGGAGGCGTACCGGCTCCGCAAGCGCCACCGCAAGCCCAAGGCGCGCCGTCGTGCGCAGAAGGAGCGTGCCGCCGGATAGGGTCAGGGGCTGAAGCCGTGAAGGGCAAAGAACCCTCACTGCTTCTCGTCTCCATATGTTGTCCCCGCACACCCAACCCTCGAAGACTACGCGGTTGCTTCCTCCACTTCGGCGTCCTCGTCCGGCAGGCCCTCTCCGTCCGGGCCGGCCTCGTACTGCTCTTTAATGTTGGGAAAAGCCGTCTGGAACATGTCGTTCACTTCTTCGGCCTCCCCATCGTGCTCCGCGCGGGCCTCATGCAGGCGCACGCAGGCCTTCCAGACCGCGCGCCGCAGGTTCCACTTGCGTACCGAATACGCAGCGCTCCGTCGCGTGTCGTCCTCTTCGAGCCAACTGAGTTGCACGTAGGGCTTGGGCGTGCCGCTGCCGTCGTCCTTCCAGCAGAAGTTGAGCCCAATCACGCCGGTCTTCGAGCGGGCCTCTGCCGAGCGCCGAACCGGGTCCATGGGGTCGGGTAACTCTTCGAGCAGCTCGTCGCGGTACTCGACCGCCTTTTCGAGGGCCTCCTCCCGGCCGCCGTGGCGCTTGTCGGAAAAGTACTTGGTGTGCTGTTCTTTCTGTCGCTTGACGCGCACCTGCCAGCCGTGGGTGGGATGACGATCTGGATTTTCTTCGGATGGCTCGATGTCAATGCGAAAAACGTTCTTCGGCTTGTCGCTCATGGG
Source organism: uncultured Bacteroidota bacterium (assembly GCA_913055845.1). GTDB lineage: Bacteria > Bacteroidota > Rhodothermia > Rhodothermales > Salinibacteraceae > Salinibacter. The sequence continues at coordinate 6,558 of CAJXKO010000029.1, read as the reverse complement.
GGATGCGGTGAGAACGGTAATTGGACTGGTGGGGAAATCAAGGATCGACGGGCCCGTGCGGGGCGATAGGCAGAGCCTGAGCCCCTCGTCGCAAACGTCGCATTCGTCGGAAGACTGTAGTCCGAAGCGGGGATGGTTGGGAGACTAGAAAACAAACGCGTGCGGCGGCCGGCCGCCCGGCGGCAAGAGGCCTGAAGAGACGGTTGCGCCTATCCAGAAGGCAAAAGAAGGTCGGGTGGGCCGGTGGCCACGGAGGTCGAAGCGCCAGGCCAGTTCCCAGGGCGCCCGTTGTGGCCGCGTCCGCTTGGTGGCGTGAAGGACGAGCCCGTCCGGTGTGGGGTATTCGACGATCAAATATGAGAAACAAGACCGGAGAAGTGCAACCCGAAGGCCATTCGTGTTCTGTGCGGCGAAGGCCCGAGGGACGGCACGCGTGGGACCTTGTGGCCCACGTCGGTTGTGCAGGCCGGTCGGGGAAGACCGGGCCGGTTCGTTGACGGAAATGCGGGTGGGGCGCAGGGGCGAAGAACCGAGGTCCTGCCCCGGACTTTACCGGAGATCGGCCTCGTCGGCCGCCTCCCGGAGGATGTTGCGTTGCCGGCGGGAGAGGTTCTTCGGGATGTCGACGTCAATTTCGACGTACAGGTCGCCCTGACCGTCGTCGGTCTTCACGCCTTGTCCCTTCAGCCGCATCTTCTCGCCCGGCTGGGTGCCCGGCGGAACAGAGAGCTTGAGACGCTGGCCGTACGGCGTGGGCACACGGATCTCGGTTCCTAAGACGGCGTCGAACAGGCCGATGGGTTCTGTGAGGTGGACGTCGTCCCCCTTACGATCGAAGCGGGGATGCTCTCCCACTTCAAAGGTGACGTAGAGGTCGCCGCGCTGAGCCATGGGGCCTGCCCGCCCGCGTCCTTTGAGGCGAATCTTAAACCCGTCCCGCACGCCCTTCGGAATTTTGAGCCGGATAGATTCCCCACTGGGGAGCTCCACCCGTTTGCGTCCGCCCTCCAGGGCCTCGCGGAAGGAGAGCTGTAGCGTCGTTTCGACGTCCTGGCCGCCCTGCGGCCGTCGCTGGCGCTGCTGTTGCTGGCGAAATGGGTCGCGGCCCCGAGTTTGCTGCCCCCCGGAGCGTCCCCCAAAGAAACTCTCGAAGATGTCGCCGAAGCCTCCACCGCCGCCCTGTCCCCTGAAGGCCTCGTCGAAGCCCCCCTGCTCGAAGCGGATCTCCGGGCCGCCCTGTCCGGCGCGGCCCCACGCACCGCGGCCCCCGCCCCGCCCGCCTTGGCCAAAGCCGCCCCCGCCGAAGCGCCGCTGGGCATCATACTGCTCGCGCTTCTCCTCGTCCGAGAGGACCGAGTAGGCCTTCTGAATCTCCTTGAACTTCTCCTCGGCGTCGGGGTCGTCGGGGTTGCGGTCGGGATGATGCTTGCGCGCGAGCTTCCGGTACGTTTTCTTGATCTCCTCCTGGCTCGCGTCCTCGTCGACGCCGAGTACGTCGTAGAGGTCTTTAGTCTGCGGCATAGCGGCGAACGGGGGTGATGAACCGAGTTTGATGAGCCGAGCCCTGCGGCCGGCCGAGGACCGGCAGGGCCGTTTGGAGTCCACCCTCGTAACAGAATTCATGCCATCACGTTCAGTCAGACGAAATGACGGACCCCGCCGTGTCATCCCGTCCGATTCAGAAGGTTCTCGTCGCCAATCGTGGAGAGATCGCCGTTCGTGTCCTGCGCACGTGTCACGAGCGGGGGCTCCGCACCGTGGCAGTTTACAGCACGCCGGACCGCTCCGCGCCCCATGTGCGCCGGGCCGACGAGGCTTACCACATCGGGCCCGCGGAGGCAAGTGCGTCGTACCTCGACCAGGAGGCCATACTGGAAGTGGCCGAACGCAGCGGCGCCGACGCGATTCATCCCGGCTACGGCTTTCTCTCCGAGAACGCATCCTTTGCCGAGGCCTGCGCCGACGCCGGCGTGCATTTCGTGGGCCCGCCGCCGGAGGCCATCCGTGCCATGGGCGACAAGACGGCGGCTCGCCAGTTGATGGAGGACGCCGGGGTCCCGATGGCTCCCGGTACGACCGACGCGGTCGCCAGCACAGAGGAGGGGGAGCGCATCGCGGAGAAGATCGGCTATCCCGTGCTCATCAAAGCCGCGGCGGGCGGCGGCGGCAAAGGCATGCGCATCGTCCACGAGCCGGAGAACTTTGCCGGGGCCATGGACCGGGCGCAGGGTGAGGCCGAGTCGTCGTTTGGGGACGGGCGTGTGTTTATCGAGAAGTACATTGAGGAGCCGCGCCACATCGAGTTCCAGATTCTGGCCGATCACCACGGGAATACGATCCACCTGTTCGAGCGCGAGTGCTCCATCCAGCGGCGGCACCAGAAGGTGATCGAAGAGGCGCCGTCGTCGGTCCTCACGCCCGAGGTGCGGCGCGGGATGGGTGAGGCTGCGGTGGCCGCGGCGGAGTCCTGCGGCTACCGGAACGCCGGGACGGTGGAGTTTCTGGTAGACAAGGACCTGAACTACTACTTCATGGAGATGAATACGCGCCTGCAGGTGGAGCACCCGGTCACCGAGTGGGTCACAGGCGTCGACCTCGTGGCCGAGCAGCTCCGCGTGGCGCAGGGGGAGGCACTCGGCTACACCACGGGCGACCTGTCCATCGACGGCCATTCCATCGAAAGTCGGGTCTACGCCGAGGACCCGGCCTCGAACTTCCTGCCCGACCCCGGTCCGCTGAAGCGGCATTCCGCCCCCTCAGGCTTCGGGGTGCGGGTGGACGCCGGCGTAGAGGAGGGGGGCGAGGTCCTCATCCACTACGACCCGATGATTTCGAAGCTCACTACCTGGGGCCCCGATCGCACCGCGGCCATCGACCGCATGGTCCGGGCGCTCGACGAGTACGAGGTGGCGAGCATGGCCACGACGATTCCGTTCTGTCGCTTTGCCATGCAGCACGAGGGCTTCCGCGAGGGCGACTTCACGACCCACTTCGTGGATGAGGAGTTCGACCCGTCGGTGCTCCGGCTTGAGGACCCCGAGCGGGACGAGTTGGCGGCCCTCGCAGCGACGCTCTACTACCGCCACACGCAGGAGGACGAGGCCCCCAAAATTACCGCCGCGGAGGGGCGGCGAAATGGCCTCAGCCCGTGGCGCCATCGGCGTCGACACGCACCGTAGCGGTTCGGGGGCGTCGGGTGTATCCGCGATCTGGAATGTCGTGCGGCGGCTAGCGAGACGCCTCCGCCTCATACGCCCCAAAGTGCTTCGAGGGCTCGTCGTAACCGAGGAGGGTTGTTTGCACCCAGCCCAGGGCACGGTCCTGCAGCATGGCCAGCGACGGCACAATCATCATGAGGACGCCGGTGCCGAAGAGGATGCCCACCCCCAGGCTTACGGCCATCGGGATGAGGAACTGTGCCTGCACGCTCTGCTCGATGATGATGGGGAAGAGGCCCAGGAATGTGGTCAGTGACGTGAGCAGAATGGGGCGGAAGCGCATCTGCCCGGCCCGCACGAGAGCGTCGGGCCAGTTGCGGCCCTTTGCCCGCTCCTCGTTCGCAAAGTCGAGCATCACGAGCGCGTCGTTCACGATGACGCCGCTGAGGCCCACGATCCCGAAGATGCTGAGCAGGCCCAGCGAGATGTCGAGCAGCAGGTGCCCGATGATGGCCCCGATCCACGCGAATGGGATGGTGCTCATGATGACGAACGGCTGGAGGTAGGACCGGAAGGGAATGGCCAGCAGGGCGTAGATGGCGAACAGGGCCAGCAGGAACCCGATAATGAGCGAGCTCTGGGCCTTGCGCTGCTGCCGCTGCTGCCCGCCGAACTGATAGGTCATGCCCGGAATGGCCCGCTGAATGTTGGGGAGCACGCGGTCGTTGAGCGCGCCGGTCACCTCATTGCCGGTCGTGACCGCTGGGTCTACATCGGCGGTGAGGGTGATGACGCGCCGGCCGTCCTGGCGGTTGATCTGAGAGGGGGCGTAGTCGAGCGCGACGGTAGCCACCTCCTCCAGCGGCACGTCGGCCCCGGCTGGGGTGCGGATGCGATATTCGTTCAGGTCCGCAATGGCGTTGCGCTCGTCGTCGGGGAGGCGGGTGTAGACGCGCACCTCGTTCTGGCCGCGCTGCAGGCGGTACGACTCGGCCCCAAAGAAGGCGGCCCGCACCTGTCCCGCAAGGTCGTTGAGGGTGAGGCCGAGCGAGCGGGCGGCGGGCTTGAGGCCCAGCTCCACCTCGCGCTTGCCCTGGTCCTGGTCCGACTTGATGTCGAATACGCCAGCAAAGCGGTCCAGCGAGTCGCGTACAGCGTCCACGCTCCGCTCGAGCTTGTCGGCGGTGGGGGCGGACACCTCCACCGAGACTGGCTCGCCGACCGACACGACGCTGGCCGTAAACGAAAGGGAACGGGCACTTGGCAGGGCCCCGGTTTCCTCGCGCCACCGATCCTCGAACTGGGTTGACGTGACCGCCCGCTTCTCCGGGTCGATCATCTCGAAGCTCACCTCGGCGATGTTGGCACTCGTGGCCGTGAAGCCGGCCTGGTTGGGGCCGCTGTTGGCCCGGGGCTGTTGGCCCACGGTCACGTACACGTTCTGGACGAGGTCCTGCCCGGCCTCCGCTTCCAAGTCGTTGATGGCCTCGTATCCGGTCTTCTGGAGCTGGGCGGTGATGCGTTCAGTGCGTTCCGGCGTGGTGCCGGCGGGCATCTCCAACTGGGCTGTGACAAGTTTGCCCTGTACGCTGGGGAAAAATTCGAAGTTGATGTATCCGTTGCCCACGAAGCTGAACGACACGAGCAGAATTGCCACCCCGCCGCTGATCGTGACGCCGTAGTGGCGCGTGGCAAACTTGAGGGCCGTCGTGAGTGGCCCGCGCACGAACGTCCAGAGCTGCGCCGCGACCCACTTGCGCACGCGGTTGAGTGTCCGAATGAACAGGTTGGGGGTGCCCTCGCGGTCGGGACGCTCGGAGAGGTGGTAGGGTAGAATGAGCAGTACCTCGACCAGCGAGAGCAGAAGTACGATGATGACGATGGTGGGAATGTCGCCCAGGAATTTGCCGATCGTGCCGCCCACGAAGAGCAGTGGCGTGAACGCGGCGACTGTCGTCAGCACGGCAAAGATGACCGGGATGCCCACGCGCTGTGTGCCGCGGATCGATGCGTCCAGGGCGTCGCCCTTCTTCTCTTGCTCGGCGTACACGTTTTCCCCCACCACGATCGCGTCGTCTACCACGATCCCGATTGAAAGGATGAAGCCGAACAGCGAAAGCAGGTTGATCGACACGCCCAGGTACTGCATGACAATGAACGTGCCGGTGAACGAGAGAAAGATGCCCACCGAGGTCCAGAAGGCCAGTCGGGGCGCCAGGAACAGCGTAAGCGTGAGGATGACGAGGACGAGGCCGAGGATGCCGTTCTCGATTAGCAGGTTGAGCCGGTTGCGCAGGTCCTCGGCGTTGTTTTGCCAGATGGCGGCGTTCAGGCCTGCGGGCATCGACGGGCGGAGCTCCGCGTCGAGGTAGTTCTTGACCGTCTCCTCCACGGCGAGCACTTGTTCGTCGCCGGTCCGAAAGACATTGAGAATCGCGGCGGGCTTGCCGTTGAAGCGCGTGATGAGGTCGGAGTTTTCCGCGAATCCGTCCTCAACCTGGGCAATATCGCCGAGCTGCACGTTCGTCCCGTCTTCGCGGGAGAGCAGCACAATGTCCTCGAAGTCCGTCTGGGTGTAGTTCTGACCCTCGGTGCGTACCGTAATCTCCTCGTCCTCGGTCTCGATGCTACCGCCCGGCAGGTCGAGGCTGCTCTGCCGCACGAGGCCGGACACCTCGCCGAGTGTCATGCCGTACTTGCGGAGGTCCGTGCGCGAGACCTCCACCGAGATCTCGTAGTCGCGCACCCCACCAATCTGAATGAATGAGATCTGCGGGTCCTGCGTGAGGTCGTCCTTCGTGCGTTGGGCCAGTTCCTTGAGGCTGCGCTCCGTGGCGTCGCCATAGAGGGCTACCTGGAGGGCCTGCTGCCGGTTGGTGACCTCCGTCACGATCGGCTCCTCCGCCTCTTCGGGGAACGCCGTGATCCGGTCCACCTCCGACTTGATGTCGGTGCGGGCGCGGCTGAGATCTGCTCCACGCTTTAGCTCCGCCGTCACCACGCCCGCATTCTCGGTGGCCGTGCCCAGGATACGGTCGATGCCCTCCACGCCTTCGATGCGGTCCTCGATGCGGCGCACGATGGACTGCTCCACTTCCTCCGGCGAACCGCCCGGATAGGTGACCTCGATCTGTACCGTATCGAGGCTAAACTCGGGAAAGACCTCCTGTACCGTCGTGAAGGCCGCGGCCCCGCCGCCCAGCAGCAACAGCAGCATCAGCAAGTTGGCCGCCACGCCGTTGCGGGCGAACCAGTCGATTGCTTTGTTCATCGGTTGAAGGTTGGCAGGTTGAAGGTGAAAGGTTGGGGGCGGCGGTCACTCTGATTCATCAAGGTCGATTTGGTGGGCGATGTTTTCCTCCTGGACGCGGGACGCGTTTGGGCGAGACTTCAAGTATTC